>JARRQD010000196.1:0-7125 GCA_037382205.1 Candidatus Thiodiazotropha sp.
TGCAGTTTTGTTTCCCTGGCCGGGCCTGGGATAACAGTTAATCTCTACCCTATGTTGTGTATCATCGACTCCTTTTGGCGTCATCAATGCCAGCACGCGCTGGCAGTTCATCACAAGAATTCATATCGAACACCCGCCCAGACGGCTCTGGGAGAACCAGGAGAGAGAAAACGGCTCTCTTCGTAGTCACCACCCAACACCTCATCTGCCTCACCATAGAGGCCAAAGGTTTCATACGCCTTATCAAACAGGTTATCGACCTTGGCAAACAGTTTGAAGCTTTTACTGGCCTGATATTCGCTACGCAGATTGACCAGAGTATAGCCATCGATCTCATCATCTTGATTGGATTCATCACCACGCATCACCACACTGGAGCTGTAGTGGAGATCGAAGCCAACCGCGAACTTGCTGGTGAAACTGTAGGTCACCCCAGCCTTTAGGAGATTTTCCGGTAGACTGGGAATTCGATCACCCGATTGGACATTGATTTCGCCGTCAACAGCATAGGGATTGTTCGGACTGGCTATGGTCAGATTCTCTTCGAATGTGGCCTTTAAGTGGGTATAGCTGAGAAACCAGTCGAGTCGATCATCGAAGGCGTTGCCGTTGAAACTCATTTCAATGCCCTGTCTACGCGTCTCACCCACATTGTCAAAGTAGCCTTCGTTGGTTAGAGCGCCGGCACTGATGAAGATAATGTCGTCTTCGTTGGTGGTGTGAAACAGCCCGACATGCCAATCGAAACCGCTTAGTGAGCCACGGACACCGGCCTCCCAGCTCTTGGCGACAACCTGCTCCAGCGGTGGATCGGAGAGAAAGGCATTCGGCAGGCGACAGGGATCGTCAGGATCCGCACAGGTCAACTCCATGGCGGTGGGTGCCCGGTTGGATTCACTATAACCGGTATAGACGTTGATCTGATCAGTCACGTCGTAGGCCACACCGGCGGCTGGATTGAAGCGGCTAAAGCTGTGATCCCCATCCAAGGCGCTACCCAGCTGATCCCGTAACTCGATCTCTGTCTTATTCCAGCGACCGGAGAGGGTCAGGGCGAGTTGCTCAGTAAGCGACAGGGTATCGGTGAGATAGAAGGAGAGATTCTTGGTCTCGGTTTCGACTTCGGTAAAGCTCTCTTCCACAAAGACCCCACTGCCGACTGCCTGACGGCTCTCATCCAGTGAACCCAGCTCTGTACTGGATGAGAAATCCACTTCGCTACGATCTGTGGCCACCCCGACAATCAGCTGATTGTCTCTGCCCGCTAAAGGTTGTAGAAAAGCGGTTTGCAAGCTGAGCCCCAGGGTATCCTGGTCACTCTCTGAACGGTTGATCGCTCCCCCCTCCACATCGTCGCCCACAACTACCGGGTTGCCGTTTTGATCCAGAACGAGCTCTTCCTCTTCGCAAATAAAGCCTTCGTTCTCTTCATCGTCACACGCTTCGTAATCAGAGTCATCACCATTCAGGGTATTGACCTCACTGTTTCGATAGTAGAGTGTGCCTTCGACAACCAGATCGTCATTCACATAGTGTTCGCCACCAAAGCGCAGCAGGGTCGCCTGCTGTTCAGTCTGATCAGGCCGGGTAAAGATTGCCTCCCTATCCTCTTCAAGCAGATCTTCCGGCAGTGCGCCGTTACCGATCAAGTCACTGTCGCTGACGCTTAGGCTCATATCGAGGCTACTGAACTCCCCCTTCCAGGCCAGATTGCCGAACAGCTGTTGAGATTCCGAGGGAGAGTAGTCGCGCCAGCCATCCTCCTCAAAATAATTCCCTGTTATGAAGTAGGCCAGATTATCCTGACTGCCGCCAACACTGGCTTGGGCGGTCAGACGCTCAAAGGACCCTCCAGACAGCTCAACCTCACCGCCGGGGTGGGTGAAACCGTTTTTGGTCTTTACCGAGAGGGCTCCCCCCAGGGTATTCAGGCCAAACAGTGGGTTCGAACCAGACATCAGATTGACCCCGGCAATCGCCGATTCCGGGATCACGGACCAATTCACCGTATCACCAAACGGCTCATTGATCCGTACCCCATCCATGTAGACTGACATGCCCTGTGGCAAGCCAATCAGTGGAGATGCGACAAAACCACGATAGAGGAGATCCGGTTGTAAGGGATTGTTTTGTGCCTCATTGAGATAAACACTGCCGAAACGCTGATTCAGAAATTCGGAAAGATCGAGACTCTGTTGCTTTTGCAGATCTCTATCGGTCGCCACTTCGGTATGCATGGGCAAACGATCTCTCTCAATGCTCACCCCATGCAGTGGTGTGGTACTGATAACCTCGATTGGCGCCAACCTCTCAGCGGCCCCTGACAGCCCCATCGGTGGCGCTCTCAGGGCGATCCCTAGCAGGATTTTGTTTGTTTTAAATCGATCAGGCAAAAGTTCGGGCATTGTCGTTTCCGTTTATTATTGTCGGAGATATCTTCTGTTTTCAGAGAGATATTTCTATTTATAACGGGCCGAATGAAGGAAATGAAGAGGATCTTTTACTTGCTGATCCGGGAAATTTTCCCGTACCAAATTTGAGCAATTTTGCACAGTGTCACCTGTGACAACTCAGCATAAAACAGGGTTTACAGAATTTTATTCGCTAATCGGCTCGATCACACCATGCCGGATTGCCAAGTGGACCAGTTCAGTAGTGCTCTTCACATTGAGTTTTGATTTGATTTGAGTGGTGTAGTTAGCGACTGTCTTGTAGCTCAAGGCAAGTTCGTTGGCGGTTTCAGCCGGGGTCAGGCCGTGGGCAAGCAGATTGAATATCTGAAACTCACGGGTTGTCAGGCAGGCAAAGATCTCCCGACCACCATTCGCTTTATGCAGCGCCATGCTCTGTGCCAGTTCATGTTCAATATAGGCCTTTCCGGAGGCAATCGTCCGAATTGCATCCACCATGATCTCCGCGGCACTGTTCTTGGTGATATACCCCCGTGCGCCTGCTGAGAGGGCTTTTTCAACAAAGGCGGTATCGTCATGCATACTGAACACCAGAATAGCCGCTTGATGATCCCGGGCGATAATACGACGAATCGCTTCCAACCCGCCTATGCCCGGAAGAGAGAGATCCATGACCACCAGATCGGGCTGCAATTCAGCATAGCGTTGGCAGGCCTCCTCACCCCTTTCGGCCTCCGCAACCACTTCGATATCCTCAGTTCCGTCAAGTAACGTACGGTAACCGGCACGTACAACGGCGTGATCATCAACCAGCAGTACCTGGATATTACTCATCTGTTGTCAGCGAAACGAATTTCATGAAGGAATATTGATCTCAATTGATACCCCTTTTGTTTGGTGACTGGCAAGGGATATTTTCCCATTTAAGGCCTCTACCCTTTCGCGCATACCGAGCAGCCCCATACCATTGTGTGGTGTATTCTGTTCAAAGCCTTTGCCATTGTCTTGGATATTCATCTCAATCATACCATTTGATTGGCGAACAATAGATATCTCAACCTTCTCGGCAGCAGCGTGTTTGGCTACATTAGTGAGTGCCTCTTGCACGATTCGGTATAGAGTGATTGCGGTCTCATCATCCACACTGTCGAAGTTCCCAGTGACAGTCAGGGCGCAAAAGCTCTGTTCATGGTGGTCATTCCAGCCATCTACCAGCCGCTCGATGCCTGTCTCTACACCCAGCTCTTCCAGTGCAACCGGCCGTAACCGATTCATCATATTTCGAACCACACTGTACATGGTGTTGCAGACACCGATGATCGTGTTGGCCCCACTCTGAATATTGTCTGGGTGCTCCCTGAGGTTGACTGCCATGGCCTTGATCGCACTGATTGATTGCCCCAGCTCGTCATGTAACTCTCTCGAAAGGTGACGCCGTTCAGACTCCTGGACAGAGATCAGACGCCTGTTGAGTCGCCTATTCTCTTGCTGTTGAGCCTCCAATACCTGAGCCATATGGTTAAACTGTTGCGATAACCGATTTAGCTCTGGAAGATTGAAGCGGGGTAATCGGGCTGCATAGTCACCGGATTGAATCACACCCAATCCTGTGATGATCTTATTCACAGGACGGAGTGAGTTTCGAATGGTAAAGGCCATCAGCAACAGACAGATTGCGGTAAAGGTGATTACCAGGGTAAACACGGATTTTGCCTCGAACCAGACCTCTTCGATCTCATCAGTCGGATCGGCCAGTATCACGATTTCACTGCTCCCGAACAGGGGACTGGCAATACGTTTGCGATATTCGGCCGGTAGAGGCTTGACCAGTCGATAAAACCACTGGGGAACCACTTTTAAAGGGACAGACTCTCGTTCACTCTTCGGGTAGATAATGGTGCCATCACCACGGATCACAGCAATCTGAAGATGGCGAGTGTCGTCGAGACTCTGCAGATGGGTGATCAGAATCTGTTGGGCTTTGAGCTGATTTTCAGTATGACCACTAATCAAAGCCGCAGTCAGCAACTGCATGGTAATCCGAGCGTTAGATTCCACTTCATTGTTGATGTTGTCTCGTGCAACACCTAACGCCAGATAGGTACCACTGACCAACATCGCTGTAACAATGACCAGCACAAGAATCAGTAAACGCCATGTCAATGTCATGGATGATTGGTTCCTCTAGGATCGAAAATCAGAGTACGGGAAAATTTCCCATAGCCCTATAGCCTGTGCTGGATTAGTTTTTGCAGCCATAAACACTGATTAACACTCACCAGTATCTGGTGAGACACTTATGATACATGAGCATTAATCAATACTGCTTTGTATTTGCGCAGTTTTCTCATCCGGAGTGAATCATGTTATTGCGATCCCGTCAAACCATGCCCTTTGCCATTGCCATGACAATGTTCTCTTTAGCCTCGCACTTATCGGCTGATCAGGCCGTAGAGACAACCACCCTGGATGAGCTATCGGTAACAGCAACCCGAGTGGAGAAACCCCTCGAAACGGTGCCTGCTGCAGTGGGTATCGTGCATCAGCAGACAATCCAGTACGCTGAACCCCAGTTGGGTCTGGATGAGTCGCTGACACAGATCCCAGGTATATTTATGCAGAACCGCTACAACTTTGCCCAAGATCTTCGGGTATCGATTCGGGGTTTCGGTGCCCGCTCCGCATTCGGTATCCGGGGTATCAAGGTGATTGTCGATGGCATACCGGAAACACTGCCAGACGGACAGGCCAACGTGGACAGTATTGATATCGGGTCAATCGGTAACATCCAGGTCATCCGTGGACCGGTTTCGTCACTCTATGGCAATGCATCGGGCGGCGCCATATTGATCGAGTCGGAGCAGGCTCCGGAAATCCCCTTCATTTCGGTGCGCCCTACCTTTGGCGAGGACGGCTTTCAGAAACATCAGATCAAATTTGGCGGACAAGCCGAGCGATTCGATTATCTGGTTAATCTGTCAGACATGAGTTATGACGGCTACCGGGATCAAAGCCGCACAGATCAGAGCGCACTGAACAGTAAATTCGGAATCGATCTTGACAGTGGTGGTCGCTTCAACACAGTTATAAACTATACAGACTCCCCTCAAGCTGACGACCCAGGGGGACTGACAGAAGAGCTGGTTGATGAAGACCCAACCGCCGCCTGGACTCGGAACAAATCCCTCGATTCAGGCGAGGAGCTGGAGCAGACACGTGTGGGGTTCGTCTTTGAAAACCCAATCGGTGAGCAGGGTGAACTCCGGGTTCACAACTACTATGTCTGGCGTGATCTGGCCAATCGACTCCCCATTGGCGCAACAGGTCAGGGCATTGTGCTGGATCGTTTTGCTTATGGTGGTGGTATTCAATATACCCACCAAGCGCCCCTCTTCAATCATGGCAACCGATTCACCGTTGGTATCGACCTGGATCGACAAGAGGATGATCGAAAACGATATCTTTTAGCCGGCAACAGTCTCGGCACTAAGATCCAGGATCAGGATGAACAGGTCGATAACATTGGTCTCTATCTGCAAAACGAATACAGCATCAATGAAAAGGTAGAACTCACCCTGGGAGGCCGTTACGACCGTCTCGATTTCGAAGTGGAGGATGATTTCCTCAGTAATGGGGATGATTCAGGTGACCGCAGTTTCAGTAAATTCAGCCCGACATTGGGGCTTCGTTATTCCCCATCAGAGGTTATTAATCTCTATACGAATATATCCCGCTCATTTGAATCCCCGACAGCAGTAGAGTTGCGTGACCCAGACGGTGCAGGCTTCAATCAGGCGCTCGAACCTCAAATCGCGACGAACTACGAAATTGGCATCAAAGGCTCTCTGGATAATAACGTCCGCTATGATCTTGCTCTGTTTACCATGGACGTCAGCGACGAACTGGTACCCTATGAAATCGATGATATCATCTACTATGAAAATGCTGGTGAGTCACGGAGAAACGGCCTGGAGGCACAGCTTGTTTTCGAGCTCTTTGACTATCTGGTCACTACCCTCGCCTACACCTATTCCGATTTCGAATTTGACAAGTTCACCGATGACAACGGCAACGACTTCAGTGGTAATGTGATTCCTGGTGTACCTGAAAATCTGTTCAGTGCCGACTTTTCCTACACCCATCCTAATGGCCTCTACACTCAATTGACCGCACTCTATGTGGATGAGATCTATGCCAATAATGCTAACACGGTGAGCAATGACGCCTATGCACTGGCGGATCTTCGGATTGGCTATACGCGCTATTTCGGCCCCTGGGAGCTATCACCTTTTATCGGCGTGAACAACCTGTTTGACAAACAATACAATGGCAATGTGCGTATCAACGCATTTGGCGGCCGGTATTTTGAGCCTGCTCCGGATAGGGATCTCTATGCGGGTTTGACACTGCGCTATGACTTTGGTGGGTAGTGATCTTAGCTGCTCACCTGAAGGAGAATTCAGTCTGCTCATTGCGTTTCATGAGGTTATTGAGCGTTCCTGGCTTTTGGCTTGTGAGTTGTGCTTCCTGGATTCTTATCGATTCCTTTGTTTCATCCTAAAAAGATCAGTTAGACAGCGTGAAGGGTGCGTTTGTGGGGGTGCAGGGCAAGGGTCGCTCCTGCACATCCATGTGCCTGCGACACTTGTGCATCCCTGCACGGCGCGCAACGACGCACAATAGCGCGCTATTCCAAGGCGTTGCAACGCCGCCA
>JARRQD010000197.1:0-3990 GCA_037382205.1 Candidatus Thiodiazotropha sp.
TTGCCCACCTTTACCCGGGGTAACCCCACCAACTACCTGAGTCCCCATGCGGATCGCCTCCTGGGCGTGAAATGTCGCGTGTTGCCCGGTAAACCCCTGAAAGATGACCTTGGAATCCTTGTTCACCAAAATACTCATGAAACCCCTCCTACCACTGCTCTCACTGCCTTCTCCGCCGCATCACTCAATCGATCGGCATGGATATATTCCAATCCAGATTCGGCCAGAATCTTCCGCCCCTCCTCCAGGTTGGTACCTGCCAGACGCACCACGATCGGCACGTTGACCTCCAGCTCGGCAACCGCTTTGACGATGCCTTCTGCGATCCAGTCACAACGATTGATGCCGGCATAGATATTCAACATCAGCACCTTTACATTGGGATCTTCAAGAACGATGCGAAACGCATTGGCAATCTTTTCCGGTGAAGCGCCACCACCCACATCGAGAAAATTGGCCGGTCGCCCACCATAGAGGCTGATCGCATCCATGGTCGCCATCGCCAGTCCTGCACCGTTTACGATACAGCCAACACTGCCATCCAGGGCGATGTAGTTGAGATCATGGCCAGAGGCTTCCACCTCTTTTGGATCCTCTTCATCAAAATCCCGCTGATCGGCAATTTCCGGTTGCCTGAATAGCGCATTACCGTCAAAAGACATCTTGGCATCCAAGGCAAGAAACTGGCCATCTCCAGTGATAACCAATGGGTTGATCTCCGCCATCAGCGCATCCTTGTCACGAAAACAGCGGTAGAGACGCTTCATGATCCGTGCAGCGGCGTTGATCTGCTTACCACTGAGACCAATGCTTGCAGCCACCTTGCGGCACTGAAAATCCTGCAGACCAACCGCTGGATCCACCGCTTCATTGATCACCTTGTCCGGAGTAGCGGCGGCGACCTCTTCGATATCCATGCCGCCAGCAGCCGATGCAATCAGGGTGATTCGCTGTGTGGCCCGATTGATCACCAGACCAAGATAGTATTCCGCTTTGATCTCCTGCATCTGCTCGACCAGCACCCGGTGCACCATGCGGCCCTGTTCGCCCGTCTGCTTTGTCACCAGATAGCTACCGATCAGTTTTTCAGCATGCTCACGCACCTCATCACACGCTTTGGCAAGCAGTACACCACCCGCCTTACCGCGCCCTCCAGATGGATCTGCGCCTTCACAACCCAGCCTTCGCCACCCAGCTGTTCTGCAGCCGTCAGGGCCTGATTGGCAGAGTGGGCCATACGACCCTCGGGAACGGGTATCTGGTAATGACGAAACAGATCTTTGGTCTGATACTCGTGGATATTCACGCGGCAGCCTCCTGCTTGGCATGGCGTTCAATCTGATCCACCTTCTGTAGCATCACCTCAGCCTGGCGAATCGAGGCAGCATCTATCATGCGACCATTGAGACTGACCGCACCCTGCCCGGCGGCCGCGGCCTCTTCCATCGCTTTGACGATATTTCTGGCTCGCTCGATCTCTTTTTCACTTGGGGTAAAGACCTTATTGGCCAATTCAATTTGAGAAGGATGAATGGCCCATTTACCTTCACCGCCCAACGCGGCAAATGATTTGGCGACCGCGAGATAGCCATCAGGATCGTTGAAATCACCAAAGGGTCCATCAATAGGACGCAACCCATAAGCCCGGCAGGCCACGATCATACGGGACATGGCGAAATGCCACTGATTCCCAAGGTGAACCTCCCGGTTACCGCTGGCGTCTGCGTCAGACAACACATGATAATCTGGGTTGACGCCCCCCATACTGACGGTTCGCGCTTGGGTAGATGCTGCATAGTCCGCAACGCCGAAGACTAAGGCTTCAAGACGATCAGGACAACTCTGTGCGATGGCTTCCACATTTGCCATACCCAAGGCGGTTTCAATCAGCGCGTGGAGGTTGATTTGCGGATAACCTTTGGCTGCTTCGATCTGCTCCAGCATCAACGCAACAAATTCCAGGTCAGATGGTTGACCAACCTTGGGAACCAGCAGGGTGTCGAGCTTATCGCCCGCCTGCTCCACCACATCGACGATATCTCGATAACAGAAGTGGGAGTCCAGACCATTGATGCGAACCGATACGGAACAGTTCGACCAGTCGTACTCATTCAGCGCATGGATGGCGTTTTTTCTGGCTTGTTCTTTATCTGCCGGTGCAACTGCATCCTCCAGATCGATGAATACCAGGTCAGCGCCAGAGTGTGGAGCTTTCTCAAGCATCCGCATATTACTGCCCGGTACGGCCAGCTCGCTTCTGTGTAGGCGATTTTTAAAGGCCATATTTGGATTCCTCCGTGTTTTTATACCCAAAACGCGAAACACCGGTCGACCCGGTGTTCAGCATTCAGACTTTATCTGTTTGTCATCCTGGACGGTTGCATGGGGGGGTGCGCATCATGTCGTGTTGCATAATGAGTTTATTGCGCAGCAACAACAGCATTCCAGGCCTTTCTGCCCTAACTGTGGGTTTTTTGATATCCACAAGCAGGACAAGTATTTAACACAGGAGTTACCCAATTGACAGTGACGATATTCAGTAAATCGGGTTGTTATGGGGATCTTCCACCAAGTGCCCCGGAGAGACCTTTGAGTAAGTGTCCGTGGCGCCTGGCTTTCAGCATAAGCATTAAAGGAACGAAAGAGTTAGCCTACTATTCATTATTTTTATAAATAGTATTAATTTTCTAGATATTGACACAATAACCTGACAAATAGTATGGGTATAACCTTGGCGCGCCCACCCAGTTCTCATCTCACCAGCGGCACGTTCCAAGTCAGGGTAACGGCAGCCCTGGTCTCACCGTGACAAAACGATAGGGTGCTGACAACAGACCCTGTTTGGTCGAAACCAGGACTTTCGCCTCCCATTCCATCGAATCCCTGACACAGACAGGAATCATCCCTTGACCCTCGAAGCGTCCCTCAGAAACTGGCTGCAGAGCGACCCGGTTGTAGCCCATATTCATATCCACGCCAGCAAAGTCTACCTCCACTCGATCCACATCGGTGCCGCTCACATCCACGTTCAGTTTCAGCGGTTTTACCAGCGGGATCCCTTTGGGTTCGATCGAGAATTCGACTTCAACCTGATCGTTAATCGAGGATCGACAGGGGCCAGCCCTTAAGTCGCAGGCAGGATCTACCGCAGCAGATTGGCTGATCTGCGGAAACAGTACCGGCCAGGCTTTGTAGATTGCCGACAGACATACCGCCAGCAATAAAACAGCAGCTACAATCCAAAGCAGGTAGTTGTTTTGGTGCTGATTCTCTACAGACTCATCATTCATCAAGAAACTTAACCCTGCTTCAGATCTTCATCAATGTAGCGTTTAATGTATCGCTGACCATTTAAATTTGAACTGACAACCCAAACAACCATAACAACCCCCAGCGCAAGAATCAGTGGCGCCGCACTGGGAAAGAGCGCGAGCATCAACAGCAACAACAACATACCCACACCCATGATCTTATAGCCGCGTTTCCAGGATTGCCTGATTGCATCCTCAGCTTGCTCGGCGGTCTCTATACCAGCATTGCGAAGCGCCGTACGCATCATCTCATAGCCAGCCTGGTGACGCCTCTCCATGCGACCAAAAGGATCGTTTAGTTTCATACGGACTATTCTGCAGGATCTCGTGTCGTAACTTAACTGTTTAAAAACAAAAGTGGCGGACTGAATCACAGGAAACTATCTCAGTCTCAAAGGGTATGGATAATTTGGAGATAGGCAAGTAGCCTGGTTGGACGCTGTCCAGATATGGCGTCCCCAAGGGGAGTCGAACCCCTGTTACCGGCGTGAAAGGCCAGTGTCCTAGGCCTCTAGACGATGGGGACAGGTCTTCACAAAGATCCCCTTGCGGGGCAATCACTTGTAAAGTGGAGCGCGAAATCTACGGTACTTTGCTGGTGCTGTCAAGGATTATCTATTGCAAGCTGAAGCAAAACTTCTCAGTCACTTTTTCCCGAGTGGGCTTAGGCGGAAAATTC
>JARRQD010000197.1:4044-11133 GCA_037382205.1 Candidatus Thiodiazotropha sp.
TTTTAAGCATCAAACAGGGCAGTCTCGTCAATCGGCTCATCAGCATGTTGTGGAACACCAACCAAATAGCCTTGAACATAGTCACAACCCTGCTGCTGTAAAAATGCCAGCTGCGACTCACTCTCCACACCCTCTGCCACCACATCAATCTGAAATGCATGAGCCAATTGAATCATTGCTATCACCAGACTGGCATCATAGTTATCCACATTGGCATTTTTCACAAATCCCCGATCAATCTTCAGTATATCGAAGGGAAACTGTCGTAGATGGCTCAATGATGCCTGTCCGGTACCGAAATCATCCAGTGCAACTCTCGCACCTAACGCCTTGGCCTGCTGCAGAAAGACATCCGCTTCCGCCAACTCCTGGGTGAGGGTATCTTCGGTTATTTCCAGTATCAGACTGCCCAGAGGGATCTCACCGGAAACAAGATTCTCCAGCAAACCTCGACAAAAGGTCGGATCATTGAGCAATCGGGCAGAGAGATTGATGGAAATCGCCACCACTTCGCGATGAATCTCACTCTGCTCCTGCTGGAAGGCAATCGCATGGGTCAGCAGGGGTTCGAACAGTGTACTGATCAGACCAGTTTCATCCAACACACTTAGAAATGCTTCTGGATCCAATAATCCGCGCTCAGGATGTTCCCAGCGCAACAGCGCCTCAAAACAGAACAGTCGCCCGGTCTGAGCCTCGACGATTGGTTGAAAATGGTAGATGAACTGCCCCAAATCGACCGCCTGACGGATTTCGTTTTCCAGCATCAGCCCCTCCGAAGCTCGCCGGGTCATCTCACCACTGAAAAAGCGATAGGCAGAGCGCCCCTGGCGCTTTGCTTCATACATCGCCGCATCCGCATCTCGGAACAGATATTCCACCGAGATATCATCATGGGGAGCAACAGCAATACCGATTGAAGCAGAAACCCGCAGTTCATGTTTGGCTATCTCGATTGGCGCTTTGATCGATTTGAGTATCTTCTCCGCCAGGGGCTCCAGGTCTTCTCGACTGTTGATACCTTCGATCAGGATTGCAAACTCATCGCCGCTCAATCTGGCAACGGTATCAGAACTGCGCATCAACGAAGTCAACCGCTCGGCAATCACCTTCAGCAGCTCATCACCCACCAGATGCCCCAGGCTGTCATTGACCTGCTTGAAGCGATCCAAATCGAGAAACATCAATCCAACCATGACATCCCCCCTGAGCGCGATCTCCAACGCATGGGATAGACGGTCGCGAAACAGAATTCGGTTTGGCAACTGGGTCAATGCATCATGATGCGCCATATGATCGAGGTGACTTTGGCGGCTATGTACCTGGCGACGCATCTCACTGAACGCCTCAACCAAATCTCTTATCTCTTTCAAGTTGCTGGCTGGTTGACTTGCTTTATCAAGAGAACCACCCGCCTCTTTTTTCAAAGCATGCGCCGTATCAGCGATCGGTTTCAGCAGATTTTTATTGATGAACAGATAAGCAAGCACCAGCATAAGCAGCCCCATCATGGCCAATATCAGGATAGAGACTGACAACTGTCTCGCGGTCTGAGTAAGTCGGGTGATATCCCCGGCGGATTGGGTATCCAAATTCAGATCAACAATCGACAGCTTTTGCCGCATGTCATTGAATACTGGCGCAACCTTTTGCTGCATGAAGTTTAAATCCTGGCGCCAGTTGGGCTTCTCCAAAATCTTCCGAACCTGGTTGAAGTCCGTCACCCACGCATGGTAATCAGCTTCGATACTCTGCAGTGATTCGCTCACCAAAAAATTATCGTTTGCCTCCCTAAAATGTTCCTTCAACACACCGAGGCGACTGATAAAACGGCTCGTGTAGTTGACTATTGTGTCATAGCGTTGTTCCGGCTCAGAGGCTGATTTGGCGAGAAAAAGACCGAAACGATTGGCAATCAAAAGACGCAGCTCTCCGGTTATTCCCAACCAGAGGCGCTGCATCGACGCCAACTCTATGATCAGATCAACTTGGGCCCCATCAGTCGATTGAATTTGATCTTGGAGCAACTGCAGATTACCCATCAACCGCTGATTATAGGGATACATCTCATTCAGCATCAGTTTCATCGCGGGAAACCAAGCCTGTACATCTCGACGCACCTTGATCAACGCTTTGATTGCCTGTCGCAGTAGCTGTAGATCTCGCTGCAGGGCTAGCGCAACCTCTAAATTACCTGAGGGTAATCGCCGCAAGGATTCAGCCAGACCTTTGAGAATCTGTTCCATCTGTAGCAGGCCATGATTGATATCCTCGCGTTCCTCCCTGTTTGGATCGATCAGCATCCACTGAACATGATTTTCGATTGAATTGAGTTGCATTTGAGCATCTGCGAGTACGGCGGCCGCCAAGGTACGGGAGGTGATATTGGAAATCTGGGTCTGCGTAGAAGACTTAACCAGACTCCACCCGACAAATGCAGCGGCAATCAGCGCAGCACCAACCAGTAACGCCATGTAGGTATAGCGTCCCCGATAGGAATCAAGTCTGGGTAAGAGGGGCTTTTCTCTAGTCAGGGGCATTCAGCAAAACTCATGTTGTCACCATTTCCAGCAACCACTTCCCTGAGTACTGCATCGGGATTGTTTGGTATATCCAAATTGTTAGAGATTCGTGCAATCAGTGACGGCAGGATCCAGTGGATATTAAGCTAAACCGCCATCGGCAATTGATTACCTTGATGCTTAACGTCGTTCTGTAGAGCTCTGATCTATCGACTTATGATCATTCCGACAAAAGGCAGCGTAATCAGAGGCCCGGCAATCTTTCAACATCATCTTCTCAAGCTGGCGCAACGCCCAAGTGTCATGCCTGGAGGTAAAACCATGCAGGAGTATACAATCTATGATGCCAAGCCAATTGACTTTAAGCAATCAATTGAGAAATATAGAAAAACCCGGAATTTAGATCCGGGTTTTTACGCTTAACAGAGGCTTGCGGGATGATCTATCATCAGCTCATATCTCAGTCAGTCTACCCTCAAAGACAATTTCACCCCGGGGTTTCTCAGTCGGCATATCATCCATCTCCTCGACCGAAACCTTAAACATATTGTTGGAATTTGGCATCATCGGCAAAGACATAACATGACGACCGTCATGCGGTAGAATGCCGACAGGATGAAGATTCCCATGCTGATCCTCCATCCAGAGTTGGCAGGCCTTTCCTGCAGGCAACTGGGTAGGCTCAACCGCACTGACCCTAACAAACCCATAATCCGCTTTGGCAGATACCACCCAACCGGTGCGATCCTGATCATTCATCACCACCAACACATTGTTCATGCCGGTTTCTGGCTGGTTGATCATCAGCGTCACCGCGAAAGCCAAAACCAGTGTGGCGGCAACCATACCGAGATTGCGCCAGAAATTAAGGCTATCCCAAAGGCTGGTCTGGCCTGAGGTCTGAGTGGGCTGCTGCAGATCAGTAAGACGGGATTCCACAGCTTGCCAGACAGCTTCAGGGGGTGAGACTGGATCGATACCCTCCAGCATCGGTGCTAGACGCTGCTGCCAGGCATCAACCTCCTCTTGGAGTCGAATATCACGCTGCAGCTGGTTTTCGAACGCCACCCGCTCCTCACCCTGGAGGGTTCCCAGCACATACTCACCGGCCCGTGTGGTATTATCGTAAAGTTCATTTTCAGGCATCATTTTCCAGACACCTCCTAAGTTGATTCAAACCGCGACGTATCCATGACTTAACCGTACCGAGTGGCGTATCTGTATGTGACGCCAACTCATCGTGAGTCAATCCCTTGAAATAGGCCAATACGACCATCTGACGCTGCTGTGCTTTCAACGCTTCCAAGCACGTCTCAAGCCGCCTGCCCTCATCACTTTTACTCAACCCATCCAACGGTAAGGGCGCATCATCGACCTGTTCAGGCAAGCCTTTGTCGCCATCCGCCTCCATGACTTCCCGTTTACGCTTGCGTAACAGATCCAGCGCCTGGTTTCTTGCAATCGTCGACATCCAGGTCAATGGCGCTGCCAGGTAGGTCCGATAGCTGTCTGCATTGCTCCAAATCTTGATGTAGGCATCCTGCAAACAGTCTTGCGCCCACTCGTCCCTGACTAATATACGCAGAACCACGCCATATAGTTTCGCCGAAGTCATGCGATACAATCGGGCGAATGCCTTACGGTCGTTCAATGCACAAGCGGCCAACAGCGCCTCCAACTCCTGATTGCGCTGCTTTATCGCATCCTGCTGATCTATTTCCCCATTCGCCATTGCCCCTCCGAGGGATTGAAAACGATCCTCAAGAGTACTGAGCATAGGCTTGAGCAGCAAGCCTAAGCGAACATTATCCGGCCAAATGTTAAGAAATCTTTATAATTCGGGAGTCTCTCCACAGCGCTCAGGAATACTGCCCAAAGCGACACTACGGTTCACTCAATCGCAAGGTTTGACTGTCCAGGCTGTTCGACGGGCTCTCCCATAAACCCAGAAAACTTGAGACACTGTTTACCGTCGACAGTCACCATCTGCACCGTCTCGCCCCGCCCTCGCCCAAAACCCTGTATCACAGCCGCATTCTCAGAAACGGGCTGCAGTGGCAGACGTACCAGACGCTGACTCAAGTGGGGCGCCCGGTAGTGCAGACACAGCACGCCACTCTCTTCACTTAACTGAAGCTCCTGGATGGAAAAATCCCCGTCTGGATTGATCGTCCGGTAGCTACCCAGCCGCTTACGCCAAATGGACGCCCAAGGATCGGACTCGATCTTGTTCCCCAAAAGGATCTCTTCTCCCTGCCGGTCGGCCACCAATACCTCCATGCCATTCATCTGGCGCGACCTGAAACGCAGATCACCTAATACCCGGTAACCCTCCGGCAGAGTGTCGATACCCTGTTGGGTGAGCCCCAGACTACCATCGTCGAAACGCACCAAATCCAGAATGCGCTCAATAATACAAGCGCATAACCTCGGCCGTTCAGGATCAACCATCAGCAGACCGAGGTCGGTCGCATACCCCCCTGAGGGTGTTTCATAACGGTTAGCCTCCGGCTGATCCAAACTGGCAGTCTCTACCGAACCAGTTTCTCCCTGAACCGTCAAGGCAAGCTCAAGTATGGTAGCAGCAAGCTCCCGCGCCATACGATTACTCGCCGCACCATTGGCCAGAACAGCCACACCCAAGCCATGTTCCGGTAAGATCACCATTTCAGCGCCAAACAGTAAGGTACTGCCGCCATGACGTACCTGTCGCCCAGTTTTTGGCTGCTGCTGAAGAAACCATCCCAACCCAGGGGAAACACCCAGTGAAATCTGCCCCTCGGCCACTTGAGGCACCCACATCTGTTGCAACAACTCAACCGGTATGCCTGGCACCTGCCGGCTTAATATCACCGACATCAATCTGCCCGCATCCCGGGCTGAAAGATAGAGACCCAATGCGGGGGTATCACGCAGTGGTGGTAGTGGCCTAACCTGGCCATCCAAATGCCCCGCTGAGAGTTGCTGCTGCATCTCCCCGGTCAGACGGAAGCCACTCTCATGGATGCCCATCGGCTTTAGCAGACACTCCTGGATCTGCTCGGCAAATGGCCTACCTGACTGAATCTCAATCAGATGCCCCAACAGGTCATAGCCAAGATTAGAGTAGCTGTAGACCCAATCTGGCTGATAGGCGGCATACTCTTCACTGAGCAACTCAGTCACCTGGGTAAAGTAAGTATTGGTATACATCCCTTTGCGCAGATCACTGGGCAATCCGCTACGATGACTTAACAGCTGCCTTGGAGTAACTGGCCTAACGGATGCTTGGTGTCGCCGTATCGAGAATTGATCAAGCTGCCCACTCAGAGGTGAATCCAGATCGATCCGCTGCTGCGCCACCAGTTGCATCACCCCCAGCGCAGTCACTGGTTTACTCAAAGAACCGGCTCTGAATAGGGTATCAGTGGTGACTTCGCGCCCTGTACGACTGTTGGCTTGACCAAATCCTTCCAGCCACAGCACCCCCTCCCGATTGACCAGGGCAACACTTAAGCCAGGAACGAAAGCCTCATCAAGCAGACGCTGGATCAGTTTTATTGCCTCAGATCGCACTTGGGCCATCGCGGCTTGAGGAATTACGTTATGTTGTTTCGTTGCTCTCTTTTCAAGTGATGTACAAGCTGATTGCATAAGGATCAGCAAGATCAGCAGGGCAACGACCTGAGGTTGCACAATATTCCTCACCTGACGCATCCATTGGCCTGGTGAAACAAGTAGCAGGTGCGGCAAAACCGCACCTGAAGATTGATCATTTTGACACTACCAGTTCAGCGGAGTGCCTACATCGATCAGAATGCTGCCATATCCCTCGTCCACACCACCCTGTAGAGCATGACTGGTTCTGGCATAACCTCCCGAATGAAGAATTGAGCTACCATATGAGTGACCAATTCCAGGCTGCACCGCTGTCGGCAACATGGTGGAGTTTGCATGGCCGTCATACAGATCAGGGTTCTGGCCTGTCACATCAAAGGGACTGGCAGAGAGGTTGGTTGAAAGTATCATGGCTGCAGTAATGATAAATGTTTTCATGTTATATCGCCTCATTTTGTGTATTTAGAACGGTTGTTTCCGCTTTCACTAACCTATACGGGAGCTGTTGGCATTTGGATTCAAAGTTTTCGGCTATATTGAAGAGCAACACGACTTACCTAGGGTCTGTTAACACCGATAGACCCTAGTAGCCAATCTCGCTTTGCCACCCCTGGCAAGACAATTTCCTCATCCAAAGAGGCAGCCCAATCAGAAGATAAATCTGATTCAGTCGAACATTTTTACAGTTTCAGTCGTCAACAACAGCTAACTGCTTGTTTTTATTGACTGGCACAATTCATGCATTTTCATCAACCGAATCAATCGCTTACAACTCTTCTTCCTATAACAGGACGCTAAGTTGTAGCAGGCCCCGAGGGCTGTTAATAAGGATCCTACAAGTTAGACGATGAAACGATGAATAACCTAGAAAACTATTCTCTCTCTACGATCAGACAGTGCGATGTTTTGAAGCAGAAAATTGCCAGCCACACACCACCGAAAAATCGTACCGATGAGCGAATGATCCGCA
>JARRQD010000198.1:0-6993 GCA_037382205.1 Candidatus Thiodiazotropha sp.
CTTCGCCTCACCGAAACGGCCCTGGGACTGGTACATCGCAGCGAGGTTGTTGATGTTATTGAGTGTGTCTGGGTGCTCTTGTCCCAGCACTCGCTCGCGCGCCGCCAGGGCTCGGTTGAGCAAGGGCTCCGCTTCACCGTAACGGCCCTGGGACTTGTACAGCATAGCGAGGTTGTTGACGCTGATAAGGGTATCTGGGTGCTCCTTACCCAGTACCCGTGTGCGCACCTCCATGGCTCGGCGGTACAACGGCTCCGCTTCACCGTAACGGCCCTGGGACTGGTACAGCGCAGCGAGGTTGCTGACGCTGGTGAGGGTGTCTGGGTGGTCCTGTCCCAGCACCCGCAAGCGTGCCTCCAAGGCCCGGCGGTACAACGGCTCCGCTTCACCGTATCGGCCCTGGGACTCGTACAACGCAGCGAGGTTGTTGACGCTGCTGAGGGTGTCTGGGTGCTCCTGCCCCTGCACTCGCTCGCGTGCCTCCAGGGCCCGGCGGTACAAGGGCTCCGCCTCATCGTAACGGCCTTGGAACTTGTACAGAGCAGCGAGGTTGTTGATGCTGGTGAGTGTGTCTGGGTGCTTCTGCCCCAGCACTCGCTCGTACGCCTCCAGAGCCCGGCGGAGCAAGGGCTCCGCCTCATCGTAACGGCCCTGGGACTGGTATAGAGCAGCGAGGTTGTTGATGCTGATGAGGGTGTCCGGGTGCTCCTGTCCCAGCACCCGCTCGCTGGCCTCCAGGGCTCGGCGGAGCAAGGGCTCTGCCTCATCGTAACGGCCCTGGGACTGGTACAGCATGGCGATGTTGTTGATACTGGTAAGGGTATGCGGGTGCTCCTGCCCCAGCACTCGCTCGCGCGCTTCCAGGGCTCGGCGGTACAAGGGCTCTGCCTCACCGTAACGGCCCTGGGACTCGTACAGCATGGCAAGGTTATTGATGCTGGTGAGGGTGTCCAGGTGCTCTGGTCCCAGGGTGCGATTCGCGTAGTTCCTGGCTGCTTCCGCCACTAATGTCGCGACAGCATATTTGCCTTCCTGATAGAGTTCGGCTGAAATTTTGTTAAATTCACCTACGATGGCTACTGGTGTGGGCTCTTCCCCGTCTTTTTCGCGCAAATAATCCTTCACCTGTTCGACAAGTGGCGTTACTGACAGGTCTGCGATGCTTACCACTGGCCCCATAAACCCTAAGACCAGGATCAGACTGAATATGACTATGAAGCGGTGCATTGAAGAATTCCTCCTTGACGCTTTGATTCACAGGTATGTGAGGCGTAATCAATGGATCATTGATGGCACCCGAGGTTGTCATGCGTCTGTCTAAGAAGGTCGACACTCGACAAATGTGTGAACACCGTTATGGGAGGCTTGTCTGTACCTTCGGCTTTATGGTTACCAGCAGACTCTTTGTCCGTAATAGTAGCCGATCATCTCGTTCCACACAGTTGTGTAGCCCGCATTCGCAGCCTGACCACCGTGCTTATAGGCAAGCCAGAAAATAAACATGACGTCAATCGGTGCGATGCGCCAAAACCAAGGCCATTGTTGTGTAAGCAGAATCCAATAACAGAACCAATCAAGATATCCATTGATATCTTGCATCAATATCTACACTCTAGCAACCTAAGTAGGGAGGAAATCATTAGCAAGAAGTGCTAGCTTTAATCCGCAGTACCTTTGTTATTTGTTACATCTACATATCGCATTTTATCAAGATTTCTAGCAGCCTCGCCAATAGGCGAATCTTCTCTGAAAATTACTCCTTCCACGAATTTGGTGGCACCGAACTTGACTGCTTTATTGGCGTCAATGCATCCGGCTTCTACTTTTACTTCGGGTTGCGTTAAACCATCTTTATCTTTAAATAATTTTATTGTTTTCACGCCCACACTCAATTCATTATCCTCGCACGGAGTTCCCATGGTATAAGGATCTGTCCCAGGTATAACCTGGACTGAAGCCCCTCCCGGGTGAAACCAGTTCTTCGTGTCTTTGAGCGTATCATCGGCAATCTCTCGCATTTTCTTCAGGCCTCCTATTGGAGAATCAGTGCTTGTTGCAGAAGGATCTGATGTTTTGCTATTTGATACCTCAGAATCAGGAGTGGTGTTGTGGTCATGTGTGCGTATTGTTGGGTCTTGGCACATGGTCTGTTTCCAATCGCCATGGCTTCGTGTGTAATCCACAGCCATATTACCTGAAAATTCAACCTGAGACTTATGCACTGCCTTCATATGGTTCTGTGTTTTGCAATCTGCGTTATCGTAGACACATAACATCGCACGCTGTCCTTCTACTGTTTTTGTCATAGCGTCAAAGCCACTGCTGCCGAGGGATTCAATAAATGTTTCCGCGAGTTGCTGTTGACGCTCAGGGTTCAATGTTGAAAAGGCTTCTTGGAAAGTTTTTTCTGCACTTTTAGGATTCTGGGTGGCCGCTGTGTAGAGATCTGTTGCAACACCATCCAAGTCTTTCTTGGCGTTGGTGTTTGATGAGCTGGGTGCTGCTAGGGTTTCGCCTGCTCGAGAAATTAAGCCTGACATTGAAGTTTCCTTATTGTTACATTTTATCCTTATTCAAATGGTAGCATTCCATTCAATGTTGGTAATATAGGGGGTTACCCTAGGGTGGGAATCTGTTTAAAAACGCCGCTTTGGAAACCCCTTTAAGATGCGAGACTCGGTATGCAGGCGATGGCGGTGTCTATTCAAGGTGGTGCAGCGGAACACACCCGGCTTAAGAAGACATCAACGCTGAATGAAACTGCTGCGCTGAAATCCGCCCCCTGGGGGAAATTCCAGATTATGGGCTTTAACTACAAGGCAGTGGGTTATTCTAATTAGGAAGGGATCTGACGCTGTTTGGATCTACCGGACAAGTGGATACAGTTTATCGGCGGAATGGCAATCGTTTCATCCCTGTCAGTCACAATCATGCCACAGAATGACGTTAGCGCTTTCGAGTTCCTTGACAATATTGTGTTCGATGCCATCGTTATTCAGCGGTTTAATAGTAGCTGTATAGCTGATACGGCAAAAAACTAAGAACAACTGATTCAGTAACAGCAATCAATGTCCATAAAAAAGAGTGCCTAAATAAAGAGTGCACAAATAAGATTAGCTGGCAGTCAGATTTGGTGCTTCTTGTCATCCTGATAAATGCCGCAGCCACAAGAAATCAATAGGTTACAGGGTTCCAGCATTTGCCGGAATAACGACTGATATCGTTTCTGGTCGGGCACTATCTAGTGAATTCCTGGCCAGATCACGGTATAACCTGTAGTCAACATCCAACCAAACGATGGTGTCTGTATGGTTTTGTTGATTGTCTATATCTCTATTGCTTTGGGATTCTCATTTCTCTGCTCTATTGCTGAAGCTGTGATCCTGAGTGTCACCCATCCCTATATCTCTGTGCTGGAGAAGGAGGAGCACAGTGCCGCATATGTGCTACGCAAGATGAAGCAGAATATCAATGATCCGCTGGCCGCCATTCTGACCCTTAATACCACGGCCCATACCATCGGCGCGGCTGGAGCCGGCGCTCAGGCCGCTGTGGTCTTCGGTAATGCCTATGTGGGAGTCGCCTCTGCGGTGCTGACTCTGTTGATTCTGATCTTTTCCGAGATCATACCGAAGACTCTTGGGGCCCATTACTGGCGTCAGCTTGCGCCAATTACTGCATACTTGCTGCAGTTTTTGATCTGGATACTCTATCCTTTCATCTGGATGTCGGCGCTGTTGACAAAATTACTTTCGGGCGGACACAGTCATGGGCAGTTCAGAAGGGATGAGTTTGCCGCCATGGCTCAGGCTGGTGTTGATGAGGGAAAACTCGAACAGCATGAGTCGTTGATTCTAAAGAATTTACTGCTGTTAAGAGAGACTCGGGTGAGTGATGTGATGACCCCTCGGACAGTGGTTTTTTCACTGGATGAGGATATGTTGGTGAGTGATTACTTTGAACAGCACAACAGCAGCCGCTTCTCACGGATTCCGGTCTACAAGGATAACCGTGATCATGTCACTGGGTTTGTGTTGCGCAGTGATCTGCTACTCTCCCATGCCCGGGGTAATTCCGATAACAGTCTGACTGTCTATCGCAGGGAGATCACTGCACTGCCCAACAGCAGTTCACTTCAGACGAGTTTCGAAACCTTCATGGAAAAACGCAGCCACATTATGCTGGTGGTGGATGAGTATGGGAGTATGGAGGGTATCCTTACCCTGGAGGATATCGTGGAGACCTTGCTCGGCATTGAGATCATGGATGAGGGTGATAAGATCGATGATATGCGCAAACTCGCTCGGCGTTTGTGGAAGAAACGGGCGGCGGATATGGGAATTGATATCGATCACCAGGTTTAGTTATTGGCCACGAATGACTGTCAATTGGGAAAAATTGTATGCTTGGTTATAGCCGCACAGCATCCAGAAACCCAAGCATGGGCTGTTGTTAGGCGTCTCCTCTGTTCTAAGTCACCAAAGTGTTTTACTTCGTCAATCCTAGGGGTCAGCTCAATAGAGCCTGTTTCTGACGAAGTACTGACGCTAGGGGGTGGGTGGTGCCGATTTGGGGGGTGTGCTCTGCTGTCTTGAGCTTTGTCATGTCTCAATGCACAATTTGTACTGAAAACCGATGATAATGAGTCCGTTAACATCAAAATCGACATGGTTTAAGGAGGAGCAGTGATTTACTCAGGAGATAAATATTATACTTGGTGCATCTTAAACCGGTCCGCCAAAGAGAGTATTTGACCCCGGTCAGTTTGGTTTTAATATTTTTTGTAACAGAAAAAGGAAGAGTGTGATGTATAGAGTTTTGTCATTTGGAATCATGTTGATTGTTTTAATGAGTGGCTGTGGCGGCACCACAGGTGGCACCAAGCCTGAAACTGAAACTAACACGAAACAGCCGAGTACAGTGACCAGTGCGCCAAGTGGGCCTGCAGTCAGTGTGACCAAACGGATCACTTATGCCGAGAACTCCAATGTACCCGACAAGGTGAAGGCGGAGTGTACCCTCGATACTCAGCTGCCTGCTTATATCAAAACCTTCGCCGCCGATAGTGATATTGCCGTCAACTTGAAAGACGGTGCTGTCAATAAAAATGCCAAGGGCCGAGTGTTAAATGTCGAGTTCAGTAATGTGGTTGGCGCCGGGGGTGGTGCCTGGAGTGGTGCCAAGTTCGTCGCAGTGAAAGGCGAGCTGTTTGAGGACGGTAAAATAATCGGTAGCTTTAATGGTCGTCGAACATCCGGTGGTGGTTTCTTCGGCGCCTACAAAGGGACCTGCAAGATTCTCGATCGTTGTGTTAAAGCGCTCGGTAAGGACATTGCTTTGTGGATGATCGATCCAACCATGGATGCAATGATTGGCGAGTTCTAATTCGTTTGGATCACCCTGATCTGAGTGAAGGGTATGGTGTAGTGAGAATGGGCTAACGGATTTTGAAATCTGCTTGTCGCTACATCATGCCAAAGCCTTTCCTTTCAGTTGGAATAGGGCGGTTCTGAGGTTTGAATTACTGCCTGGTAGCCTGTTGTTCTTTACAATACGCTTTGGATTTCATATTCGCCGCATCGGGGTCGATGCCCTGGCTGATATACTCTTTTGTCATCTCTTTTCGGCAAGCTTGATAGTTGAACAGCTCAACATCCACAGATTCTGAACAGCCTGATAGCAGGATTGTTACCGCGATGATGGCAAATTTCATCTGTTTCACCTCACTTACTTAGATGGCTTATAAACTTTGAGTAAACCCTATCGTTGTATAAAAATCTGTAGTAACGAGCCATTTCATACCACTTTCCTGAATGGTGTGGCTGAAAAGCTTTAATATCATGCTTTTTCTGTTTTTCTGATCTCACCAACTGTGATTTCCAGCAAATATTGGAAGCTGTTAAATCATCCAGTTGTTTTTTAGGGGAAATCGCCCTGTGTTGTGGAATTAATCTGACTATCAGGTAAAGAAGTGGCACAACTCTGTCTATTCTGATGCGGCTTTAAATTTATTGATCACCTGTTGGGTTCTGGCGTCCGCCTTTTTGGCCAGGCCGGTGAGTGCTCGGGTTAACGCTATTTTATCTTTTTGATCACCATAGCAGGGTGATCCTCTGAAGTAGACTCTGAATGTGTGGGCTGCCAGGCTTTCAGTTTTTGCAAATTTTTGCCGATTGGCATTGATCGCTTGAATGAAGTCACTGTCACAGTTGCAGTCCATATGACCGTTTGCCAGATAGCAGAAATCGTGCTGTTTACAGATTGAATCCAGTGTGTCGACAGGAGGCGGGGCTGTTAATGGGTCTTTTGGGTGGTTCAGGCCACACCAGTTACCGTATGTTGGCATCAGGGGTGAAGACTCTTCCTCACTATTGTCAGTCGGTGTATTCGTCTCTTCTGCACTTGCCTGCGCAATAAAAATAATGAGTAAAAACAGTAAAAACAGGGAAATAACGTTGCTTTTCATATTGATTCCATTCAACTCTTGAATCGTTTGTCAGGGGTTAGAGATAGGATCCCGGGGCGACCACTTTCATGCCATGGATCACCAGATCCTCATAGAGTGGACTGTCGATACGCCCTAGAGAAAAGATCAGGGTCGAATCCTGTGGCGCCTTGACTGCGGCCTGGTGGCCCACCAGTTGTGTGCCTGCAATATCCAGGCGACTGTTATTTGCCTCTATGGCGACCTCGCCCTCCAAGTGACCACCGGTGATAGTGACGTTTGAATTGCGTGTTTTCAACGCGGTTCCCATGGCGATCACCCGGGTTTTGCGGATGGTGGCGCTGGAGTCGATGAGTACGATGTTGTTGATCTCCGCATCATGGATCACGACATTGTCACAATCCTGAATCAGCAGACTGCCGATACGCCCTGTAATCACATGTCCCGATTCACTGTTGCACTGCACGGTCTGGCGGAACGGCTGGCTGGCCTGTTTTGTGTTCGAGCTAGCTTTTGCTTGATAAGTCTGGCCGAGATGGGGTCTGAGT
>JARRQD010000199.1:0-7344 GCA_037382205.1 Candidatus Thiodiazotropha sp.
TGAGTGTCTAGCGATAAATCACAGGCTTTCAGGGTGAGGAGTGGCTGTTAGTGAAAACCCTGAACATTTAAACACACGAGTCCTATCGTGCTCACTGGGCCAAGTAGGCAAATAACAGCGGCCCAGGAAACCAAATCGGCAGCCGGCCATCATTGTTCCCGATGAAATTCATCAAAGGCAATGACTCTGCTGCCAACTAAAGTGAAATATAGTCCAAATGGATGAGTTTGTTGTAATAGGAATGAGAGGACTTTCAGTTTCTGATTACAAATTTTCAGTAACCGAAAAATAGGTAACAACAAGGTGTCTACATAGTGTCTACACGAAATTTTGTTAAGGTTGGTGGCTTCGCCTAACTTCTTGTTTTTATTGGTGGGCCCACTAGGACTCGAACCTAGGACCAAGGGATTATGAGTCCCCTGCTCTAACCAACTGAGCTATGGGCCCGAAAACGGCAGAATTCTAGCAGATAGTGCCACTGCCGCACTGCCGGTATAGCTAGTGGTACTACCTACCTGTAATCCTGTTTTAGTCGTTATCGAGGAAGCTGCGGAGTCTGTCGGAGCGGGAAGGGTGGCGCAGTTTGCGCAACGCCTTGGCTTCGATCTGACGGAGTCGCTCTCGGGTGACGTCGAACTGTTTACCGACCTCTTCGAGAGTGTGGTCGGTGTTCATGTCGATGCCGAAGCGCATGCGCAACACTTTGGCTTCGCGGCTGGTAAGGCCGGCGAGCATGTTTTGGGTGGCTTCGCCCAGTCCCTCGGCGGTGGCCGATTCGATGGGGGATACCACGCCGGAATCTTCGATGAAGTCGCCAAGATGGGAGTCTTCGTCGTCACCGATCGGGGTCTCCATTGAGATCGGCTCTTTGGCGATCTTCAGTACCTTGCGGATCTTGTCTTCCGGCATCTCCATGCGTTCCGCCAGCTCTTCTGGGGTGGCTTCACGACCCATCTCCTGGATCATCTGGCGTGAAATACGGTTCAGTTTGTTGATGGTCTCGATCATGTGTACCGGAATTCGGATGGTACGGGCCTGATCCGCGATAGAGCGGGTAATGGCCTGTCTGATCCACCAGGTGGCATAGGTCGAGAATTTGTAGCCGCGACGGTATTCGAACTTGTCCACGGCCTTCATCAGACCGATGTTGCCTTCTTGGATCAGGTCGAGGAACTGCAGGCCACGGTTGGTGTATTTCTTGGCGATCGAGATTACCAGTCGAAGGTTGGCTTCAACCATCTCTTTCTTGGCGCGGCGGGCTTTCGCTTCGCCGATGGACATCTTGCGATTGGTCTCTTTGATCTCGCCAATGGTCAGTTGGCAGTCGGCCTCGATGGCAACCAGACGCTTCTGGGTGCGTAGAATCTCTTCTTTGTGCTCTTGCAGGGCTTCCGCGTAGGATTTGCCCCTGTTGAGCTGGTCTTCGATCCACTTCAGATTGGTCTCGTTATCCGGAAAGGAGGCGATGAACTCTTTACGCGGCATGCGAGCTTTGTCCACGCAGAGATGCATGATGATGCGCTCCTGGTTGCGGATCCGCTCAATGATGTCTCTGAGGGTGGTGACCAGCAGATTGAAGGTGGCAGGCACCAGTTTGAATTCGAGAAAAGTCTCGGAAACTGAATCCACCGCTTTCTGAGTTTTGCTGCTGGCCCGGCCACTCTTCTTCAGTGAGGTGCAGAGGGCGCTGTAGCGCTTGCGCAGCTCTTTCGCCTTGGCGGCAACCTCTTCCGGATCTGGGCCGGTGTTTTCCGGTTCGTCATCTTCCGAGTCGTCATCGTTATTCGGTTCGCTGTTGCCGTCGGCTTCCTCTTTCGGGGCCTGGGGCTGGACTGGGGTAGGGATCTCATCCGGCTCGTTGGGATCGATGAAGCCGCTGGTGATATCCGCTAGCCGAGCATCACCCTCTTCAGCCTTCTCCAGTTGGGTGCAGAGCAGATCAACAGTGGGAGGGAAGGTGGCCAGAGCGGCAGAGACCTGATTCAGGCCCTCTTCAATGCGTTTGGCGATACGCAGCTCGCCTTCGCGGGTCAGCAGTTCGACGGTACCCATCTCGCGCATGTACATGCGCACCGGGTCGGTGGTGCGACCAAATTCACTGTCGACACTGGCCAGGGCTGCAGCGGCGGCCTCGGCGGCATCTTCGTCAGTGGTGACTGCCGTGTCGCTCAGCGTGTTGTCTTCAAGATCGGGCGCGGACTCATGGACAGTGATGCCCATGTCATTGATCATCCTGATGATGTCCTCTATCTGTTCAGGTTCAACGATGCCTTCTGGAAGGTGGTCATTCACTTCCGCATAAGTTAGGAAGCCCTGTTCCTTACCTTTTGCAATCAGTTGTTTTAATTGAGATTGCTGCTGTTCCTGGTTCATCTTCTGCCTTGTAATCAGATGAGGTTGCTAATGCCTAGACTGAACTCGCCATATTAGCACATTTTCATATTGTTGCACTAGTTATAATGGGGTTGGTCTGGATTACGATTTGTTTTCATCCTGTTGTAACTTTCCTGGATAACGCTGTTTTATCTCTTCGAGTTGCTGTTCTGACAACTCACTTAGTGGAATATTCCCCAGTTGTGGACGTTTTTGTTTATAAAATTGTTTGTTTAATTTGTGAAGTGCGTCACGAAACTCTGCAGCTAAATCCATCCCTGGTAGGTCAAATTGATAGTTTGCCTGAGTGAGTTTATTCAGATGGGCAAAGTAGTCGGTGTTCCGCCAGCGCTCGATCAGGGCTGCTTTATTAAGCGTAGGTTGGGTTCTAATAATTTCAAGTAGTTGCTTGAGAATATCGATACCCGGGTTGTTCCACGCTTGCCAGTCGGTAGAGACCTCATCAGCCACTTCGTATAGATGGGGATGGTCGAGCAAAAGTGCAATAGCTGTGCGGATCGGAGTGGGTGCCTGGCTCTTGTTGGGGGTCGCCTTTGCGGGTTTGCGCTGGGGTGTGGTTGGGGCGTCGTCCAGATGGCCTGCTTTTAAACCAACCAGCTCTTCCAGTTGCTCAAACATCATCTGCCGGAACACCCCTTTGGGTAACTTTTCCAAGTGGGGCTTAGCGAGTTGGGCCAGTTTGGCCCGACCATCGATGCTCTCCATGTGCACCTGTGATGAGAGGTGTTGGAGGAGGAATTCCGACAGGGGGCTGGCTGCTTCGATGCGCTGGAGGAAGGCTTCTTTGCCCTCTTTACGTATTTGGGTATCCGGGTCTTCACCCTGGGGCAGAAACAGAAACCTGACCTCTCGGCCATCCCGCATTAGCGGCAGGCTGGTGTTGAGGGCTTTCCAGGCGGCATCTCGACCTGCCCGGTCTCCATCAAAACAGAAGATGACTTCAGGGCAGTTGCGGAAGATCAGCTCCAGGTGCTCGTGGGTGGTGGCGGTCCCCAGGGTTGCCACGGCGTTATGGATGTTGTGCTGTGCCAGTGCCACCACATCCATATAGCCTTCGACCACCAGCAGATTGGTGATCTCCCGGTTGGTCTGGCGGGCTTCGTATAGGCCGTAGAGTTCGCGGCCTTTGTGGAACAGGGGGGTTTCAGGGGAGTTCAGGTATTTGGGTTTGTCGTCGCCGAGCACCCGACCGCCAAATCCAATCGTTCTGCCGCGCGGGTCTCTGATCGGGAAAATGATGCGGTTTCTGAAACGGTCATACTGTTTGCCGTTGCTTTCGCTGAGCAGGCCGCACTTGTTGAGTCTCTCCAGGGAGGCTTTGTCACTGCCTAGGGTGCTGGTCAGGTTGTCCCAGCCGGGTGGGGCGAAGCCGATCCCATAGTTGGCGGCAATCTGGCCGCTCATCCCTCTCGATTTCAGATAGTTCACCGCGGCTGGGCTTTCAGCATGGTGTTTGAGCTGGTGTTGATAGAAGCGGGCGGTCTTTTCCATCAGCTCGTAGAGGGGGCTTAAGTCGGGGCCCTGCTCATGGCTGCCCTCTCTAGGGACCTCCAGGCCAGCCGACTGGGCCAGCTCTTCGACGGCCTCGACAAACCCCAGATTATCGTACTCCATGAGAAAACCGATCGCCGAGCCATGGGCGCCACAGCCGAAGCAGTGGTAGAACTGCTTCGTGGGGCTGACAGTGAAGGAGGGGGTTTTTTCGTCGTGAAATGGGCAGCAGGCCTGGAACTCCTTACCTGCTTTCTTCAGCTGTACGCGTCGGTTGATGACATCGACGATGTCAACCCGGCTGAGTAGCTGGTCGATAAAATGTGGGGGGATCTTTCCTGCCATTGCTGTCAGTTGGCCATTCCAGTGGAGGCACTGACAGTAAGGATAACCGAAACTTGTGAGAACTGCCTCAGCAGGGTGTTATCCGGTCAGCTTTTGTTTGACCAGGCCGCTGACCTTGCCCATGTCGGCCCGCCCCTGCATCTGGGGTTTGAGCTTGCCCATCACCTTGCCCATATCCTGCATACCGCTGGCGCCGACTTCTTGTATGGCACCTTCAATCATACTGGCGACTTCTTCATCGCTCAGGCCGGCTGGGAGATAATCTTCGATGATCGTGATTTCGCGCTTTTCTTGGTCTGCCAGTTCCTGGCGGCCGGCGGATTCATACTGTTCCACCGAATCCCGGCGCTGTTTGATCATCTTGTCCAGAATGGCCAGAACCTGACTGTCGTCAAGTTCTGTCCGCTCGTCGACCTCACGCTGTTTGATTGCCGCCGTGATTAGCCTCAAGGTGCCTAAACGGTCCTTGTCCTTGGCTTTCATGGCCGCCTTGACATCATCTTGGATGCGTTGTTTCAACATGCTGGGATTCGTGAGGGTCTGTCTGGATCAGCAATCAGTACTGACGTTCGAACCGACGGCTCTCGCGAGAGACCTTTTTCAGGTTACGCTTGACCGCAGCCGCTGCTTTGCGCTTACGCTCCCAGGTGGGCTTTTCATAGAACTCACGGCGACGGACTTCGGCAAGAATGCCGGCCTTTTCGCAGGAGCGCTTGAAACGGCGCATGGCAACTTCAAAGGGTTCGTTCTCTTTAACGTGTACGTTAGGCATCTATGCTGTATCCTCGCAAATTTAGCTTCGCCGACAATCGAAAGGCGGGAATTCTACTCATTGCCACCCCGGTTTGCAAAGGTGTGGCGTAAAAAAATCGGTTTGAAACCACATTATCATGCGAATTTTAGGTATTGAGACCTCCTGTGACGAGACCGGAGTTGCTATTTACGACCATCGCCAGGGGTTGCTGGCGGAGGCCCTTCACAGTCAAATTGCTATTCATCAGGCGTATGGCGGGGTGGTTCCGGAGTTGGCTTCACGGGACCATGTGCGCAAGTTGTTGCCGCTGATCCGCCAGTTGTTTGCCGAGGCGAAGATCGGCCCAGAGAGTCTCGATGGGGTGGCCTATACCGCTGGCCCTGGCTTGGTTGGCGCGCTGATGGTGGGGGCTTCTGTCGGAAGGAGTCTGGCCTGGGGCTGGGGCATTCCGGCCATTGGCGTACACCATATGGAGGGGCATCTGTTGGCGCCGATGCTGGAAGCGGAGCCTCCCCAGTTTCCCTTCATCGCCATGCTGGTCTCTGGCGGTCATACCCAGCTGGTGGAGGTGCGGGGGGTCGGTCAATATCGGCTGATGGGCGATTCTTTGGATGATGCGGCCGGTGAAGCCTTTGATAAAACGGCGAAATTGCTCGATCTGCCCTATCCGGGCGGACCGGAGCTCTCCAAACTGGCAACCCAGGGGAATCCTGAGCGTTATCGGTTTCCACGTCCGATGACCGATCGTCCCGGGCTCGATTTCAGTTTCAGTGGCTTGAAGACCTTTGCCCTGAACACCTTGCAGGGCGCAACCAAGCAGGAGGGAGAGCCGATATCGCAGCAGACCCGGGCGGACATCGCCCGCGCCTTTGAAGAGGCGGTGGTGGACACCTTAATGATTAAGTGTCGGCGTGCAGTGCGTGAGAGCGGCATCAAACGTCTGGTTATGGCGGGTGGGGTCAGCGCCAACCAGCGTTTGCGTGAACGGATTGGTGAGATGGTGGCCAAGGAGGGTGGGGCGGCCTACTACCCCAGGCTGAAGTTCTGCACTGATAATGGGGCGATGATCGCCTATGCGGGATGCCAGCGGCTAATGGCTGGAGAAAACCATGGCTTGAGCTTTTCGGTTACGCCGAGATGGCCGATGCAGACGCTTAAAAGTCTGTCGCTAGACACCACACTAGTTTGTAATGAATCGGGAGTTAAACCGGAGTTTTAGAAGCCTCTCCGGCGATCTCCCGCACCATCTTGGGTACCAGGTAGCCTGGCAGCTGTTGCAGTAATTGCTGTTTCAACGGTTCGATCCGCTCGGGCTCAACCTCGAAATGTCCCGCCCCGGAGACCCGGTCGAGCAGATGCAGGTAGTAGGGCATGACACCGATCTCAAACAGTCCTTCACTGAGCCTGATCAGGGTCTCTGCATCGTCATTTACCCCCTTCAGCAGTACCGATTGGTTGAGCAGGGTAATCCCAGCATTACGCATTTTCTTACACGCCTCGGCCAACGCTGGTGAGAGTTCATTGGGGTGGTTGGCATGCAGCACCAGTATGCTCTGCAGTTGGTTGTTACTGAGCAGTTCGAGTAGCTCTGGGGTTATGCGTTGTGGCAGTACCACTGGCAGACGGCTGTGCAGCCGCAGACGCTTGAGTTGCGGCAGTGCTTGCAGACCGGTAAACATCTGTTCCAATCGCTGATCATTGATCATCAGTGGATCGCCACCGCTGAGAATCACCTCCTGGATCGAGTCTTGATGGCGAATGGTGTTGAGGATGCTCTGCCACTGGCCCGGGGTCGCCGTGCCATTTTGATAGGGATAGTGGCGTCTGAAACAGTAACGACAGTGCACCCCACAAGCGCTGGTGCTCAGGATCAGCACCCGGCCATGATATTTATGCAGCAATCCCGGTTGTTGCTTCGCCTGCAGGTCGCCTACCGGATCGTCGGTGTAACCTGGAGTATCGAGCATCTCTTCACCACAGGGCAGTACCTGGCGCAGCAGCGGGTCGTCCGGATCCCCTTTGCTCATCCGATCGGCATAGTGACGCGGCACTTTGAGGCTGAATTGACGTTGCGCGAGCTGCTGGTCAGCCAGCTTCTCCGGCTCGATTTGTAGATAGTCGAGCAGGCTCTGCGGGTTATTGAACGCCTCCGCCAAGGCGGTTTGCCAGGCGGGTAACTGCACACCGGCCTCTGTCTCAGGTATGATGTGCGCCGCAATTGAAATGTTTCGTGAGGATGACATGGCTAGTTATAGCACCAATGAGTTTAAGGGTGGTCTGAAAATCATGCTGGATGGCGACCCCTGCTCTATTATTGAAAACGAATTCGTCAAGCCTGGCAAAGGGCAGGCTTTCATCCG
>JARRQD010000200.1:0-8715 GCA_037382205.1 Candidatus Thiodiazotropha sp.
GTTCCTTCATCCAGCAATCCTTGGGCTATCAAGTCGCGCAACTTACGTACCATCACTATACCCTATCCCAATAACCATAGGCCATGACAAAACCTGTGGTTCGTCAGCTTGACTGCACCGCTTGTCGCCCAACGATCAATGATTGCCATAGGGTGGTCCCAGAAATCGATGCTCTTGTCCGGCATTCGCCGGAATCACGAGTGCTGCAGTTTCTGGATGGGTACGAATTAGCCCAGATTCGGCTACTATCAAGGATTTCCCAACGGCATTATGAAGCGCTCTCCCATATGCTCCATAATCACTCCGTCCGTTAAAATCTCTATCAGCAAAGGCCCGTCCGCCAGATAGTCCCCCTCTCGATACTTCTCCATATTGATCAGTACATAGCGTTTTTGCGGACGAGGATCGTAACTGTGTATATCAATATTCATCTCCGGCAGATTAGATACAAATCCGCTTGGCATTTCGTTCAACTGTCTGGCCCGTGGCGAAGCTGGCTTTGGTTTTGAAGTTATGGGTTGCGGGGCTGTGCTGCTAGCCACCCTGGGTTGCGGGGGTGGTTGGACAGACTGCTTGGCCGTTTGGTTCGCCGGCGCTATCGGATCTCCAGGTAGAATCTGAGCCGGGGATCGAACAGCTTGAGGCTGCGCTTTGGCAGCCGTTGCTATTTGGCCCGGTCGCGCCGGTCTGGCGGTCAGTTCACCCGGGGGACGACTCGGCTCGATGAGTGGCCTTGTTTGAGCTTCAAGTTGAGACTCTGCCTTGGGCTGCTGAGATTGCGCTTCAGGCTGGGATGGCATCTGATCGCTTGCTCTTTGAATACTCCCCAAGTAGAGCCCAATGCCAAGTATTGCCAGACCCAGCAACGACAACATACCCCATCTGAGAGACTTGCTACCTTCACTCTGCGGCTCGGAGAGCTGTGCCGAGATACCTGGCACCTTGCCCAGTTTGTGCTGCCGCTCAGCCTTCTTCAATGCTTCGAGAATCAGTGACATATCAACGCTTCCCCTTGAGCGGATTGGCGGCGAGGGTAGGTGTACCATCAGGCAGCTGCAGATTATTCAGATAGACCTGAGTCTGTTGGCCCGCCACACCATCCGCATCGAGACCGTTTTCTCGTTGAAATGCCTGCAGACGTGATTTGAGCGCCTTGTCGAAACGATCCAGCCCCTCCACCAAAACCAGTTCGCCACCCTCGGCAAGACTGAGCCGATTACGCAACCAGGTGACCGCCTCCCCAGTGGAACCATTGCCAATCAGGGCCAATCCTGCATGGGGTTTCCAAAGCATCACAAAACCGCCCTGCCAATAGCGCTTGAGCTGGTCCAGTTTGACCACACCCTGGGTCTCACTTGTATCAACCAGCAGCCAATCACCATCGACATGGCTAACAAAAAGTAGCCGCTCCTGCGGTCCCTGCTTTATTCGAATCAACAGAGGACGATTCAGGCCCATCAGTCTGGGCCAATCAGCCACCTCATTCAAACAGCGTAATCCATAATCTGGAGCTTGCTGGCAAGGGTGTGATGCCCTACTCAATGTGATCGAGCTATCCCACACATGAAACAACTTCTGGTAGCTGATGAAGCTATTCTGTGGGTGCCTGAAGAGCGCCTCCAGGTTGATCTCCTGAGGGGAATCCTCCTCTTGAATCTGCTGCTTGGCGGTAGTCTTGTGATTCGCCGGTTCCACTTTGGCAGCATCCGTCTGCGACGGTTCATCGGCAGGGGATTGGGACGGATTATCCGGCTGGTCCGTAGCTTGCTGGACAAATACGGTGAAAGAAAAAAGGTCGATAGGGGTGGTCGTGAGCAAAGGGCCGAGGGTCTACTCCATTCCGTTGATAGTAAACATGCAAGCCAGCGACCACACCAATCGCTATATTAGGATTCTGTTTCGCCTTCTGTCCCTTGACCTCTTTAGCAGCGCGCCACACCATTCGTGCGTCGATACGCTGTTTAGGACCGGTATAGATCGCCAACAGAGTCCGTTCACAGATGGTATTGATCAGCCGCGGGATACCCCTGGAGCTACGATGCAACAGCCACAACGCCAGCGGAGTAAATAGATCCTCCCGCTCTCCAGAAACCGCCAGACGGTGGTTAATATAGGCCCGGGTCTCTACCGCATTCAATGGGGAGAGATGATAGCGGGCGGTAATCCGCTGATCGACCTGCCGTAGCTCTTTACGTCCAAGAATCTGCAGTAATTCCGGTTGACCTACCAGAATGATACGCAGCAGCTTATGTTGGGATGTCTCCAGATTGGTCAGCAAACGAACCTGTTCAAGCACCCTGGGACTCAGGTTCTGCGCCTCATCCACCACCAGAACAGTATGTTTTCCGGCACTGTGAATCTCAAGCAGATGCTTGGCCAGCTGATCACTGAGGTGCTTCAGTGAGTAGGGAGGGCCCTTGTATGAGATACCAAGCTCATCGCAGATGGTTGCCAGAAACTCCCGTCTTGAAAGCCGGGGATTGAGAATCAGAGCCACCTCAACTTCTTCCAGCTGCTGAGCCAACAGGCTCCTCAGTAACAGAGTTTTACCGGTTCCAACCTCACCGGTAAGCAGCACAAAACCACCATTCGGCCCAGCGCCATAGATTAAATGGGCCAAACTCTCCTCATGCCCCCGGCTCAAGAAAAGATAACGGGGATCGGGGGTTATGGCGAATGGATTTTCCTTAAATCCGAAATCGCTAAATTTCATGACTTGCTGAGCGGATCATTCACAGCCATCATCCGCCTCCCCCTCGTTTTCCTCAGCGATCGTTGAGGCCAGCTCCAGCCATTTGATCGCCTCAGTCTCATTACGCTCGACCCATTGGCCGGAAAGATAGATCTGACCTAACTCATTGGCCGCAAGAAACAAGTAGCCATCCTCAGCGGCCTGTTTCAACCAGTTGACACCCTGCTGGGTATTCTGCCCAGTCCCTTGACCATGGAGATAGAGCATTCCGAGCTGAAACTGGGCATCAGGGTAGCCCCGCTTTGCCAGACGTTTGAAAGTCCGATAAGCGGAGGTGTAATCCCCTCCTGTCAGTGCCGTCATCCCGTCATCATAGTCATCGGCAGACACGGCGCCTGCGAGCGACAACAGCAACCAGGCCAGCAGCAGGTTAATCGTCATATTTTTCATAGTCATTCTATTCTGACACAGGGCCCTATGATTACCAGAGGGAGCGAATGTTTTTTCGACCTGGATTAGGCGTCACAATGACCTCATGAGAGAAAATACACCACTAAACCGTCACCAAAGCAGGAATTATTCACAAAAACAAGCTGACTGGAAGTGATTTATGGACGATCAAATGACTGACGCAGCTTTATCCATTGAATCCGATCACATATTTAACACCATGATATGCTCTCAAACTGGCGGAATCACAATCAGCCAAGCCAAACCGTCTGATCTCCCGCCAATGCAACATTGGTGTCAATGCTCTATGAAAGGTGCCCTATGAAAAGATTCGTCTTAACCCTGATACTCATGATTACCACGCTGTCTCTATCGGCACAGCCACTGGTATCCGTGGATTGGCTGCAACAGAACAAACAGCAGGCCAACCTGGTACTGCTCGATCTGCAGAGCAATCAGAACTACCTGCGATTTCATATCCCAGGCTCGATCAACACAGAATTTGGCGACTGGCGAACTGAAAAAAAGGGCCAGCCAAAACTTCTACCCCCGGTACCCGTGATGGAGAAACTGATCGGCTCGCTCGGCATCGATAACAACAGCCATGTGGTACTGATCTCGCTCGGCGCCAGCGCGGCTGACATGGCAGTCGCAGCCCGGATCTACTGGAGCTTTAAAGTTTTAGGACACGATAAGGTATCGATTCTGGATGGCGGCCTGATCGCCTATGCAGAGAGTCGAAAATATCCACTGGAAAAAGGCAACAAACAACTCAAACCCACCACTTTCAAGGCCAACTACAGAGCCAATATGGCCCCGGATGCCGAGGCGGTGAAAACGGCCATCAACTCCGGCGTACTGGCAGTGGACAACCGTACCCGGGCTGAATATATGGGCATCTACAAAGGGGGTGCCAAAGAGCGCGCCGGCAGCCTGCCCAATGCGCTCAACCTCAACTACGACTGGCTAACAGTCAACGGCAGTGGCAAACTGCATAACCTGGAGAACCTGAAACAGATCTACAGAGCCAGCAACGTGCCTCTGCAAAGCCCACAGATCAACTATTGTCACACCGGTAATCGTGCTGCCCTGGCCTGGTTTGTCTCCCATGAACTGCTTGGCAACAGCCAGGCCAAACTCTATGACGGCTCCACCCAGGAGTGGGCCGCAGATCCCAGTCTACCAATGGATCAACAGGTTCTCTTGAAGCTCTGAGTCTGCCGATCAAAGCCACATCATATTCAAGAGTAAGAATTGAAAATGCCACGCGCACTGTTGATCGGTGCAGGCCTGCTGCTGTTACCACCTGCAAGCGGTGCGGATGAAGAGCTACATCTACAGAGAACCGAGCCTATGGCACAGAGACTCTACCAGGCCTACCTGGATAAAGGAGATGCCTACCATCCCCGCACCGAACACTTCAAAAATGATGGCACGCCCAGCTACATCAACCGACTGATCCTGGAGGATTCTCCCTACCTGCTGCAGCATGCACATAATCCAGTCGACTGGCACCCCTGGTCTGAGTCGGCATTTAACAGGGCCAAACAGCAGAATAAACCAATTTTTCTCTCCATTGGCTACTCAACCTGTCACTGGTGCCATGTGATGGAGCGAGAGAGTTTTGAAAATCTGCAGATCGCCAGCCTGCTAAACCAAAACTTCATCGCCATCAAAGTAGACCGGGAGAGTCACCCCGATGTGGATGAGGTCTATATGACTGCGGTGATGTTGATGACCGGCCATGGGGGTTGGCCCATGTCCAGCTTCCTCACCCCTGAGGGAAAACCTTTCTATGGGGGCACCTACTTCACCCCCGACCAGTTCACCTCTCTGCTAAAGCAGATCGATCAACTTTGGAAACAGAGAGCGGATGAAGTAATGACACAGGCCACCAAAGTGGCGGATGCCGTAGCACAGAGTAATCATCTCAAAGGCGAGACAAAGCGACTTGATCAAGGAGTCATTGCACAGGCCGTGAAGCGTATGCAGGCCGGCTTCGATGAGATCCAGGGAGGATTTGGACAGGCGCCGAAGTTCCCCAGAGAACCCTGGCTCTATCTGCTACTCGATCAAGCTCAGCGCCATGGGGATCAAGCCGCACTGCAGATGTTGACAGTAACCCTCGAAAAGATGGCTCAGGGTGGCATCTACGATCAAGTGGCCGGCGGCTTCCATCGCTACGCCACAGACTATGAATGGATAGTGCCCCATTTCGAAAAGATGCTCTACAACCAGGCTCATCTGAGTCGCATCTATCTAGGCGCCTGGCGCCTCACCGGCCGAGAGATGTTTCGCCGTATTGCCACCCAGACCCTCGATTATGTATTGCGTGAGATGACTTCACCAGAAGGGGGCTTCTACTCCGCAACAGACGCAGATAGCGAAGCTGAAGAGGGACGTTTCTTTACCTGGACCGAGAATGAGCTCAATAAAATACTCAATGAACAACAGGCGAGTCTTGCGATAGAGCTCTACGGGGTAACTCCATCGGGCAATTTTGAGGGTCGTAATATTCTTCATCTGCGCCAACCGTTGACAGTGTTTGCCGAACAGCAAGGCGTCCCCTTGATCGATCTTCTGCCACAGATCGAGCGCATCAACCAGATACTGCTTAAAACCCGCAACAAGCGCACACACCCCCTCAGGGATAACAAGATCGTCACCTCATGGAACGGCATGATGATCAGCGCTTTCGCCCAAGCAGCCGATCTGTTGGGGAACAGGCGTTATCAGGATGCCGCCGTGCGAGCTGCCAATTTTCTGTGGCAACAGAATCGATATAAACCCAGCCATCTATGGCGTATACATCTGAATGGCCAATCGTCCATTCCTGCCACCCTGGAGGACTATGCTAACCTGTCTGAGAGCTATCTCTATCTCTATGACCTGACGAGGGAATCGATATGGCTGAGTCGCGCCAAGCAGCTTGGCGACGCTCTGTTGGCGCGTTTTATCGATCAGCAGCATGGGGGATTCTTCCTCAATGAGGCTGACAGCAGTATCACCGCAATGGGTCGCCCCAAGGACGAAGGCACCGATAATGCCATACCCTCGGGCAGTTCGGTCGCCATCCACACCCTGCAAAAACTTTCACAACGCAGCGGGGAGCTTGACTATCGCAATCAGACCGAAGCACTGATTGCCCGCTTTGCTCCAGCGATTGAAGCATCACCAGTCAGCTATGGCTATCTGCTCACAGCTGTAGCCAATCACCAGCATGGGGAATTGGTATCTAGGGCCTATGCTGGACTGGGCAGAATCCATATCACAGCCTCTCCCCGCAAGGCTGGCCAACAAACCCTTCTCAGTCTGAACATCGACATCCCAACAGGCTGGCATATCAATTCCAATCAACCCACAGATAGCGCACTGGTTGCAACCCACATCTCCCTTGCAGACAACAACCGGGGATGGCAGATGGGGCCGGTGACCTACCCCAAAGCAAAACGAAAAAAACTGGCTTTTCGGCAGGAACCGCTTTCTGTCTACGAAGAAACCATAAGCTTACAAACCCTGCTCAAACAAACCAACGAAGATAACATGGAACGAACGACACTACCGATTGATCTGAAACTTCAGGCTTGCAACGACCAGCTCTGCCTACCTCCGGAAACAGTGACACTCTGGGTCGCTATTGGTCATTAACGTTACTGGAAAATATTGCCTGGACCGATGAGTATGCACGGGCTAGCTATCGACATGAGTAGATGGTACTGCCATTTCATCTGTAGTACCGGGCTTGTTGTACTGAGTTAACACGTTTTGTTTGGACGTCAAGATTGAGATCCAGACGGGCCTACATTCGATGCGTTTACTGATATGATTATCTTGGTCGTTGGAGGTCTTGATATTCCTACTCAAATTCCAGCGAGATTTCGCACACTACGAATAGCAGCGAAAACCATATTCTATTGCTGTCAATTGACTACTATGTCGTTGCAAGATTCGGATATAGCCAAAGGAAATAGTACAACTGCAGACTAATTGATATAATACCGACCCACCGCTTATACTCATAGAGATGTATTGATGAGTTTACTTGTTACGATCACTCTCACTCTCACAGCTTTACTGACTCTCTTGCCAGCTATTTTGCATCTGGTTTATCGTGCGCCACGGCTGATTGAAACTACGACGCCCCAAGATCAGCAAATCCCATTCACACAACACTATCTGATTACCGCAAAAAATAAAAAACTCTACAGCTGGTATATGCCTTCCAAGGAGAGTCAGGCGACAATGGTAATCGCACATGGCTGGGGCGCCAATATGGAAATGATGCTGCCAATTGCAAAACCGTTCTATAAGTCGGGCCTTGATGTACTTATCTATGATGCCAGGAATCACGGCCAAAGTGATTCAGATAGTTTCTCATCACTCCCCCGCTTTGCTGAAGATCTTGATACTGCTATAAACTGGTTAAAACAGCATCGACCACAACATCAAATCGTCCTATTGGGTCACTCGATCGGCGCTGCCGCGGCTCTACTCTCAGCCTCACGCCGGGATGATATTGCCTGTTTAATCGGTATATCAGGTTTTGCACACCCGAAATTGGTCATGTCCAGACATCTCGACCGCCCTTGGTTACCGAGCCTTCTGAAATCTATAATCATGGGGTATATCGAGTGGATTATTGGTTACAAATTCGATGATATAGCACCTATGCACCGAATTACGCAGGTTAGATGCCCAGTTATTTTGGCTCACGGAACGGATGACAAAACCGTACCAATCAGCGATATGCACCGAATAGCCCAAAGTGCCACACAAACTAACGTATCCACTTTGAGTATTGAAGGCGCCAGTCATGATTCAATCGAACGCTTCAATCAAAATGCCTCTCACCTGGTTGAGTTTATAGAAGACCAATTAAAGGCATGACTCTGTTGTGCTAACAGAGTAACTCATCGATTGACTATTATTGAAAGACGATTTTTTAAACCCTGAAAGGGATGCATATGGTCACCGGCATATTCAGGACTGGCAAGAGCCCAAGGATAAGCTTGAATTTACATTAAACGGTCTACAAAATATGACTTCACTCTGTGAATCACCGAAGACCACATCCATACACAGCGTAACCTATGATTCACTTGATGGATATCAACTCGAGGCATCCTGCAAACACGTCAAGACCGGCGAGCAACTCTTTTTGCTACATACCATGATCTACTCAGATCAAGGTTACTATTTATTGAACGCCAGCGTGAATTATGAACAGTAAGTTGATCCTACCTCTCTTATTTCTAACCACAGCCTGCGGCAGCGGCTCTGACAATCGTGACAGCGCTGATAAAGAATCCGGCATTCTTGGAAGCTGGAGTTCCACCTGCAAGGTCATAGGCCATACTGAATCTGACTCTTCGGATGTCTCGACTCCTCTTGAAGCAGAGGATACTTTTGGGATTGTCACCATAACCTTTGAAGAGAGTGGTCAACTCACCACAGAAAGCTCAGAATATACCGATGATACTTGCAGTCGTGTTGTGCAGGAGACAGCACCTCTTTCTGCCTCCTATCAGCTAGGAGAGATGCTGGTTACAGACTCTGGCCTTCAAGCACAGCAA
>JARRQD010000201.1:0-10836 GCA_037382205.1 Candidatus Thiodiazotropha sp.
TGTCGCTACCCAAGGCGATCAATGACAACTTGCAGTTTCTACTGGCGGAGACAGCCTCTCATCTTAGTGTACTCAGGGAGTATCTCGATCACAGCAGCAACACGCCAGCATCCCGATTGCTGGATCGTAAGGGTTATGTGGAGAATCTGCGCTTGAGCATTCACAACCACTGTTTGGCAGAGCACTCTACGGCCGACAATCTGAGTGGCGAAAAGCAGCTGCTGCGCGCGGTCGAAGATATTGCGACCCAACTGGAACGGATTACCGAGCTGAGTTGTGAAGCGATGTTGCAGTGCTTGCAGGTTGAGCAGAAACGTCTATTGAAGCGTGGCAACTATCTGGCGATGTTGGAGCGGCTACTGAAGGTGCTGGATATGATTGAACCAGCGCTGTCTGATAAAGATACCCGTCGGGCATTGAAGATCGGACGGGTAGAGCAGCGTCTCGATCAGGCCTACCAAAAACAGTTGCTGAAATATTCGAAATACCTGAAGAAAGATGAGCATCCGGCTGACCACATCTCCCTGATCATGCTGGGACGAAGCATTGCACAGATGGGGAATGCTCTATTACGCATCAGCGAAGCGATTATCTCCGCTGCTATGGGGCAGCATTTCAATACCGATCGTTACCATAATTTGAACGCCTCACTGACAGAACTGAAAACAGTGAACGAGATGGAGGGGCTGCAAGTACAGACCATTGCTCAGACCAAATCCGGTAGCGCCATCAACGCAGTGGCCAGTGCCGGAGAGTCCGGCTATCACGGGGTGTTCAAAGATGGCGGCAGACGCAAACTCAAGGAGGAGAAGCAGCGGGTTGACGACTGGCACGAGATATTTCCCGGCCTAGCGCCGAAAATATTGGCCTATAAAAAACGTGGCGATTCGGCGGCCATGCTGATCGAGCACCTGGCTGGGCAGACCTTTGAGCAGATTCTGCTGAGTGGTTCCGATGCGCTGTTTCAGGAGAGCTTTACCCATCTTACCGAGACCTTGAAGCAGGTGTGGGATGAGACACGAACGAGCAAACCGGTCTCCGCCAACTATATGGACCAACTGGCCAAGCGCATCGATGATGTGTATGCCATCCATCCGGAATTCAAGCAGAACAACGCCATAATCGGTAGCCAGAAACTGCCCTCATTTGGTAAGTTACTGTCAAAGATGCAACAGTTGGAATCTACGATACAATCACCGTTCTCCGTGTTTATCCACGGGGATTTCAATGTGGATAACATCATCTATGATCAGCAGCAACAGCGGATTAATTTTATCGATCTGCATCGATCCCGTTATACGGACTATTTACAAGATATCACTGTCTTCATGGTCTCGAACTACCGGTTGCAGGTATTTGATCCCAGAGTGAGAGAGCGTATCGCCGTGATGAGTCACGGGATCTACCGCTTTGCCCGTGGCTACGCGAAAAAGACCAAGGATGAGAGCTTCGAAGTGAGGCTGGCTTTGGGGCTGATACGCTCCTTTGTCACATCTACCCGGTTTATTCTCGACAAATCCCTCTCCAGAGCGATGTTCTATCGGGCGCTCTATCTGATGGAGCGGTTGCTGGCGGCAAATGGCAAATCCAAAGCGCGCTTTAAACTACCCATCGAGGAGATATTCATTGGTTAAACCAAAGATCGGGGTCGTTGGTATACCCGGTAAATGGTCTACGGAAGTATTGGCTGATGCGGTGGCGGAGGCTACTGGTTTTCGGCTGGTAATCGATATGGCGAGTGTGACCGCCGAACTTGACAGTGGCAGATTACTCTATCAGGGGGAGGATTTGACTCAGCTCGATGCGCTGCTAGTAAAGAAGATCAGTGCAGAATACAGCCCCCATACCCTGGATAGACTTGAGATGCTGCGGCAACTGGAGCTTGCTGGTGTGCGGGTATTCAGTCAGGTGGAACGGATCATACGACTGATCGACCGACTCAGTTGTACCATGTCACTCTACAATGCCCGTATCCCCATGCCTGAGACCCGTATCACCGAAGATCCTGAGGCCGCCCTTCAGGCGGTCGAGGATTTCCAGGCCGCTGTTTTCAAACCGCTCTACTCAACCAAGGCGAGAGGGATGACCCTGATTGAGTATCGCGACGACTCTGAGCAGGTGGTCAAGGCGATCGATGAATTTCGCAACCAGAATCCGGTGATGTATATCCAGAAAAAGCGAGCGCTGCCAGGCAAGGATCTGGGGATGGTTTTTCTCGCGGGTGAATATCTGGGTGCCTACGCCCGGGTTGGCAAACAGGGAGTTTGGAATACTACGATTCTAAGTGGAGGCCACTATGAAGGTTATCAGGCCAGTGACGAGCTGATCGAACTGGCATCCAGGGCGCAGGCGGTGTTCGGCCTCGATTTTACCACCGTGGATGTGGCTGAGACCGACCAGGGGCCAGTGGTCTTTGAGGTATCAGCATTCGGTGGATTCCGTGGTGCACACGAAGGGATGGGCATCGATGTGCCTTCCCGTTATGTTGGCTATGTTATGGAGGCCATATCAGCGTGACACGAGCTGGAGCTGACGATCAGCTGATGGAGAGTAAGACCGTTGCTGAGTTATTGGTTCAGGGACAATCCCTGTGTGACACCCCGCTGTACTTAAATCTGGGGGAAATTTCTGTTGCAATCAAATCGAACAGCCAGCAACTGCTGAGCCGATTGGCGAACTACTTTAGCCACTTACCACAGCAGGCTAGCGATCATAGGTTGGAGGTGATCGCCATTGATCGTGAGGTTCTGCAGACGGGTATTCAGTTTAGGGACTGGAAGCGGGAGCCGGGAAAGAGTGGCCGCAAAGATGCCTATGCGGAGCTCTCCGATGGGCGACTGATTTTGAAAGTTCGTACCGGTATGCTGTTTCTGCAGAGCAGGGATTACTGTGTTGCTGCCGGCCCTTGTATGACCTATGACAACCAGCTGGTCAATTTTATCAACTCGCAGATCATGAATTGGTTACAGAATCGGGATTGGCTGATCTGTCATGCAGCGGGGCTGATGTTGGGTGACTGTGCGTTGGCGGTTGCCGGTTTTTCAGGTGGCGGCAAGTCAACATTGATGCTGCAGATGATGGAGCACCCAAAGAGCTGTTTCCTGACCAATGACAGACTGTTTCTACGGGGAGCAAATGATTCAGTCGAAGCGGTTGGCATCCCCAAATTGCCGCGAATCAATCCCGGTACTGTGGTGAACAATCCGCGCCTGCAGAGACTGATCGATGAACCTCGCCGGAACGAGCTGCTCGGACTACCAAAACAGACATTGTGGGAGTTGGAAGAGAAGTTTGATGTGGCGATTGAATCGTTCTACGGCGGGGGGCGTATTAACACCAGTAGCCCGGTCGCCCTGACCGCTCTGATCATCCTGAACTGGCATAGGGACTCTGAGCAACCCCTGAGCCTGACGCAAGTTTCCCTCACCAGCAGGCCGGAGTTACTGAAGGCGGTGATGAAGTCTCCTGGGCCCTTCTATCAGGATCGATCGGCTCGTTTCTTCCAGGATGAAGAGCCGCTCTCCATTGATCCCTACCTGGCCTTATTGGATAGAATCCGTGTTTATGAGGTGAGTGGGAAATTGGATTTTGAGGCCTTGACCGAAATCTGTTTTAGCAAATGGGGCCGTTAGTATGAAGCACTACACTAGATTCCGGCAGTCGCCGGAATGACGAGTGTTTCCATTTCTGGATGAACATTGGCTACAGAGCAGGTTGGTTCGAGATCAAGAGTATGCTGCCTTCACGAGCTAGAATGGTGTAACTGACATCACTCTTTTTAGGCGTTGTAGGGTGAGAGCAGTGGTTGGATTAATCATATTGCCGGTATCATCTAAGAGGTAGAGAGACAATGGCACGTGAATTGTTGTTGCTCAGGCACGGAAAGTCTGACTGGAGTGAGCAGGTTGAAGATTTCAAGCGTCCACTCAAGGATCGAGGCAAACGGGGTGCTCAACGCATTGGGGTTTGGTTGCTGCAGCATCAGCTTCAGCCAGACTGTGTGATCAGTTCACCGGCTGAACGAGCCATTATCACAGCCCAGAAGGCCGTCAAGGTGATGGGGCAGGATGCGGATAAAATCATCCAGGATCGGCGTATCTATGCGGCAAGGGTGGATGACCTGCTGCAGGTGCTGGCCGAGGCGCCCGAGAGTGCCAAGCGGGTAATGATGGTAGGCCATAATCCCGGCCTTGAAGCGCTGACCGAGTACCTGGAAGGCAAACGGATCCCTCTGCCTAAGGATGGCAAGCTGATCCCCACCGCAACACTGGCTAGAATCGTCATGCCCAACGACTGGAAAAAATTACGCCCAGGGGATGGTGTGTTGGATTCCATCACTCGTGCCAGCGGTCTGGACAAGAAATTCCCATTTCCCGACCACACCAGCAAGGAGATGCGTGACCGGCCGGCCTACTACTATAACCAGTCCTCTGTAATCCCCTATCGCATCAAGGCTGGTAAGCCGGAGATGCTGCTGGTCAGATCGAGTAAGCAGAAACACTGGGTGGTGCCGAAAGGGATCACTGAGCCCTGGCTGACCCTGCAGGCATCGGCCGCAAAAGAGGCGCTGGAAGAGGCGGGTGTGGAAGGTGAGGTGGGTGATCAATCCCTCGGCAGCTATACCTATACCAAATGGGGTGGTGAATGTTCGGTTCAGGTCTACCCTATGCAGGTCAAAAAACTGATTCCGGAAGATCAGTGGGAAGAGCGGCACCGGGGGCGTGAGTGGCTCTCACCAGACGAAGCGATTGAACGGATCAAACAGCCTGAGCTCAAACCGATGATAAAGAAATTGGCAAAAATGGTTGAAAAGAAGCGCTCTAAGAAAACATGAACAGCTCACCCAACAAACTTGTACACTGCGGATTAATCGCTGATGCCTAGAGTTATCGCCGCCCTGTTAAGGCATGGCGAGTACCATCAGCTCAAGGATACCCCCAGTGCCTGGCAGCCCTTTCCTCTGACTGAAAAGGGCCAGGAGCAGGCCATACGATCAGTTACTTTGTTACGTGGTGCCTTGCAGATGTTCAACTGGGATCTCAGCAGTGTGATCGACAGTTCAAACCTGTTGCGGGGATGGCAAACTGCCGGGTTGATCCAACAGGAATTGAACAAATCAGCTCCATCACCCTTATCCATTGAAGGTTTTGATGAGCTTGCAGAGCGCAGTATGGGATCGGCCGCCAACCTGACCATACAGACCATTGAATCGATACTGCAGGATGACCCGCGCTTTAAAGCACCGCCTGCCGACTGGAAATCGAACAGCCACTATCAACTTCCTCTGCAGGGCGCTGAATCCCTGATGCAGGCCGGTAGCAGAGTGGCCCGCCATCTGGATCATCGGCTTGGTGAATTACAACAACGGGTAGAGGCAGATACAGTAAAACTTTTCGTTGGTCATGGTGCCGCTTTTCGCCATGCGGCGCACCAGCTTGGAGTGATTGATTTCGAGCAGATTGCCGCCTTGAGCATGGATCACTGCCGACCTGTTTTTGTTGAGCGCCGCCATGATGGATCTTGGCGCCATATAACCGGGGAATGGAAGGTTCGCTCACGAGGAGAGGCTTTTGTCGATTAGCGCCGATAACACGACCGATAAATATCACCATAAACGACTGCCCAAATACCGGGGAGTGAAGTGGATTAAGCCCGATCTGCCTACAGCAAGTGAACTCTGGCCGCTGGGCAAACATCGCTCAATCGTCAAAGCACCCGGGCAGCGTGATACCACAGACTATCTGCTGAGTGAAGTGATGAGTAAGGAGAAGTGGCGCTGGCCCAAGCGAGAGCTGTTCTTCTTCTCCGATCTGCATGCGGATGCTGACGCCTTCATCGCCTCGCTGGTTGCCTCCGGTGGGATCCGCAAAACCGGTGAACAGGATAGTGACCTCAAGTTGACTCGTCGAGGTAGAGAAGGGTGCTTTGTGATTGGCGGGGATTGCTTCGACAAAGGGCCAAGCAATCTGCGGTTGTTAAGGGTCATCCGTCAGTTAAAGAAAAAGGGAGCAAAGATCACCCTGCTGGCTGGCAATCACGATATTCGGATCAAACTTGGTATCTCTTCGGTCGGTCTAGAGCCGGATCCGAGGCACGACCACTTCTTTATACGAATGGGCAGTAAAGCCATACCGATGTTGCGAGAAATCACCGACCAGTATCTGCAGGACAAGTCTGCTCTGAAAGGGATTCCCCCCACCCGTACCTGTCGAAGTCTGCTCTATCCACCGAAGCGTTGGTTCAAAGCGTTTCCGCAGATGGCTAGATGGGTAATGCCAGACAATCGCATGGCCAAAGAGCTGAAACGATTGAAAGAGAAGATGGATCAGTTTGAATCAGATTGTGAAAAAGCTGGGTTGACACTACGTCAGGTCTATGCGGCTGTGCTGAAATGGCAAAGCCTGTTTCTCAGGGCCGATGGTGAGTTCAGTTGGTTCTTTAAAGAGATGAAACTTGCAGTTCATTACGGTTCGTTTCTATTTGTTCATGCGGGGATAGATGATCGGATGGCCAAGCTGATCAATCGCAAAGGGGTAAAGTACCTCAATAAACAGTTCAAGGAGGATGTGGATGATGAGATCTTTGAGTTCTACTATGGCCCGCTGGCTAATCTGATCAGGACCAAGTATCGTGATGTGGATATGCCGTTGACCCGCAAAGGGGTCAGATTGATGAATGAAGTGGGTATCTATGCCATCGTGCATGGACACACCAATCGCTACCACGGACAGCGTATCATGTTGCGCAAAGGCATGTTGAACTTCGAATGTGACGCGACCGTAGATCGAGGCTCCAGAAAAAAAGAGGGCTTGAAAGGTGAGGGTGCCGCCGTGACCATATTCCATCCTGATCGGCTGGTACTGGGAATCAGTACCGACTATCCACAGATCAAGGTTTTCGACATTGGCAAAGGCAGTCTGATACTGAGTGATGATGAGGATCAGATGGAGCTGAAACCTGAGGGCTTACTACAACTTAAAGTTACCGCCTCACAGGATTCTGAAAAGCATCGTCTGAATCTGCGAATCACCTGGTCAGCCGCTGATAGCGAAGGGATCAAACAGAAGAAACTCAAGATCAAATCAGATTGAGCGCTGCAATTAATTGGGTAACTGTCAGATTAGGTCGTGACTAGTACAGAAGAGGCAATGCAATTTAAGTCTACAAACAATCGATGTTGACTTAAGTGTGAACTCAAGTTTCGGAGTTCATATTAGAGCAAAGCTGAAAACGCCATCATTCATCTACCTCCGTCATTCCGGCGCATGCCGGAATCCAGATACCACCCAAGCTGTCATCATGGAATTTAGTATCGTTAATCCTAAAAAAATCGGTTGACCGCTCTATTCTAATAGCAGGTGTTTGATTATGATGAAAATCGCTTCGATGGCTATGCTCACCTACTGGGTGAATCACGCTACAGCGTGAATGGCACCCTTGCCCTGCACCACCACAAGCGCACCCTTCACGCTGTCCAACTGATCTTTTTAGGTTAATGCCTCTGAGGTACTGAAACCATGACAGTAGGGCTTGTTGAGGGCAGGTGCCACATTCTCCGGGATTCCGGCATGCGCCGAAATGACGAACGCCTTATTTTAAAGACGGGCTACGGTTTTGATGAGGTATGCCCATCCTGTTTACAGGCTGTGGATGAACTTTAAACTCCGAAACTTAAGGCGTGAAGTTGACGGTGTAATCTTGAGCTCTTTGAGGGCGGCATCCAATAAGCCCCCGGCTCTTCCGGAGGTCATTTAATTGGTAAATGTAAAAAATGTATTTCTTTGTGTTGATCCATTGAATGAAAAAGGAGAGGCTGTTATAAGTAAATTTACTCCTTGATGGTATTTTGCTTATCATTCAGATTGCTCATTTTCAAAATATTTCGTTTATGATCGATTCAGAAGCACAGTTTCATACAATGAGTCACCAGCTGGCCGAGTTGTTGCTGCTACGAGGTTATCGGTTGGTGGTTGCCGAGTCCTGTACTGGTGGTTGGGTTGCCAAGGTTTTAACTGACCTGCCTGGTAGTAGCAACTGGTTCGATCGTGGCTATGTCAGTTATAGCAATCAGGCTAAGCAGTCTATGTTGGGGGTTAGCAGTGAAACCCTGGAACACTTTGGTGCGGTCAGTCTGCAGACAGTAGGTGAGATGACACGAGGTGCATTGCAGGAGAGTGGGGCAGAGGTAGCGCTGGCGATCAGCGGTATTGCCGGCCCTGGGGGAGGCAGTGAAGAAAAGCCGGTAGGTACAGTCTGTTTCAGTTGGCAGATGGTCGGTCAAGCGCCTCAGTTGGAGCAGTGCTGTTTTTCGGGAGATCGGCAGCAGGTCAGAGTCCGCTCTGTAGATCATGCTTTGAGTCGATTGATCAGGTTACTTGAAAATGTCTGACCAGCGGCTGTTTTTCGCCCTATGGCCTGAACGGGAGGTAAGAGAGGCGTTGCAACAGCAATTGTCAGTCAACGCTCAGGTGAAAGGGCGTCGGCATCACCCTGAAGATCTGCATATCACACTGGTATTCTTGGGGCAGCTTAGGGGCAGGCCGATGGCCTGTATCGAACAGGCTGCTGACGCAGTCTCAGGCCATCGGTTTGAGCTGAGCATCGATCATGCCGGTTACTGGCGAAGACCAAAGATTGTCTGGATAGCACCAGGTACGACACCTGAGCCCCTCATTCAACTGGTTGATGCTCTGAAGCAGCAACTGACAGGATGTGGTTTCGAACCAGAGCAACGTGCCTACAAACCCCATGTTACTCTCTATCGCAAGGCACAACGCATCTCTCCATGGCAGTTGGAGAAACCTATCCAATGGCAGGTCAATGAGTTCGTGCTGGCATCCTCAAATAACCCAGTATTCAATCAGAGCCGCTATAAAATTATGCGGCGTTGGCCATTGGCATAGATGGTTTGATTGAAAACTCTTTTTTAACTCTGCAAATAAACATAAAAAACTCGAATGGGATACGTAAATCCTTATAATTGTTTCGTAGTGGTTAAGCTTTGAAAAACTAAATAGTCGATACTTTATTAAGCAAATAATTAGCGTTCATTTGCGGACAGGTTATTCTCCAATATGTAATCCACAAACGCCCGATCAGCCCGGGAGAGATAGCCATCTTTCTTCCAGGCCAGGGAGAGGTCGAGATAGACAGGTTCTGTGAAGGGCACAGCCACCAAGTCCTGTTGCGGATCCTGCTCGATGACCATGCGCAAAAAAGTGGTGATACCGAAACCCTGGCGAACGATCGCTTTGGTCAATGGAATCAGGTTGGTCTCGAAGGCGATGATCGGCGCCTCGCCTCTTTGCTGGCTGAAACGGTCGATGAACTCCCGCAGAAAATAGCCCGGTTTGAAGACCACCAGCTCCTGACTGAAAAACTCGTCCTTGGTAATCGATGGTTTGCTGGCAAAGGGGTGATCTTTGGGGACGCAGGCGACCATCTCTTCACGGGTCAGAAAGCGGGTCTCCAGCTCTGTGGGTGGGGCATCCGCCACTACCACGCCCAGATCCAGTTCGCCACAGCGGATCATCTCCTGCAAACGCCGGGTTCCCTGTTCGTAGACTGAGAGCCGCAACGCTGGGTAGCGGTGTTTGAAGCCCATCAGAAAGGGAGGGAAGTAGTAGGAGCCGAGCATGCTCGGGATACCGATCCGCACCTCACCTTTGGTCAAGCCTCTCAGTTCGCTCATCTCCAGGCTGGTAATTCTGGCCTGCTCCAGCAGTCGTTGTGCATGCTGCAACAGCACTTCACCTTCGGTCGTGGCGCTGATCCGGCGCTCACTGCGCTGCAATAGGGTGAGTTCCAGCTCACTCTCCAGTTTGCGGATTGCAATGCTGATGGCCGGCTGAGCAATATGAAGTTGGCGCGCTGCTGCACTGAAGCCGCCTTGTTCCACCACGGCTTTAAAATAACTGAGCTGTTTTAGATTCATAATGAAAAGATATAGAAAATATATATTTAATATATTTACATTATAGATATCCACTGGTTAATCTCAATACAAACCAATCAACCGACCAGTGAGATGATTAAAACCCACACCACAGACTTCTGGCGCGCTACTCTGGCCCTCTGCATCGGCTCGGTAATGGTGTTCAGCAATCTCTATATCACTCAACCACTGCTACCCCGGTTGAGTGAGGTTTTCGAGATCGACTCTCTACAGGCCACACTGAGTCTGTCGGTTGCCACGCTCTCCCTGGGTGGCGCATTGTTGCTGTTTGGACCTTTGTCAGACGCTGTAGGTCGCAGGGTGGTCATCCATACCACGCTGCTGCTGTTGTGTATGACGACTTTTGCAACGGCCTTCGTCACCGAATACCACACCCTGCTGATTTTGCGGGGCCTGCAGGGGGCCTTTATCGCTGGACTGCCCGCAGCAGCCATGGCCTATATGGGAGAGGAGTTTGAACCTCAGGCTCTGCTGTTGGCAGTCGGACTCTACATTGGCGCCAACTCATTGGGTGGCATCTCAGGACGCTTGATCAGCGGACTGGTTGCGGCTGAATGGGGCTGGTCGAGTAGCTTTCTCGCCCTGGCGGGTTTTGATCTGCTGTGTGTGGCTGTGGTGATTTGGCTGTTGCCGGCGTCCAGTCGATTCCACCCCAAACCCTTTAAACCCACGCCAGTGGCTCGCGGCTTGAGCGATCACTTGTGCAACCCGCTGATCCTGGCCGCCTGTGTTGTGGGAGGCCTGAACTTTATGATTTTTGTGAATCAGTACAGCTACATCACCTTTGTGCTGGCGGCGGAGCCGTTCGGCCTCTCACCCTCCTGGTTGGGCATGCTGTTTCTAACCTATCTTTCCGGTACCTTGGCGGCCGCTTTTTCAGG
>JARRQD010000202.1:0-6894 GCA_037382205.1 Candidatus Thiodiazotropha sp.
GATCAGTCATAGATTGGAATGGTTGTAAATACTGGGAACAAGTTACTCTGATGCGGCGCCACCTGCACTAAAAGCATCTGTATTTTCAACTAGCGTTCCATTTCCTGTATCGGGATCAATGATAATAAATTCACCTGCAGCAGTAAGGCCGAGTAATTGGTTTCTTAAATAGGCGAGTCCATAAACCGAATAGAAACCAATATCACCAACTATTGTTACGGTATTTGTTTCAACATCAATCTGAATCAGTTGATCAGTCATGTAACCTGGTAAGGTGACTGTCCCCCAAAGAATCGATCCGTCACTGTTGAAAACGAGGTCTCCCGAAGATGCCGCGCCCGAACCAATATTATGGATATTAGTTGCAGTTCCTGTGGAAGGATTGATTTGAAAATACTCTCCTGTAGTGCTCATACTAAACAGTATGCCATCTTTTCCGACCAAAGCGTTTGTGCCACTATTGCCTATACTACCAATTACAGAGGCATTGCCAGTATTGCGATCCAAAGCGACCAGCTCTGAAAAAGTAACCCCATATAACTGATCGCCTAGAAATCCAATATCAGTTAATTGGACTCCGGTGGCTCCAATGGCGGTCACATCACCCGTATCAAAGTCCAGTGTAGAGAGCGTAGAGTTTGAGGAAAAGTCAGCAAAGTATATAACTCGGGAGTCAGTTTCACCTCCCACGATAGAAAAGCAGACATCAACGCTATCTGAAACAATATCTTGTAGATCCTTTGCGTTGATTTCTACGCAAAAATCGTCAATATTTATATTCTGAGATATGTCAAACCATAAACTTATGACTTCAGAGTTGTTGATAATTTCTTCAGTATTTGGATTATTGATTTTTATATAAGAATCTGCACCATCAACGGTGATATAAACCTCTTTTAACCCGAATTCAGTATTGAATAACAGATCAACTCGTTCGATATCCCCTTTGTTCGTAAGAATGGCATCAGGAGCACTTTTAACTATAGGTGCATTTTCATCAGTAGAAGGTTCAGGTCTGGTGCCATTAACAGTTTGGCCAATTTCATTGGCAATATTGACAGTGAGTTCTTTTACAATTTCAGATGCAGTGGTCGTATTATTGTCACTTGTGGTTTCATCAGCTTGGTTTGAGCTTCCACCGCCGCCACAACCAAAAATAGAAATAATCATACAGCTTACTGTAAACACCTTATACATATTAACTCTCCTAGCTGCTTTCTTGAGAAGTCAACTATTGCTTTGTAATTTCAACTCACGAGTGTAAATAGTGAGATGATTCCTGAAATATTAGTTTTCATTATAATTTGGGTGGCGCGCTGAAAAATGGATCTACAAGCATCACTTCGAAAGAAACTAAATCATCATTGCAATCGTAAGAATCGGCAAAATGATTTTGTCCATAGTATCTAGCAGTTGCTCGAGTTGATGATCTTATAATATGCCTTGCACTCTAGTACTACTACCTGATTAGGTCATTGTTCATCTCATTTTGTGATTGCTCAATGATTCAAGAAATGAGAAGCTCTTCAAATAGCCAGAGATTCATTTTGGAAAAAACAATAGCAATAAATACGCCATTTAATATAAATTAAAGCTAATACAATAGCTTGTGTGTAACATTGAAAGGTTTCGTGGCCTGGGTTGTAAGATATTCCGACACTAATGCGGAACTGCACAATTACCTAGGTTAGCTGTCATAATTGGGCAAATACCATCTATAAAGCCGCTGAAGATTATCAGGTATTTTTTGATTTTATTGGAATTTATTTAAAAAGGGGGCATTAGTGAAGATGCTGGATTGCAAGCGACAAGGGTTGAGTTTATTAGGCTTGTTTGTTCTGAGCGGTTGCGGTGGGGGATCAGGCGGCTCGTCAGATGAAGAGGTTTTAACCGGGCGATTTCTCGACAGTGCCTGCGCCGGATTAACCTATTATACTGAATCGAGAAGAGGCGTTACCAATGCCAATGGGGAATTTACATATCTGTCCGGAGAGACGGTTGTCTTCGGTCTCGGGGATCTCGAGTTTCCAGCGGTAACGGCCGCCCATATCCTTACCCCGCTTGAACTTGCAGGTGTGGAGGATATCAACCATACCGGGGTAGTCAATATGGCCAGATTGTTACAATCATTAGATCAGGATTGCGATCCGGACAACGGCATCACTATCAGTGGTGAGGCACTGCTGGCTGCAACTGGGCTGGAGATCGATTTTGAGGATCCCGATTTCGATTCGAATGTTGCTAACCTGGTGGCTAATGCGGGCCAACAAAACACTGAGTGTACAACTCTAATTGATGCCGACCAGGCGATTGCTCATCTGCAAAACACCCTTGATGAGTTGAGTAATCAGACTGAACCGCCGATCGGTGATGGACTGGCGGGAAAAGTTGGTGTTTGGGAAGGGGAGGGACAACAGCCTGGAATATCTTGGACTATCCGTATTGATCTAAAACTTGATGAGCAGCTGATCGAATATCCATCGTTGGAATGTGGTGGCTATCTGACGTTGCTTGAAGAGAGTGATGCTCAGTTACAATTCAGAGAGACTATAACCTATGGTACAGGTTGCTGTGATCAAGGTATTTTGGAGTTGACTGATCAATCAGAAAACGAATTGGTCTATAGGTGGGAATCAGATGAAATGACGACTCCGGCGAATTGCACTTATGCAGTTGGTAGTGTGACAAAGGTTGAGTAGTTAGCGTTTACCCAATCAGCCATGCTGACCGTGCGCCCGCTGCATCACTACGACAGCATCGGTTTGCTCAAGCCTTCGGCACGCTCCGATAGCGGTTACAGATTATATGGGCAAGACGATATCGCGTGCCTGCATCAAATTCAGGCATTGAGACGACCTGCTTTGATTGGCAAAGGAGAGAGCGCTCAGCTTCGCCTCATCGATGGCGATGAGGTTATTACTGTGCCTGTCTCTGCAATGCGCATGTTGGTCGATTTTTTGGCGCATATGGCCGAAGACGAAGCCATGGTACTTGTCCCCCAAGAGGCTGAACTGACCGCGCAGCAAGCTGCAGATTTTCTGAATGTCTCCCGACCGTTCCTTGTCAAGATACTGGAAGAAGGAAAGCTGGCGTTCCATAAAGTGGGTAGCCACCGGAGAGTGTATTTCAAGGAATTAATTGCTTTCAAGGATGAAAGTATGGCGGAAAGTCGCAATACACTGGACGATTTGGCAAAGCAGGCTCAGGACTTGAATATGGGATATTAGGCGCGCGGCAAATTTTTCTGCGGTATTTGATGCCTGCGTTCTATATCCTGCGCCTTTGCGCGATTTGTTGATGAGCGTCGCAATGACAAATCAATTTAGACTGGTTTGCATAGCACAGGGTTTTCATACTCCCCTACACGACACAGCAAGAGAAGGATAGGCCGCCTGGCGGCATGTTGCCTGAACTAAGCCGGAAGGCCATGATGGCAGTGGAAGCACAATTGTATGGACATCCACGTGAGGTTTGCACCGTGATTCGGTTATAGCGCTCCGAGTCCAGCTCATCGTACCAATGCACCGGATAGGCAAGAATTGACAGAGCTGGTGGATAGGATCAGCTATCGGGTTGCCAGGTTCCTGGAGCGCGAGGGAATCCTGGAACGCGATGAGGAAAACAGTTACCTGAATCTGGAAGAGGGCGCCAAAAACCCAATGAAACAGGTATTGGGTTGCTCGGTTGGCTACCGCGTAGCAATTGGACCCCAGCAGGGATGCAAGGGTTTCACGCTGCAGGCCATCCCTGCCTGGGAAGATGATGACCGCTTTGCTCAGGTAGCGAAAGCATCCGGTTTCAGCCTGCATGCCAGAGTTGCGGCGCAGGCGCGGGAACGGCAGAAGCAGTAGCGACTCAGCTCAAAACGCCCTACAGCGATGGGACCACGCACGTTATCTTCGAGCCGCCGGATTTTATCGCCAAGCTGGCTGCCCTGGTGCCCAAGCCCAAGGTGAACCTGACCCTGTTCCATGGTGTGTTCGCACCCAACAGTAAATACTGTGTCGATGTAACGCCCGCCAAACGTGGCAAAGGATCCAAGCCTCATGAGCGTGATGATTAGAGTCCGTAACGGCGGCACAAGGCGATGACCTGGGCACAACGCCTGAAGCGTGTGTTCAATATTGATGCCTCTACCGTAAGCGCCCAAGAATCGACATCTAACTCTGGCCCGCAGAGCTGATCCACACTGTCTCCTGTCCTAACGCACAGGAGATTGCTAATGTCCAGCAAAGCAACCACGCAAGCCCTGACCGATCACTGGTGCCAGCATATTGAGGACTGGAGTCATTCGGGGCTCAGCCAACAAGCGTTCTGTCGAGACCAGGGCCTGAAGTACCACCAATTCCAATATTGGCGGAAGTATAGGGAGAATAACCACACCCCCCCTGTATCACAAGACTGAAAACTGGAGGTCAGATTCAGACGGAAACATCCGTCTATCAGGCCTCAATCGGTTCAACCTAAAAAGATCAGTTGGACAGCTTCAGCTGGCCCGAAGGGCAGGAGGCCCGGAGCAAACCGGATTCTTTCGCCACCTGAGCAAAACGGTCATCCTCTTGCCTGGCCGGGATGGTTTGCAGTGTGAATACCTTGCGGCCTTGCTGTGGCCCGATGGCTATCTGGTAGCTGACCGAACACCCCTATCTGGATCTTGGCGTCTAAGCTGGAGTCATGCTACAGAAAAAATGGGGCTGTTTTTTATGTCTGGCAAGCACTGCGTTTCTAAAAATAAAAAAACGGAGCCGACCGGCTCCGTTCTTATTTTTAGCTGAGAACACGCTCAGCGATCAGAACAAGTGACCATCAGGCATAAATCAAGCGCGACGATTACGTACCCCGATCAAACCAAGCAGACCAGTACCCAGCAGTAAAATGCTTGCCGGCTCCGGAACATTTGCCGTACTGACACTCAAGCGCCAATCTTCAGCCTCCCCTTGCCAGAGCTCGCCGTAAGGCGTCATAGAACCGAAAGGTACATGGTTGCATTGGGCGCGCGCCCGAAGCCAAAGATCGCCAACCATGTCTTCAGTAATCAAAAACGATGATGAGGTCAGAATCGAGATGCTGGCAGGTACAACACTATAAGGTGTTCGGAACACGCGCTCCTGAAGCACGATTTCAGATGAATCATTAGCCCATGCGAAATCCTGATTCCAATCTACCCAAGCCTGCACCTGGTTGTAGTCATGAGCACCGGTACCCGATGTCCAGAGGTCAAAACGGAAACTCACCTGATCACCGACGGTGAGATCCTCATGTCCCCAACTGCTCCCCCCATCGATGGACCACCAAACGCCGTCAGCAGATATCGTTTATGTCCCAAGGTAGCTTTTTCTTTGTTACTTGCATGTGTCGTTCAAAATCCATAGCGTATCCAATATCTGCTTATATATTTAGGAAAACCTGATTGTTGTCACTGTTGGGATCGGATTTAATCAGTTGCATTAATTGTGACCCATACTCAATGACTTTTCCCAACTGAATAATGTCGCTTCAGCCAAGATTGGCTGGAAGTGTCTTCGTGTAAACCTGATCATCAGATGATTGTCGACCTTGACTTGAAACAAGACATTCACTGCCCCAGTTTCTGCAAGTTGCAGAAAGCTTTTACCTAACAGCAAAATGGCGGCACCGGTCGATCGCGCGGTGGGTTTTACGTAGAGCGCAGAATATTCAATCAAATCACGCTGGAAATGGTGAGCTACAATCCACCCGACTACTTCGTTGCCCTGACTCAATCCCAGGCTAACGGCGCAATCAACGTCCTGCTCACAATGGAAAGGTAGGAGCTCTGTCGGAAATTGCTCGTCATCGAGAAATGCCTCAAGCAGTTGGGTGCGTTGCCGGTTCGAAAGGGATTTCAAGGGGAATATCTCCATCCTGGTGGATTTTCGTTGAAACCTTTCCCAATGCAAATCTCGTAGGGTTTTTACAGCCACTTTGAAACGGTGCACTAAAGGCTGGGGTTCACTTCATCCCTGTTTTTGCAAGACATGTGTTACCGGTGCATACGAAACGTTGCCATTTCTCATCTCGAAGGTCATTGTTTGGATGCCTTGTTTCTGGCACCACTCTTCAAGCGCCGCTAGCAACCGCTGCCCAAGGCCCTGGTTGGTGCATTCGGGAACAACATACCATGAAACGATTTTAAATTTGCTTTGTTGACGATTGAATAATGCAACGATCAGCGCCTGTAAGGTAGGGGTATTCTGAGCAACCACGGTAAGCCAATCTGCCTTCATATCAGGTTTGTAGAGATAGATCTATGCCGCACTAACCACCATTTTCGGGAAATGAAGTAGAATATTGGCCAGGCTGGATTGCCGTGCTATCTCTATCCTGGGGTGTAAGCCGACTCTTGAGCCCATACTTTTCCCTGATTACCTACTTTGCTCAGCCATTGAATCGGTGATCCGACATGGTTTTTTAGTCTCGAGTTTGCATACCGCGCCGGACACCGTATAGGCAGTAGAAATACGCGGCAAACCCGTCCCGGGCGCTTGATGTCCGCGTCGCTGCAAACAATATTGTCTGATACCTCTACGGCGCCCAGCGCTTAGTTTACCTATCCGCGATAGGTGCTTTTTGACCAGCGGGGATGTATAAATGATAACCACATTGACTACTACGTTAAAAATCAACTATCACATAGAAAAACAATGAGTTGAACGAAGCCGCTTCGCGGCAGAGTATCTTCCAGTTCTTCAATAAAGTCGATAATTCCACGTAATACGAGGACACTCACCATTTAAACGCTTCTGTGAATGTAGTGGCATTAGAAATAACCATCTGATTTTGAATGGCTTTAGACTATCCCAAACGGTGACTTTCCCGGTACTACTAGGAGCAAATGAAATTGGAATGACTCTGACAATAGCCCCCTTCCGGGGG
>JARRQD010000203.1:0-6869 GCA_037382205.1 Candidatus Thiodiazotropha sp.
GTCCAAAGCGGTAGAATCCGACAATTACTATTATTTAATTAGATGGTTGGATAGTGACGGTTTGATGTTTGTATCAATTACACTGCTATTAACAGGCTTGTTACTGATTACGCTCGCTTTGCGTCAGCTTGTCATTAAAAGAAGCCTGATCGGCGCGACTTTAAATGGTGTATTGGGAAGTGCGCTACTCCTTACCGCATCCCTCTTCACACTATTGCTGTTTAATGTTCATACCTATGTCCAGCTCACCAAAGAGGTAGACTTGGTAGAGATTGAGGTAACTGATTCTTCAGAGAGTGGAGCAGAATTAAAACTTTCCTATGATGGTAAAACAACAATCTATAGAATTACTGCAGATGAGTGGAGACTGGATGCCCGGTTTATTAAGTGGAAGCCCTGGTTTACCCTCTTTGGAAAGGCGCCGATCGTAAGGCTTGAATCCATCGGTGGTAGAAATCATCGACATAGCAAAGGGCGACAAGAGTCCTATCAACTCACTGATAATTCACTCAAACTCGATGAGCTTTTGTCCTACCTAACGGATAAATTCGGTGTACTTGATACCATGTACGGCAGTTCGGTATATATGCCGATGCAGAAGGGGGCTCGCTATCTTGTCAGTGCTACCCACTCAGGTCTCATTGCCAGACCAATCAACAGTCAGGGGCGCCGGGCTGTCAACAACTGGAAGTAAGCATGATTGACTACAGACTTTTTCTGCAATCTCCACAAAGCCATCTGTTTAAAATTGAATTGACCATTGAGAAACCGGACCCAGATGGTCAGATTATCTATCTACCGGCGTGGATAAGAGGGAGTTATCTGATTCGAGATTACGCTAGGCATATCGTATCGATCGAGGCGAAAACGGATCAAAAGCAACTGAACCTCACCAAGCTTGATAAACAGAGCTGGAGAATCGAATCGACCAAACTCCCAATAAAGATCAGCTATCAAGTCTATGCTTGGGAGCTTACCGTGAGGTCAGCACATTTCGATATTACACATGCCTATTTCAATGGTCCGGCCCTGTTTCTCGCGGTGCGCGGTGAAGAACAGACGCCCTGCAGGTTAGAGATCGTAAAATCCGAACATGCTCAATCGGAAGCCTGGAAAGTTGCCTTCTCGATGTATCCAGAAGAGATTGATGGACAGGGTTTTGGTACTTATCTGGCTGATGACTATGAGACACTCATCGATCATCCGGGTGAGATTGGTGACTATTCAGAGAGTCAATTTAAGGTCTCTGGCTGCAAACATAGGTTTGTTGTAAGTGGCGCCAAAAGATTCGATCATGAGAGAATATGCAATCATTTAACGCGAATCTGTGAAAAGCAGGTAGAGTTGTTCGGTGACCTGCCGATCCGGGAGTATCTTTTTCTGCTGCGAGTGGTGGATGATGGGTATGGAGGATTGGAGCATAAAAACTCTACCAGTCTGATCTTTCCAAGGGATGACCTACCAGCAAAATGCGAGACTAAGGTCTCTTCAGGGTATCGGAAATTACTGGCTTTATGCAGTCATGAGTATTTTCACCTGTGGAATGTAAAACGAATCACACCGAAAGTGTTTCTAGAACAGAACACCCTGCAGGAGGTGTATACCCGTCAGTTATGGGTGTTTGAAGGCATCACCTCATATTATGACGAGTTAATGCTAATACGCAGTGGCGTAATCAGTAAACAAGACTACTTTGAAATGCTGGCAGAAACAGTCACTCGAGTGGTGAGAGGCAGTGGCCGCCATAAGCAGACTTTAGAAGAATCAAGTTTTGATGTCTGGACAAAATTCTATAAGCAGGATGAGAACGCACCGAATGCGATCGTAAGCTACTATGCGAAAGGTGCGCTGTTTGCACTGGTTCTGGATTTGACCATTCGCCTTCAAAGTAATGGGGCATACTCACTGGATCAGGTTATGCGTGAGATGTGGCTACGCTATGGAAAGCGGGGAGAAGGGGTTCCTGAAAACGGCATTGAAAACGTAGTTGCTGAGTTGACGTCACTCGATCTGAAATTACTTTTTGATAAAGGATTACGTTCCACCGTTGAGCTACCCCTTGCTGAGTGTTTGGCGGAATTCGGTATTGAAATGAAATTGCTCGCGGCTAAATCATTGGAAGATCGGGGAGGGGTACTCCAAGATCAGGATAGAGTTGAGCAATCGTTTATGAGCATTTCTGCAAAGATGACTAACAAACACAGCGGCATCATGGTTCAACAGGTTTTTGATCACGGCGCAGCTCAGCAAGCCGGGATCTCAGCGGGTGATGAAATTGTCGCAGTGGATGGCCTCAGAATGAGTTTAAATCAGTTTGAAAACTATCTTTCAGACACACAACCAGGTGACTCTATCGAGGTGCATCTGTTTCGCCGCGATCAGCTAATAAAGCTTGAATTGCAACCACAGCAGGCGGCTTTAGATACTTGTTATTTCGAGTTCAAAGAGCCAATAGATGCAGAGACAAAAAAACGTCAGTCTGGCTGGTTGAGCGGAGATGACTAAAGAGATTGCTCTCATCAAAAAATTAGCGGATGGCAAATTCCACTCTGGTCAGGAACTGGGAGAAATTCTCGGTATCAGTCGTGCTGGTGTATGGAAAAAGCTACAAAAGCTCAAACAGCGTTATGGTCTTCAGTTGGATGCCGTCAAAGGTCGGGGCTATAGACTGCAGGAATCATTGGAGCTTCTCAACAGCGAAGCGATAGAGAAGGCGTTGACTGTGCTCGGTATTCAGCAGCTACCCCCTGTGGAAGTATTCGAAAGCATCGACTCGACCAATATTTGGTTAATGCAACAGGCTTCACTGGGTATAAAGTCCGGAGCGGTTTGTCTCGCAGAACAGCAAATGGCTGGAAAAGGGCGTCATGGTAGACAATGGGTATCCCCATTTGGCCGGAATCTCTACTACTCTATGTTATTGCGATTTGATCTTGCACCAGCTCAGGTTGCCGGTTTGAGTCTGACTTCTGCAATTGCTGTACTGCGACTGTTGCGTCAGATGAATTGTCATCAGGCTGGGCTCAAATGGCCTAATGATGTTCTATGGCAGGGTAAAAAACTGGCCGGCTTGCTGCTGGAGGTGTCAGGAGAATCGAGTGGTCCTTCTCAGGTAGTGATTGGGGTAGGTCTCAATCTCAGCCTGGGGCAATACGGAGATGAGATCGATCAGCCTTGGGCCGATTTAAGCCAGATCCCAGATCTTATACCCTATAGCCGTAATGAGCTGGCAGCCAGGCTGACCCTTCATTTACAAGATGTTGCCAATCTCTATCTTCAGCAGGGACTCGCGGGTTTTACCGCTGAATGGCATGAGTATGACCTCTATCTGGGTAAACAAGTGGTCATTAGCAGCGCCAATAACATCCATACTGGAATACATCTTGGGATTGATGAAACAGGTGGCATAAGAATTGAGACTGAAAGTGGGATTCGAACCTTTCATGCTGGAGAAGTCAGCCTTAGGGGCAATACGTTAGGCTAGGTGTGAGCATGAAACTTTTTGTGGATATAGGCAATACTGCGATCAAATGGGCTAATGAGATCGAGCTTAAATCGAAGCTTGTGCATAGGGTCAGCTCTCATCAACTGCCAGGGGAGATTGACAAAGCCTGGGGTGATCTGGATTCACCGACCGAAGTCCATATCGCATCAGTCAGAGACACTCAGGTCTCTGATCGGCTCACTCACTGGATAGCTCAGCATTGGCAGGCTGAGGTTCGCCTTTCAACAACGGCTTCCCAGGAATTGGGGGTTACGAGTGGCTATACCTCACCATATCAGTTGGGCGTTGATCGCTGGTTAGCTATGTTAGCAGCTCATGAAATGAGTAGTGGCCCAAAACTTGTTGTTGATTGTGGTTCAGCAACGACACTTGACGGACTGGACGAATCAGGTCAACACCTGGGAGGCTTGATATTGCCTGGATTGACGTTGATCGGGAAATGCCTGGAGCTGAACACTGATCGTCTGATTGATCAAAACTCGTTGAATTTAAACAATTTTGCGACTGATACCGCATCAGGGATTCAATCTGGCGCTATGCTGACACATCTCTGCGTGGTAGAAAGGCTGTTCCAGGATTTGCAACAGCGGTGTGGAAAGACTGCAGAGTGTATTATTACTGGTGGCAATGCGGATGGCCTATCTAGCCATCTTTCAATTCCTCATCAGCTAGTACCGGATCTTGTTCTACAGGGATTGGCATTACAATCAGCTCAAGCAGAATGACTTATGAAATGGCTATTTTTAACACTATTGTTGATTAATCTTGGCCTGTTTATGCTGATCTATCCTCAGCAGCAGGCTAACGAAGGATCTTCCGTATTGGCGGATATCGGTGAACTGAAGCTAGCCAATGAGCTGCAATCGACAGCCGATCAATCCGGTGTCGAAGTCGCGGCAGACTTGAATGCTGTTCGATCTACAGAGCCAGTGGGTGAAGCGCCGGTCACTGAAGCAACTGCTGAGCGAGTGGGCTCTCCGGAAACTGTTCAAAACAAACCGCTGTCCGTGGATGATCGGCTGGCAGAAGTGGCTGCCGACGCTCAATCGGCAGAGGAGCCGGTGAAAAAAACTGCTCGTTGTGCGATGTTGGGGTATGTGGACACCCGATCCGCTGCTGAGGAGATTTCAGTGCGGCTACGGGCACTCGGGTTTAAGCCTGAGTTACAATCGGAATCGAGAAATGAGCAGGCAGGCTATTGGGTGCTCATCCCCCAGCAGGCGTCTCGCCGTGATGCAGTGAGAATTGCAAAAAAACTCGAAAAATCAGGTGTTTCTGACCTTTGGCGATTCACCAGTGGTAAACTGGTTCATGCCATCTCTCTGGGCTTGTTCAGAGATGAAATTCGAGCCGGCGACAGAAAGCGAGAAATCGACGCACTGGGTTTTGATTCTGTGATCCAGCCGAGGTACCGGGAAAAAACCAACTATTGGCTCAAATATCAAAAGGGCAAGGGTGCGGTGCTCGATGATAAGGACTGGTCGAAGCTGGTCAGGGATTTCCCTGAGCTGATCAATAAAGAGATTGAGTGCCAATAGTTTGCCAGGAGGCAAAGAAACGCTTAGAATTCGCACTCCTTAGCCGGCGTAGCTCAGTTGGTAGAGCAGCTGATTTGTAATCAGCTGGTCGGGGGTTCGAATCCTCTCGCCGGCTCCATATCTTTCAATGGGTTAGGTTAGGATAATATTCCGCTAGCCCATTGATCCAAATCTCCCGATGATTGTCCATTTTTATGCGTGCTGATGGTGGTTACGATCAGATTGCTGGATCAGGCTTTCAATAGGGCTATGCAACCCTTCCCAGAGATTGCGGATCATCTCGATGGAGAGGGGGCGTTTGCGATTCAGCACCTCGGAGACACGTCCGCTTTTACCAATGAACGGCTCCAGCGCCTTACGATCAAGTCCACCCTGCTCCATGCGAAACAAGATCGCATCGATAGGACCAGGTGGATCGATAGGATAGTGCTTATCCTCATATGCCTCGACCAGCGTGATTAGTACATCGAGCATATCACCTTCATGTGTATCAGCTTCAGCCCCCCCAAAGTTGCTCGATCTCGGCCAGAGCGGCATCGTAGTCTTGTTCTGTTTTGATAGGGCGAATATCCATCGTTCTATCCTCATTATTACTTCAAATTGTGCTTGTCGTACTGTTTATGAGTACCGACAAACTTCACATAGAGCGCCTGGCGACTATAATCCACATCCACCACCAGCCGATATTTGTTCCCCGCAATATTAAATACCACTGTATCATCGCTGATGATACTGGCATTACCGCACTGCGCCTTAATGTCGTGATGACTATGCCAGTTTGCTTTGCTCGCTTCAGCAGACCATGCCTCAAGTGGCCCCTCTGCGTCCCGGGACCGGGGATGTTCGTAAAACTCCCTCAGCGTCCTACTGACAATTACTCACATTGGAAAGGTATAGCAACCTCCCAAAATGAGAGTAAGTCGATTCTATCCCCGCCTATGCCTTGTCCTTGATGAGCGTGTAAACCCCCGAAGCATGACTGATGCGCTGAACAACCCCCGCCAAGTTGGCGTTCTAAGACACTTATCCCGAGTAACAACAAAGGCTTCTAGTGACAATTCCATGTTAAATTATATGTTCGCAAATTCAATGATTGATGAGTTTGGAGTAGAACTAGAGGGAAAAGTAATTGAGAAATGCTTTTTCTTAAACTTTGGTTCGGAGAATCAGACTAAAAACAGAGAAAAGGAGTGTTCAGGATGGGCCAGAATATGCACAACGTCATTCTGTTGTCGTGCTAACCTTTGAACTCAAAGGTAGTAGTCCAATAATCATACCTATCCGCCGCAATGTGCGAATAGGCCGTAGCCAGCAGTTCAACCTTGTTACCAGTGTCTATGGCAAAGAGGGACCTGATCCAGAGACAAAATGGAAGGCTGAAAATCTACTGATTTGGGAATCATTAGGGCCTTGACCGCATGGCTGAAGGCACTATAACTAGTGTTGAAGGTCACTCACACCAAGCTATTAGAGCTGAAATGTCATACCTTCAAATTTCAAAAAGCGCCCACTAGGGCGCTTTTTTATGCGCCGCATTTAAATTTCTTGTGGCATATTGAAATTGCCCCCAAAGCCTGGCTTGGTGCACCAGCGGTACGCTCGTTAGGTTTCACTATGTTTTCTAAAATACCCTAACATATTGTTTCTGATGACTTATGGGCATTACGTGAGTATCGCTATATATCTTTAAATATCATTAACATACTGTTTTAACGGGAAATTTGTAATCAGCTGGTCGGGGGCGAATCCTATCGCCGGCGCCATCCATGCTTTTCTGCTGCCATTGCTCATCAGCCAACTCTGATTACTGTGGTGCTATACCCACT
>JARRQD010000204.1:0-6855 GCA_037382205.1 Candidatus Thiodiazotropha sp.
CGGGAGGCCTTGATGAGGGCCTCCCGGTCGCACTGCTTCAACCCTCCCCGCTATTGGCCCACTGCCCTGGTCAGCACTCAGATTGACACAAAACAATGAGATACCGATGTTGGCAATACCACCCAACGTAAATCAAGCAACTCTTCAGTATCCCGTCCTGGCGCGAGCGAGAAGCGCAGCACAAACCGATAAGCAGGCCTGGTTGTTTAAGCGCAGCGAGTTCCAGGCGTGCCGGTTTTAGTGAGCATCGCAGCGTACCCGCAGGGGCGTGACTGTCGGGCGCCCTTTCTATTGGTTACTTTTCTTTTGGCGAGCAAAGAAAAGTGACTCGTCCAGGAGGGCGAAACAGGGTGTTTCCGATAGGTAGACAATAACGAGCGGCAGAGGCGCTGAATGCGGCACCAATAAAAGCCAATATCGTAGCCACTCAGAACATGTGTGTGTGGTCAGCTGTGGGGGACTCTTCCTATCCAGATGTAGGCATTACCAAGCAGAACGTGGGAAGGTAACTCAAGCTTGCTGAGGTTTGGGGGTAATCAAGTACCCTTATACTGACGCACATGGTCGGTGCTACCAACGCAGTTCTTATCATTCAACCCTCATCCTGGCGAATGCCAGGGATCCATCGAGTCACTACTGCAAACCCTTCTTGATGCCAATTTTTTCAAATGCTTAATATTCGCAAACTGAAGCTAAGCTTAAGCAGAGGAACAATCGATTGTTTTTCAGGCGATGAATAGTATTGTCCTTACACCGTCGTATAATAAGCAGCACAATCCGTTACCCCTATGAAGCTAAAGCTTACCCTGTCGCCGATGAAACGACCTATTGATCAACAGTGCCACGACTGCGGACAGGCCCACCATAATCAGCCGATGGGAGCTTAAGCATGGCGAGACCTGACACCATCTACTTCTTCGCTACCTGTTTGATCGACCTGCTCTACCCGGAAGCCGGCCTGGCCGGTATGGAGCTGATCGAACGAGAGGGTGTCAGAGTGATCTATCCTGCCAATCAAAGCTGTTGTGGCCAACCCGCATTCAATTCAGGCTATCGACAAGAGGCGCTGACTGTCGCCCGGGCACAATTGAGCTGCTTTCCCAAAGACTATCCAATCGTGGTGCCATCCGGCTCCTGCGCTGGCATGATCAAACATCACTGGCCGGAGCTCTTCGCTGGACAACCGGATCAAGCTCAAGCGATTTCACTCGCCAATCGAACCTATGAGCTAACAGAATTTCTGGTCGACAGACTTAAGCTCCATTTGAAAGACCTGGGTGAACCCACAAAAATCGCCATCCACACATCCTGTTCGGCACGTCGTGAGATGGGCGTTGCTAATCGGATCGAATCGTTAATCGCCCAACTCAGCAATGTCGAGGTTGTCGAGCAGGCCCACAAAACCGAGTGCTGTGGATTCGGTGGAACCTTCTCCATAAAACAGCCGGATATCTCTGGCGCCATGGTAGAGGCTAAGTGCGATGCCCTGCTGGCCAGCGGTGCCCAGGCAGTGATCAGCCAGGATTGCGGTTGCCTGATGAACATCGGAGGTTCACTGGAACACCATCAACATAAACTACCAACCCAGCATGTGGCTGAGTTCCTCCTGGGAAGAACCGCCGGAGAAGGCGAATGAACCAATACCGGGCCTTCTACCAGCGCATCGACAAGGCGCTGCACAATAACCAACTAAGGCGTAACTTCCGTAGCGCTATGGACGGTATACGGCAACGTCGCCTCGCCCAGTTTCCGAATGATCAGCAACTCCAGGCCCTGCGTAATCAAGCAAAAGCGATCCGTAACAGATCTCTCACCAACCAGGCCGATCTGCTTGAGAAACTTGAGAGCAAACTCATTGAGAACGGCATCCAGGTTCACTGGGCGGAGACCCCTCTGCAGGCCAATGCCCTGATCCATGAGATCCTCAAGGCCGAAGGGGCAACTTCTGTGGTGAAGGGAAAGTCGATGGTCTCGGAGGAGACTGAGCTCAACCACTACCTAGAGAAACAGGGCATCGAAGTGATCGAGTCCGACCTGGGAGAGTATATTCTGCAGATGGCCAAGGAGCCGCCCTCCCATATCATCGTTCCAGCAATCCACAAAAACCGTTTTGAAGTGGCGGAACTGTTTCAGAAGTTTCACCCGGAGCAACCCTACAGCGAGGATATAGATGAACTGACCAGCTGTGCCCGTCAAGTATTACGCAAAAAGTTCGCCGATGCGGACGCCGGCATCTCTGGGGTCAACTTCGCGGTTGCTGAGACCGGCACCCTCTGCCTGGTGGAGAATGAGGGCAACGGTCGCCTCAGCACCACTGCACCTCGAATTCACATCGCCATCACCGGCATTGAGAAGGTGGTAGAGAAACTCTCTGATCTACCACCGTTGCTGGAGATCCTCACCAAGTCCGCAACCGGCCAGCCGATCACCACCTATTTCACTATGATCAGTCGCCCACGACAGCCTGGCGAGAAGGATGGCCCGGAGCAGGTACACCTGGTACTGCTGGACAATGGAAGATCCCTCATCCGCAGAAACGATGAACTGATCGATACCCTGCGCTGCATCCGCTGCGGCGCCTGCATGAACCACTGCCCAGTCTATGTCCATGTGGGAGGACACGCTTATGGCACCACCTACCCTGGCCCGATTGGCATCCTGTTGGAACCACAACGCCTGGGCATCGATAAAGTCGGTAGCCTGACCTCAGCTTGCACAATGTGCGGCGCCTGCGGTGACGTCTGTCCGGTACGCATCCCCCTGCCCAAACTGATCAACCGGCTACGAGCTGATGCGGTGATCGCAAAACCCGATAAGAATGGCGTACCCGGCACAGGTACCCTACGCAACCGCCGTGAAGCGATGATCTGGAAGTTGTGGCAACAGATCTACGCCAGACCTTGGCTATATTGTGCCTTCAAATATCTAGCTACTCGCTTACGTCGTATCAAACCACCACTCTCGAATGGCTGGACACGCTATCGGCCCATCCCGACCCCCGCCTGCAGATCACTCAGCGAACTTGCTCGCCAACAGGGTTTTGATGATGAATAGCGCGAGAGAGAATATCCTGAAACGACTGCGTTTCAACCAGGTCAAGCTGGAGCAGCCAGCACGAAACGCCACCCGATTGGAAGCATGGAGCAGAGAGCAGCGCATCGCCCGGTTTAGCGAGTGTTTGACCGCAGTACACGGAGAAGTTCACACCCTGCCCGCAGACCAGTGGATCAACTGGCTAGCAGAAGAGCTACCCAAGCGAGGTCTGCAGCTACTACTGACCGGTAGCGGAGAAATCGGTAAACAGTTGCTTGCAAGTAAAATCGAAAACACCTTGATTCATCAATACGATCAACCAATAGAGAGCTGGAAACCGGAGCTTTTTTCACAGATTGATGTGGCCATCACCGGTAGTCACTGCGGTATTGCTGAGACCGGTACCCTGGTGCTCATGCCTGACAAGGATGAGCCCCGCTTAATGTCACTGGTGCCACCGGCACATATCGTTTTGTTGGATGCAACAAAACTCTACCAGACCTTTGCCGAAGTGATTGAAGCAGAACAGTGGGCTAAGGGTTTACCAACGAATGTCCTGTTGATATCCGGCCCTTCCAAGACGGCGGATATTGAACAGACATTGGCTTACGGCATTCATGGTCCGAAACAGTTGATTATTCTGCTACTGGTTTAGTCAAAATCGGTTCCCTAAAGACCTATCTGGTCTAACACTTCCTACCCCATGGTGAATTAGCTGGAACTGCTCACGCAGTTTGTTCTATCATAGGGAAATACGCGCTAATCTGTCATACGCCGAATGCATTACTAAAAGTAGTAAAATTGTTCGAAATATTAAGCTTGATAAATTGCTCTAACTTTTCCAAAGAATATTCACTCATTGCCTTCGGATGACCGATTATCACAAAGTTCTCATGATCGCATTTCTTAAGAAACTGCCTGTAAGCAGCTTGTAGATAGGATGCTTTATAGCCATCAACTGATACCACACTATTTGTAAATCTCGTTAGCATTCGCAACTTATCCAATCCAGAGCCACCTACTCCGCTACCATCACCAAATGATTTATGTTTACCTGAACCTAGTTTCTTATAAAAAACCATTTTCCAAAAAAATAGTGGTGACACGCGATAACTGCTAATCGGTATTTCAGTAAAATAGCCATGTTCCGTTTCATGCAAAGGGTCATCTTCAAACCGCCACAAAGATTTGTCTGGCATTCCCTTAAAATTGAAATAATGCGTAGCACTATTATTTTTCCCATTTTGATAAAGTGTACTATCCAGCCAGATGTTATTAAGTTTCAATGCACTTTTTAAGTGTGTAAACGGTTGTATGCACCACCCGCCTGCTCTGTAAGCAAATGGTTCTTTATCAATCAAATCGGTCAACACTTGCTTGTAGCGCCGCACCAACCCATCCACTTCCTCGTAACTGAAATCATGTATTTTGTAACGGGATGTGTCAATTACCCACGTAGCACCTTCAAAGTAGCTATCTTCCCAGTGTGGATGAATATGTAGCTGAATGTCATGTCCAGTCTCCGATAACAACATCAACTGTTTGAAAAGAGCTTGATAGTCCAACTCTAGTGTGCTATTTGATTTTCTGAACTCTTTTAGCTTAAGTAGATACCCAGCATCGACAAAAAATGAGGCTTTTACCCCATATTTATTTAAGACTTCTAGAAGTCGCTTTGTAGGGCTTACTATACTCTTTTCCTGTGTACCACAATTATTTCCGAAAAAAAGTTCGTAATCAAGGGTCAAGAAGATATTCATATCTTAAACTTATTTAATAGCATGATCGGGCTTGCCAGTAAGTAATAAGCAACCCTGTAAAATGCCGAAGTATCATCTTTCCATGAAACATCTCTTTTGAAGTGTATTTGCTTATTTGACTTTATCCTATTTCCGCCAATGATGTGTGGCATATCGAACGGTTCATCATGCATAATTCGCCCCTTGATATCACTAAGGTCTGTATCAAGAAATTCTTCCAGACGTTCCAGTTCTCTATTCGGCATCTCTACCAGGTCTTCGTATTTCAGTTTAATTATCTTATCCTTTGGTGTAAATCTATAAACAATCTCAGCGACCCCATTAATAACCAACCAATACATAATGGTGCTTAGCGGTGTTCGAGATGATTGAACTTTCTTAGAAAAAGAGTAGATAACGCCACGAACATCACGAATTACGTATATTATTTTTAAATTAATTTTTTTAGATTTGCTTAGACCTAAAGCCCTGCCAATATATTTCGCAGAATCAATTATATAGGATTGGGTGTGTGTTTTTTCCACGGCATTTAAAACCACTTCATTAATATCGCAGTATTTTTCTAAATCTTCACTCTTGAAGGCATGAAAGAGGTATTTTGGTATAGCCTTGTGGTACTCGAAAGTATCGCAAATAGCTCGATACTCTTTAGGATTCTTCAGATAATCATGTGGAAGATAATTAAGTATTTCCGACCAAAACTCACACTTGCCAAGTAAAGCGCCACAAGAACAGGGCTTGTTATGTTCAATATGCTCAAAAAATTGATGCATCTCCCCGATAGCCTGAATGCTACTATTATTACCAAGAAAAGTAGTAAGCGCGGTAGTACCGCTGCGACCGGCCCCCATTAGGTAAATAATTCCTTTACTCATATATCTTTACCATCCACAAAATACCTCATCCAATAAAATAATACGACTAAGAGGTAAATCTGTTTTTCATAATTGACTGCCCCTTGTTTATGACGTATGAAAAGACTGCAAAGATATTTCCTATTGATTAAATTTGAAAACGATCCCGTGTCCTCCATAAGTAGAGACAGGTATTTATCCCCCAACTCTCCTTTGAACCATTCTCGCCTTGGTGTATAAAACCCTTTCTTCTTTCTGTGAACAATTTCTTTTGGAAGAAACTTTTCTGATAGTTTCTTATGTAGAACCTTATTCTTAAACAATGTCACTTTTAACTTAGAAGGTAATGATTCGGCGAATTTCATCAAATCCAAATCAAGGAATGGCACACGTAATTCCACTGAATGCTGCATTGAGATTTTATCGGTATATAGCAATAAGTCATCCGACAGATTCATTCTGGCATCAAGAAAAGTCATTGCATCAACACCACGATATTCTTCCAACGATAGATATTCAAACTTATGTTGAATCAAATTTGACAACGAATTTCGATAACTAACATTGGACAAGCCTGATGCCATGCGCTCAATCATATTCGCATTGAATACTGAGTAGGTTTCTACAAACCTATTTACTCGATTACCTGAAGTTAATGCCCTGATTCCTCGTTTTACTTTGTCATGACTGAACAACCGATAAAGCGGTCTAAAAACGGTAAGCAATGGGGACTGAAATTTATCGAAATATATTTCTGAGTTATATCTGCCATAACCAGCCCATGGCTCATCCACACCTTGTCCAGTTAAAGCAACTTTATAACCATCTTGGTGTATCTGTGATGAAAGAAAATTAATAGGAAATATCGACTGAGATCCAAGTGGTTCTTCAATAGCTTTAACCAAAGACGGCAGAGTGTCAAAAAATACTTTTTCGTCAAGAATAACTTCATGGTGTCTTGTATTAAGAATCGCTGCAGATCCCCTCGCTTCAACAAACTCATTTGCTGCTGATTCGATCGCATACCCAGCTGTATACGTATCGAGGCATTCCCCACTTATATCCTGGGCTATTTTAGTAATAAGCGCAGAATCAACACCACCACTCAATAAGATAGCAATTGGCACATCTGAGAGCATCTGCCTTTGAACGGCTCTTACAAGTAAATCTTCATAAGTTTGCAGCGCCTCATACTCCCTGATTGAATT
>JARRQD010000205.1:0-14227 GCA_037382205.1 Candidatus Thiodiazotropha sp.
GGTGCGCAGCGCTTTGAAGGTATTGTTCGAATCCGTTGGCTTACCGGTAATCTGCTTCGCATCGGCCGTCGAATACCTCGACCGGTTTGATGAATCCCCACCGGGTTGTCTGGTGGTGGACATTCGCATGCCCGGGATGAGTGGGCTGGATATGCAGGAGAAGCTGAATGAACTGCCTCTGCATCCTCCGGTGATCATTATCACCGGCCATGGCGATGTACCCATGGCGGTACGTGCCGTGCAGGCGGGCGCTGTGGACTTTATCGAAAAACCGTTTCGTGATCAGATTCTGCTTGATAGTGTCCACCGGGCGATTGAAAAGGATGCGGAGAAGCGGGGAGAGGCCTCACGGCTCTCTGAGATCCGCGATCATCTCAATCAGCTGACCCCCAGAGAGCGGGAGGTGCTTGACCTGGTGATCAGCGGCATGCGCAATAAGAATATCTCGGAGCAGCTGGGTATCACCCTGTCGACGGTAGAGGCCCATCGCTCCCGCGTGATGGAGAAGATGCGGGCCGACTCACTCTCCCATTTGATGCGCATGATGCTGACTCTGGAAAATGAGTAGCGATCTGCCAATCGTTCTGAGGCTTCTGAATAGCCGAGTTGTGGAAAACCACAACCATCGCTCGCGTATCTTAGAATTTTATCCATCCTTGTCGTACAGGATAATAGCCGCTCCCCATTTACGCCCGGAGCGAATCTCGGGGAGACCATCGCCAGTTGGATGGCTGGAAGGCAGGTATAGACAGGCGCCTTTCGGTGATTCAACTGGAAACAGGGCTCATCATCGTCATCAGTGGGAAACAGAATCTACTTGGTTTCTGAGACGTTGAATGGGCTATTGCCCAAAGTGGCGGCAAACGACCGTTGGGTATTAATTGGTACCAATAACCGGAGGATGATATAAGAATGACTATTTCACGACGTGAATTCTTACGTATGATGGGGTTTGCCGGCGCGGCCGGAATGATGCCTTCGTCTGTGTTTGCTGCTGCCAAGCAACCAGCGGATCTCTATGAGGTACCGAAGTTCGGTAATGTCTCCCTGCTGCACATTACTGATACCCATGCGCAACTCAACCCCATCTATTTTCGTGAACCGAATGTCAATCTGGGGATCGGTTATGCCTTTAACAAGGCCCCTCATCTGGTCGGAGATAATCTGCTCAACCATTTTGCTATTAAGCCGGGGACCATAGAAGCCCACGCCTTCAGCTATCTCGATTTCGATAGTGCAGCGGGAAGATTCGGCAAGGTCGGTGGTTTCGCCCATCTGAAAACCCTGGTGCAGCGAATTCGTGATGATCGGGGGCCGGGCAACAGCCTGTTGTTGGATGGTGGCGATACCTGGCAGGGATCAGGCACCGCCTATTGGACACGCGGACAGGATATGGTCGGCGCCTGTAATCGACTGGGCGTTGATGTGATGACCGGACATTGGGAGTTCACTTATCTCGATAAAGAGGTGATTGAAAACATCAATGCGTTCAAAGGTGACTTTGTTGCGCAGAATGTGATGGTCAGAGATGAGGCGCTGTTTGACTACAACTTTGGCGATTTCGAAGGTTTTGACGAGGATTCCGGTAATGCCTTCAAGCCCTATGTGATGAAACAGGTTGGTGGCGCCAGGGTGGCGGTGATCGGCCAGGCGTTTCCCTATACCCCCATTGCCAATCCTCAACGCTTTATCCCCGACTGGACCTTTGGTATCCAGGACGACCTGATGCAGAGTGTGGTCGATATGGTGCGGGAAGATGAAAAGCCGGATGTGGTTGTCGTGCTTTCGCACAATGGTATGGATGTGGATCTGAAGATGGCGTCGCGGGTCTCCGGTATCGATGTGATCTTTGGCGGCCATACCCACGATGGCATGCCGGCACCCACGGTGGTGAAAAACGCGGCTGGAAAAACCCTGGTGACCAATGCCGGTTCCAATGGCAAATTCCTTGGTGTAATGGATCTGGATGTGAAGGGGGGCAAAGTCAGAGATTTTCGCTACCGTCTGTTGCCGGTCTTCTCCAATATGCTACCGGCGGATAAGGCGATGCAGACCTATATCGATGAGGTGCGTGCGCCCTACGCCAAACAGCTCAATGAAGAGCTGGCGGTTGCTGAAGAGACCCTCTATCGCCGGGGTAACTTCAATGGCACCTTCGATCAGGTGATCTGTGATGCTCTGACCACAGTGAATGATGCACAGATATCCCTCTCACCCGGTTTTCGCTGGGGCACCAGCGTTCTGCCAGGGCAGAAGATCACCATGGATAATGTGATGGATCAGACCTGCATCACCTATCCCGAAACCTATCGCCGAGAGATGAAAGGCAGTGATATCAAGGCGATTCTTGAGGATGTCTGCGACAACCTGTTCAACAAGGACCCCTATTATCAGCAGGGCGGTGATATGGTGCGTGTGGGCGGCCTCGATTACGCCTGTGAGCCGGGTGCGGAATTTGGTAAACGGATTACCGATATGGCGCTCAATGACGGTACCAAGGTTGAGGCCAATAAGAGCTATACCGTCTCCGGCTGGGCAACGGTCGGTTCGAAGTCACCGGGCGAGCCGATCTGGGATGTGGTTGCCAGCTATCTGCGCGATCAGAAAACCGTCAAGATCAAGAAGCTCAATACACCTAAGTTGATTGGGGTAAAGGACAATCCGGGATTGGCCGACTACCCCTACTGATTGGGAGCGGTTGCGGCGGTCTTCGCCGCAACAGGCTTACTCTTAACCCAGCAGTAAGTGCATCAATAGCCGAGACGAGCTGATATCATGGCCCCATTGCCGGCCGCTATCGGTCTCCTTGCTCAGATGAATCGCACGCCATGACAACCCAGTTTTCCTCATTGAAACTTGCGCCTGCCCTGTTGGGCAACCTTGAATCCCTGGGCTATCTTCAGATGACCCCGATCCAGGCGGAGAGTCTGCCCCATGTGCTGGCGGGACAGGATCTTATCGCTCGGGCCAAGACTGGCAGCGGTAAAACCGTTGCCTTTGGGCTTGGTCTGCTCAACCTTCTCAATCAGCAATCTTTTTCGGTACAGGCGCTGGTGCTCTGTCCAACCCGGGAGCTGGCCGATCAGGTCGCCAAGGAGTTACGCCGTCTGGCTCGTACCAGTGCCAATACCAAGATCATTACACTCTGTGGTGGTAAGCCCTTTGGGCCCCAGATCGGTTCACTGGTACATGGGGCTCACATCGTGGTGGGTACGCCGGGACGCATCCTCAAACACCTGGCGAAGGGCTCTCTCTCGCTCGATACAGTTCGTACCGTGGTACTCGATGAGGCTGACAGAATGCTCGACATGGGCTTCCATGATGATATCACCGAGATCCTCTCAGTCATCCCGTCGCAGCGACAGACCCTGCTCTTCTCGGCCACCTATCCAGAGACCATACGAGAGTTGAGCGCGGCTTTCCAAAGTGATCCGATTGAAGTAACCGTCGACTCAGATCATAGCGACCTCAGGATCAGCCAGCACTTTTATGAAGTCGCTAAAGGTAAGCGCAACCAAACCCTGGCAGCCCTGCTGGCGCAATACAAACCACAATCCAGCGTGGTGTTTTGTGAGTCCAAGTTACAATCTCAGGAAGTCGCCGAGGAGTTACAGCAGCGCGGCATTCAGGCCCTTGCGCTGCACGGGGATCTGGAACAGAAGGATCGTGATCTGGTGCTGGTGCGTTTCGCCAATGGTAGCGTACCGGTATTGGTCGCCACCGACGTGGCGGCCCGCGGCCTCGACATCAAAGCGCTGGGCGCGGTCATCAACTACCAGCTGCCACGGGATCCAGAGGTCTATGTCCACCGAATCGGACGTACAGGGCGCGCCGGGAGCAAAGGTTTGGCGCTGAATCTCTTCATCGCATCAGAGGCGAGTCGGGTGAATGGCATCGAAGCCTATCTGAAGATTGAAGTACGTCTGGCGCAACCGCCGGGCCTCGAGTTGCCCGAAGGTTTCGCGATGAGCGCACAAAATGTCACACTCTCCATCGATGGTGGGCGTAAAGAAAAAGTCCGTCCTGGTGACATTCTCGGTGCACTTACCGCCAACAAAGCGGTCGCTGGCGATCGGGTTGGTAAGATCGATATCTTCGACCATGTCGCCTATGTCGCCGTTGACCGCAGTGTGCGGAAAACAGCACTGCGTACTCTGGCCGATAACAATATCAAAGGGCGTCGCTTCAAAGTGCGAATGATACACCAGGTAAACAATAATCCTTGGCGCAAATAGTTTACTTTCAGTGGTTCAGCCTAAAAAAATCAGTTGACCGCTCCATTCTAATAGCAGGTGTTTGATTATGATGAAAATCGCTTCGATGGTTATGGTCACCTACTGGGTGAATTACGCTACAGCTTGAACCCTTCACGCTGTCCAACTGATCTTTTTAGCTTCAAGGCACTCGGTGCTTTGGTCCGGCATTCGCCGGAATGAAAAGTGATGTCGCTCCTGGATGGCCACTGATTTAATAGATAGAAGCTCTGTGCAGATTTATAATCTTGCCCAATCTTCTATTCTGAATCATTTCGCAGCGCTGAGATTTAAGGGGAGTTCGATCGTAAAGCTGACCCTGTCCAACTGGTTTTCCGCCGATACCCGGCCTTGGTGGAACTCAGCAATCAATCTTACCAGGTAGAGCCCGAGACCGAGGTGGGGCTGTTGATCAGCGGATGATGAGCGATGGCTGCTCATCGATTTGAACAGATGTTGCTGTGTCCTCTCGTCAAGCAGTGGTCCCTGATTGACGACGCTGATGGTGAGGCGATCGGTTTTCCCCGCGTGCAGTTCAATCGATATCGGTGTGCCTGGTTGATGAAAGTCCACCGCGTTGCTGATCAGCTTGTCGAGTGCCTGGCTGATCAGTTCCGGCGAGACCCGGCTGTAAATTGGCTGCTCAGGTAGCGTTGTGTCGAAGTTGATCGACTGATAGCTGTCGGCGTAGCCTTGTGAGAGTCCCTGAATCAACATGCTCAGATCGGTTTCAATCACTTCGGTATGCTGTAGCGACTGCTCCAGTCGGGTGGCTTCCCGCAAACGGGTCAGGATCTGATTCAGCCGGAGCGTCCCCTGCTGGGCCCGTTTGGCATAGACCAGTGCGGATGCCGATTGGCTGCTACTATCAGGGTCTGCCGCTATCTCCGCCTCCAGGTTTTCAAGGGAGGAGCGGATAACGCTTAACGGGGTGCGAAACTCATGCGCCAGGCGTGATGCCATCGATTCAAGATAGTGGCTGTAGTCCTTGGTGCGTTTCAGTACAGCAGAGAGACTGGCATCGAGCTGACCCAGTTCATCCTTCTGTTTCGAGGCGGTTATCGGTTTGAGCACTCGGCCATCCGGACTGACCGCCTGTTGATATTTACCACTCAGGCGGGTAATGCGGCTGGTGATGGATGTGGCCAGCAGTAACAGGCTGCCTCCGGTAACAATAAACAGCCCCAGACTGATCAGCAGTAGATCCTCGATGGCGCTCTGTTGAAGGATCAATATCTCCTGAGTGCTCTGCTCGACAACCAGTGTGCCTTGAATCACCCCGTCTACCCTGACTGGATAGGCGCTTGAGAGCATCATCAGGCTGGTGCCGGGAGCCTGGTAGCGATAGACAGCGCCTGCGCCTGAGAGCGCCTGACGAATCTCCGGGCCATCCAGGCGCCCCAGCCTCTCACGCTCGCTGAAGGGTTCAGCTTGATCGACTGAGAGCAGCAGTGAGAGCAGACGTTGTGGCAGACTCTCCAGCTTGTAACTGGCGGTATTGATCGCGCCATGTCGTCCTATCACCTGGCGTTGTCGATTGAGCAACGTGTAGCGATGGTTGTTGTCTGTCAGACCGCGCAGTAGCTCCTCCACCTCGGGGGTGGGCAGGGTAAGATAGGCAAGACTGCTGTTGCGCTGCAGACCTGAGGTGGCGGCTATCGCGACGGCTTTCTGGGCGCTCTGATCGTAATCGACAGCCGCTACAGAGATCCGCCCGGTCGTCAGACTGCGGGGCAGGCGCAGTTCAACACGATAACCGGCTTCTGTCTCCTGCCACTCACCGGTTAATCCGGCAATCGATTGTCTGCTATTTGGCTCCTGAGCCTGAATCCAGCCTGGTGCAGGGGTGCCGAGCAGCAGCTGTCTGGCGCTACCCTCGCTACCGGGCAGTGCGACGATTAAATGGTCACCAGCGGCAATGTTCCGCTCGTTGGGGGGATAGGTCAGTTGTCTATCCTCGACCTCAATCAGCAGATAGAGATCGTTGGCGTGGAATCCGGCCAGCCAATCGAGTGCCAATGTCCGGTTGCTGGTCGTGATTGCGGTGAAGTGCTCTGCTTGTGGCTTTAGTTGCAGCCACTCATCGGCGTAACCGTCGATCACCGGAGGATTGTCCAGCGGAAAAGCATACAGAGACGGGGTGATATTTGGGTTGATTGGCTGTTGTTGGGGCAGCCATTTCGCGGATTGAACCGCCAAAAGATTGGCGATGATTTCAGCACGGTTAACCAATAACTGCTGTTGCGCCTCTCGCAGCGTCCGCTCCATCCCTTGCAGATATTGGTAGCCCGCCCAGGGAATCAGTAACAGGGTGAATGAAGCCAGCAGCAGCTTGAAGCGTAACGATTGCAGGAAGCGGGGGGGCGTCTGCACAGGTCAGGGTTTCCAGCGGTATCCCGCACCGTAGACCGTCTCGATATGATCAAACTCCGCATCGATATCGAGAAATTTTCGTCGGATGCGTTTGATGTGAGTGGAGACACTGCTGCTGTCGACGTAGATATGGGCCTCCTCCATCAGTGAGTCCCGACTGCGCACATGGCCTGGGTGTCGCACCAGGGCATGCAGCATCCAGAACTCTGTTACCGTCAGCTGGAGCGGGGTGCTCTGCCATTCAGCCATTAGCCGCTCCGCATCGATATGCAGATCGCTCCGTTGCAGGGGTTGCGGCTCGGTCTGTGGCTCCTGCATGGCATCGATGCGTCGGAACAGAGCGGCAATCCGCGCCACCAGATGAGGCAGGCTGGTCTCTTTGCTGATGTAGTCGTCAGCACCGAGGCGCAGCCCGGCTACGGTATCAAAATCGCTGTCTCTGGCGGTGAGGAAGATAATCGGCAGTGTGCTGGAGCGACTGCGCAGTTCCCGGCAGAGCTCGAAGCCACCATCCACGTCATCCGCCAGACCGATGTCGAGGATCACTAGATCGGGCAGATCGTTACTGAAACCAGCCAGCGCTTCGGTTCGACCGGCAAACCCCTGAACGCTGTAACCCTGGCGGGATAGAAAGTCGATGGTGTTTTCACGGATCGCCTGTTCGTCTTCGATGATGGCAATTTCTCTTTTGGCCACAGTGCTGTCTATTCGGTTTGTGTGGATCGGTGCATGCCTGGTGGGTTAAGGCCGGTTGATTATCCTAAAAAAATCAGTTGACCGCTCCATTCTACTAGCAGATTACTGAATTTAAAGAAAATAGCTTCGATGGTTATGTCACCTGCTGGGTGAATCACGCTACAACGTGAATGGCACGCTTGTGGCGGCGCATGGCGGCGTTGCAACGCCTTGGAATAGCAGGCTATTCCTGGAGAGTGGGCTGCTCACTATTTTTGCCGTAACTAGACGGCAATAGATCGAAATGTCGTGGATCAAGTGAATCACAAGTTGTTTTGGCTTTTAATGGGTTTTAGCTCTGTATCGTCTCTGCCAAGTGTTTGTGTGCGAGTTGGTCGTTGACGGGGATATCCGGAGAGGGTCTGCCGATGTAGTAGCCTTGAGCGTAGATCACACCAAGCTCCTTCAGCAGCGTCAGGGTCGCTTCGTTTTCGACAAACTCAGCAACCGTATCTTTGCCCAGGGCGGTGGCCATCTCGGTCAGCGCCTTGACGAATACCTGATCCATGGAGTTGGTCGGCAGTTGTTTGATGAAGGAGCCGTCGATCTTGACGATGTCCAGTGGCAGTTCCCGCAGATAGTAGAAGGATGAGAAACCGACCCCGAAATCATCCAGTGCAAAGCGGCAGCCATTGGCTTGTAGCGCTCGCATCAGTCGCTCTGCCGCATTGACATCCGCCAGGGCGGCGGTCTCGGTCAATTCGAATACCAGCCGGGTTGGGTCGATGCCGCTGCTGTTGACCAGATGGGTCAGTTGCGGCAGCAGTTCCGGGTCATCGATGACCCGACCCGAGAGGTTGATCGAGAGAGTAATATCGATACCCTGTTTGTTCAGACTTGCCAGTTTGGCCACCGAGGCCTGTAGAACATAGCGATTGATCCGGTGGATAAGGCCGGTGCGTTCGGCAACCGGAATGAACTCGCCGGGCATGGCGATCGAGCCATCTTCCTCCACCATTCTGATCAACACTTCATAGTGGGAAATTATGCCACTGTTGATCTCCAGGATTGGCTGAAAGTAGAGTAGGAAGTTGTCCTCTGTGAGGGCCTGTTCGATCTTGTCCTTCCAGGTGGCTCTGGCGCTCATCTGTTCTCTCGCCTGCTCACTGCTGGAGAATAGGTGCCACTGATCACGGCCCGATTCTTTGGCCTGATACATGGCCAGATCCGCATTGGAGAGCAGTTCGTTGGCATTTTTGCCATGGTTCGGGTAGGCAACGATGCCGATGCTGGCGGAGACCCAGTGGCGGTGTCCCCTCAGTGGTATGGTGATCTTTTTCAGCTCACTCAGAATTTTGTCCGCATAGCGGGTAGCGGCGGGAATATCCGCTTCCGGTATGACAATCGCGAACTCATCACCACCCAGGCGAGCGATCAGGTCGGTGGAACGGGTGATCTCACGCAGCTTGCGGGCGACGATCTGTAGCATGGCGTCACCGGTGTGGTGTCCACTGGAGTCGTTGATGTACTTAAACTGATCCAGATCAAAAAACAGCAGTGCGCTGGTGTGGTTGTAGCGATCCGCCAGGGTGATGATCTTTTCAAGCTCCGACTGGAAGTAGCGCCGGTTGTTGAGTTCGGTGAGCGGGTCGTGATTGGCCAGCCAGGCCAGGCGTTGCTCCGCCAACTCCCGATCGGTGATATCGAGCCCGATGGAGAGTACCACGGGGAGGCCGGCAACTGGCTTTTTGATCAGGTTGGAGTGGACCCAGGAGATGGTTTTGTTCTGCCCATCCGATGAGAAAGCGGATGTATCGTGCTGGTAGACATGAATCATCCCCTGACGCAGACCTTTCATCACCGGCAACATCTCATCTGCAACATCGGCGCTCATATAGAGATCACTGAAATAGCCGCTGCCGCGACGATAATCTTTGATGCCGACAAATTTACACCCCTCAGGATTCATGGTCAGAATCGCGCCATCCAGATCCTGAGTGAGGATGATCACCTGCGCACTGTTCATGATGGTGCTGAGAAAATCTCGCTCCCGCGCCAGCTCTTCACTGCGTTTGATCAGACTGTTGGTATTGTGGGCGATCTCTTCGTTGAGACTCTCCAGGGTGTAGGTCAATTCAATGGCCGAATCGCTGGCGATGTCGATCTCATCCTGGTACCAGTCATGCTGTTTCAGGCTGAGCGTTTGGCGTACCTGATCAAAGGCATTTTTGGCCAACAGAGGCAGACTGTCTGAGATCATCAGCAGACGTTTCATCGGATTCCAGAGCACGGTTGCCAGTAATAGCTCAGAGAGAACAAAGCCGAGGATGCCGATCAATAACGAGTGGATGGTTGCCTGACGAATCTGCTGTACCACCGGGGTGATATTGCTCACCAGAATGAAATCAGCAGAGAGTACCGAAGCGTCACTGCTGGCTGGTACCAGATTGAAGGTGTAGTCCTCATGGTTGTATCGGGTTGTGTGACCCTGATTGAGCAGGGTCATCAGCTCGACCTCCTCGGCAGTCTCCTGGAACACAGGCAGCAGCTTTTTCAGGTTGCTCGAGGCGCTGATATAGCGTTGCCAATCGTGCAAATAACGGGAGTGGTTGTCATAGTTTGACGACTGTTCGATGTGGCTGATTACGGCAATATCGGTTTTTGCCAGTTCGTTGAATTCAATAATCAGATCAGCGATAGAGCGTCCCACCAGAATTACACCGGCATGTTCGCCCTTATAGAGCAGGGGGGTGGCCACATATTGGCTGCAACGTATATTACATTGCAGCATAGTCATTGGTGTCTCCAGTCGGTTGACTGTATTGACCAGCTCGATGAAGGGGGCGCCGAGGGCGCGGGTCTGCCACTTGAACTCTAAATGGTTTTTCTTGCTGAAATAGGCGGCCTCTTCCAGCCCCCACTCCATCTCCAGGGTCACAGCACTGTGGACAAAAAAAGTCTGCAGTTTTTTACTCAGTGGAAGCTCATCGTTCTGGCTGGCGGCCTCCGCCAGGGCGGGAATCATCAGCGCGACCTGCTCCAGGCGATAGAAACTGCTGTCCAGCAGGGATTTGACCTGCCTGTTCTGCTGTTCACGAATCTGCTGTTGATAGGTCCTGAACAGATTCAGCTGTTGCAGGTAGCCCATGCCGGCCAGACCCGCGTTCATGATCAGCACAACCAGGCTGAACAGTAGCATCACTTTCCACTTCAGACTGAGAAAGTAGGGCTGCTTTCCCGCTTGTTGCTTGTCAATTAGCCCGTTCAGGTATGCTTGAGGCATTGGTTTACTCAAAAGCTGTAGGAGACTAATAGGGAGAAGAGGTTCCAGTTACGTGACCTCTGGTTCGGTGCAGAATTGTTTTCCTGGTTGGAGAGGAAAATCGTGCCATCCACCTGGCTGAACTCGCCACGAACAATCATCCTGTCGGTGACCTCCCAGAGTAGTCCCAGGGTTGTCACCCGGCTATAGAAGTTGTGTGCATCCAGTCCCAGTCGCTGGCCGGTCTTCTCACCTCTTTTATCCTCCTTGTCATAGTGACTCTCCTCGTATCGGGCGAACAGCTCAAGGTCATCCCAAAGACGATAGGTGCCTTGCAGGTAGTAGCCATCCAGGGTGGTGTCGCCAGCATCCATCATGCCGTCAAATCCAGAGTAGTCTAATGGTTCCTGCATATACTCAAAGGTCAGACTCCATAACTCGCCGTTGTACTGCGCTGAGAAGATCTGGTAGTCGATATCGATCGATCCGGCAGGCAGCAAACTGGTCTCTGCATCCAGTTTTAAGGTGGCGCTGCTGTAGGCAAGATTGAAACGCCCGCCATCCCACTCGTAGAGGAGTCGGCCACCCAATGTCAGGCCATCCTGCTGCAGCTGTGGATTGAGCATCGGATCGAGGTAAGACTTCTCAACATTCTCATCGATTGGGGTTTTTCCAGCGATCAAGCGGAGTGAAAATCGGTGTTCATCGACATACATATCACCGAACAGCTGGGCGCCATCATTTGATAGCACCATGTTTCTCACTCGATCCCAGTAGATTGCCTGGGGCATGAAAATCCCAGGTCGGGTTGCCGCCACGTCCCGGGTGTTGTTGTAGAGCCCGAAGGGGTTCTTATATCGACCCATGACAACACCAAAGCGATTCAGATCCTGCCGATAGATGGTGGTATCGAGTTGGGCATAATCGAGCCCCAATGAGCCGTCATACATCTCACCGGCGCGACGCGAGAGGAGTTGGATCGAGGCCATCGTGCCTGGGGTCAACTGATATGAGCTGTTGATGCCCAATTCCCGAAACGCCCAGCTGCCATCCTGACTGTCACCAAAGAAACTGTTCTCTGTCGTCTTTACATGGGCCTGGGTAAGGAATCCATGCACTTGAAATGCACCATCCAGTTGGTCGAGTTGAGCCGCTGTCAATCCACTCGTGGAGAGCAGCAGCAGCGCCAGTAACCTCTCGGTCCAGCGCTTATTCAACAGAGAGCTTCCGTACACGCTCATTGATATTGTCCTTGGAAAGATAGCCGATAGCGCCAGGTGTGTTTTCAATTTTTTCGAGCATCTCCGCTTCAGTTTCAACCTTCATGGGGGCCTGTCCCGTGCCAGAGTAGATTTGACGATTCCAGGCACGACGCAACTGGTGGGGGAATACCCCAAGTACATGTTTACTGAAGCTGGAGTGCTGTGATGTTTTGTCCCCCATCACAAAGACTCGTATCGGTGTGCCGTTCGGCCACTGGGTCATCCGCATACTGAAAATGGAGCGCAAAGCATTGCGGGAGAGACTCTGGTAGTCGATGTCCCGGTTGATCACTAAATCGACGGAATTCGCTGAGCTCGATATACAGAGCAGCAAACCGACTGCATAAGCGCGATAGTTGGTTATCATTTTTAAGGATAATTCCCTGCAGATGCCAGTCCGTGTCGGCACTCCCAATAAGTAACTTTAGTCCATAATTTGATTAAGGTTTTTTTGAACGGCTAATGATTATGTCTGTTTTTTACTGATTCCCAACCATTTTCACCGATAGCCGCGTTTCGACTGCGCAGGCAGAGTCGACTTCTCGGCTTGAGCGGCCCGGCAACTGCCATATTGTTGCCACAATTTGCCATTGAATCGCCCTCATTTGGTTGCAGAAAAGCCACTTCTTTAGCGTGTAATTACTCCCGGAAAGCAAAGCATTCCGGCGCCGGCAAGGATTGCCACTATCCACCATGGAGGGTGCGCTGGTTCAACATCCAGGAGTTAGCAAAATGAAAAAACATCTTATCGTCGTTTCACTTACCGGTCTGTTACTGCAGCAACCCGCGATTGCCCAGGAGTCGGTTGAGTCGACCAACAAGCAGGGATTTTACGGCTCGATGCTCGGCCTGCTGGCCGGCGGCCTGCTGGGTGGGCCAGCGGGGGCCGTGATCGGTTTTAGCAGTGGCGCAGTCATCGGAGATCTTCGTGCTCAGAATCAACAGTTGGAGGTGACGGCGAAGCAGCCTCCCATCGCACAGCCGGAGGTGGATTTCTTTGTCGATCAGGCACAGGACCACCAGCAACTTTTCAAACAGCAGCAGGCCGAAAACACCCTGCTCGCTCTACAGGAGGGATTCAGTTTTTGCCTGGGGTTCCGTACCGGCAGTAGCCAGATCGAACCAAAAATGGTCGAGCAGCTGAACTCTCTGGCGGAGATGCTCAAAGCCTTTCCACAATTTCAGCTGTTGGTTGAAGCGGGCGCCGATCAGCGTGGCACTGAGGCGTTCAACCAGCAGTTGAGTCGCGAGCGGGCCGAGGCGGTGGCCAAGATGCTGATTGGTGCTGGCCTCTCAGAGGAACGCATCAAGTTGCGCTACCAGGGTGAGTCGGCTGCAGTCTATCCATTGACCGACCTGGAGGGGCTGGCGTTTGATCGTATGGTGCAACTCACCCTGCTGCATGGGGAGGCTTCATGAAAGGCCGTTTTGAGCCGATCTGCGAAGCCTTTGTCTATGGCTCGCCGGAAAAGATTCTCAGCTTTACCTATCGCCGGGTTGCCGCCACTCCCCGGCGGGCGGTGAAGCCGAAAAAAGACCCAATTGGAGATAGTGATGGGTGTAAACACAGAAACAGAACTTAAAGAACCACTCAAGGTCCAGTTCAGCCGGGCCTTCATTGTCGATATGTTGGTGACCTTGATGGCCGCCATCATGACCGGATTGTCAGGTGGTCTGTTACTGATCCTGCTGGTATTTGGCTGGAGCAGTGTGCAGGCTGAGCCAGCTGGAGAGGTGGCTGGCGGGCTACAATTACAGAGTCTTGATGGGCGTCACATCGAGATGGCGCCGATGCTCAATAGCCGTGTCGAGATCAATGTGGCCGGGGTGCTTGCCTGGATCAAGGAGGAGCAAGTATTTACCAACCCGAGTCAGCTCTGGATGGAGGGTAACTACCAGTTCCCCCTGGCTGAAGGGAGTGCGGTTGAGCGGATGAGGATGAAGATCGGCAAGCGCACCATTGAAGGGGTAATTGAAGAGAAGGCGGCCGCCAAACGGATCTTCAAGCAGGCCAGGGAGGCAGGTAAGCGGGCGAGTCTGCTGTCTCAGCAACGGCCCAATATCTTTACCCTGTCGGCCCGAGATAGGTGCAGAGCCGGAGATGGCCCTGTTTCGTGAGCAGTGGCAGGGGCAGGACTACGCACTTTTGATGTTGATGCCACCGGCTGCAGCCGCTGCCGAAGAGCCACTGTCCAGGGAGTTGGTTTTCATCATTGATCACTCAGGCTCGATGAGCGGACCCTCAATGGCTCAAGCCAAAGCCGCCTTGAGACTGGCTGTCAGTCGTCTGAAGTCCGATGAGCGGTTCAACCTAAAAAGATCAGTTGGACAGCGTGAAGGGTGCGCTTGTGGTGGTGCAGGGCAAGGGTCGCTCCTACACATCCATGTGCCCGCGACACTTG
>JARRQD010000206.1:0-6709 GCA_037382205.1 Candidatus Thiodiazotropha sp.
GCACAATTTATGTGCTGGCTGGCGATACTAAGAAAGCGCTTGAAGCTGCTGAAGCAGTACTAGCGATAGCGCCAGATCATCCAGAGGCTCTCGTGCTGAGGGGATTTGCTTTGGCAAAATCCGGCAATAATGATGCGGCAATAGAAGATGTAATGGGCGCTATCTCTTCCGATCCTGGGAATGTTGAAGCAGCATCACTGCTTTCGGCACTTTACGCTGATCGTGGTGAACTGGATCGTGCCATTAAGATAGCGAAGGATTCACTGAGTCAACATAAAGACAGGGTTGCTTCATATCTGCTTTTGGCAAGACTCTATGCTAAGTCAAATGATAATAAGGCCGTCATTCAAGTTCTGTCTGATTTAATCAAATCTAATCCCAATGAGTTGCAACACCGCCTGCATCTGGTGAATTTCTACAAGGAAAAGGGTCAGCCAGATATGGCGGAAAACGTGCTAAGGCAGGCGGTAAAGGATTTACCTGACAATACAGATGCAAAACTCGCATTGGTTAGCTATTTGAAGAGTAACAAGGATTTTGATGGTGCTGAGTCTCTGTTGACTAGTTACGTTACTCAATACCCAGAGAACCAGGCTTTCAAACTTGAGCTTGCGAAGTACCACGTCTCAAACAAGCGTAACGCTGAGGCAATCACTCTACTCTCAGAAGTGATCAATCAAGCAAAGATGACTTTGGACGGATTGAAGGCTCGTACACTAAAGGCAAGCATTCTAGTTAAAAATGGTTCAATTCAAGAAGCAAGGCAATTGGTTGATGAGGTATTGGAAGCCGATCCAAAGTATAAAGATGCGCTTTTAGTTCGTGCAGGTATTGCATTGGTCAGTGAAGATCCAGATCGAGGCATCGCTGACCTTAGAACTCTGCTAAGGGAAGATCCTGGGCATGTAAAAGCTCATCGACTTAAGGCAAGGTCACATTTAAAAAAGGGTGAGATAGAACTAGCACGTCAGAGTCTCGAGGATGCAGTTAAAGCTCAGCCTCAGGAAATTACTGCCAATTTTGAGTTAGTTCAACTTTTAATCCAAATTGGAGAACTTGACGATGCACAGGCAGTTCTTCAAAAGATGCTCAAGTTTGCGCCTAATGAGATTTCAGTGCTTCGTGGCCTTGGGATGGTCTATCTTAAGCAGAAGAACTGGACAGAACTACTAAAAATCGCAAAAACTCTTCAGGAAAAAAATGAATCTGAGTCATTAGGTTACTATTACCAAGGGTTAGTTGATCAGAATAATAAACGGCTGGAGGAGAGTGTTGTAAACCTATCACGCTCATTAGAACTTAAACCGGGGGCAATTGATGTGTTGGTTGCTCTCTCTAAAAGTTATTTTGGATTGAAACAAGTTGATATTGCCCTAGATCGAATCAAGCAGGTAGTTAAGGCCGATCCAAAACACTACCTCGCCTATAATTTACTAGGAGAAATACAACTTTCCCAGAAACATTTTATCGAGGCTGAAAAAGCTTTCGAACGTAGTTTAGCGATCAATGAGAAGTGGCCAGTTCCATATCGGAATCTGGTCAAGGTAAAACTCATGGAGGGTAAACAGCCAGAAGCGATTTCCATGTTGCGTCGAGGCTTCCAAAATACACTGGATCCAGTATTGGGCATTGAATTGGCAACGACTCAGGATAAGTTAGGGCAGACTGATGAATCGTTGCAAATCTATCAGCAGATTCTCGATAAATACCCAGGCAATATGTTGGCAGCTAATAATTTGGCTATGATGCTTCTTAGGGGGGAGCCAGATCAGGCAAAGATGGATCGGGCGTTAAAATTGGTCGAAGGGTTTTCGACCTCAGAGAACCCCACTGTGCTTGACACTCTTGGTTGGACGTATTTGAAGCGAGGGGACACGGATAAAGCTATCTCGGTACTCAAGCGAGCACTGCGGAAGAGTTCAGGGATTCCTGAAATTGACTATCATCTTGCTCTGGCCTACCAGCGAATTGGTGATATGGGGGCTGCAAAAACGCATCTTGATGCTGCATTGTCCACGGGTAAGTCATTCGAAGGTATCGTTGAAGCGAAATCTCTTCAGGGGCAACTCCAATAGGGTGTTTTAACCCCCAAGTCTAGCCATGAAAACCATGTTTATCGGGTGCAGAGAGCTACTGCACCCGACAAACAGCTTGATTAAAGTCTATTTTCTACAATCCATTTCAGAACCATGAGCGTTAACTCAATATGAGTTGTTTTTTGAATAATGTTCACAAGAAGACTCCTATTAAGTGTTTCAGAGCTGGTGACCAAAAAAACCGGTTACAGCCTTTATCGATAAATTCAGGCCACTAAGTTCAACATTTCAACACCACGTAGTTGCTGGGAGCTCAAGTCTGTATAATGCCGCATTGCAATACCATTTTTTAATGGTGTAACATACAGAATTTAATGGCATTATAAATAATGAAGACGATTCTTGTGACCGGTGGAGCCGGGTTTATCGGTGGTAATTTTGTCCACTTTCTCCTTTCTCATCAGGATTCGCCTCAGGTGATTAACCTGGATGCGCTCACCTATGCGGGCAATTTGGATACTCTGAAATCACTGGAAAAACACCCTGATCACCATTTTATTCAAGGTAAGATTCAGGATCAGAAGCTAGTTTCTGAGCTATTTGAGCGCTACAAACCAGATGCTGTCGTCAATTTTGCTGCAGAGAGTCATGTTGATCGGTCGATTGACGGACCAGCGGAATTTATTGATACCAATATTGGCGGCACCTTCAATCTGCTGGAATGTGCCAGATCTCACTGGCAGACTCTACCCGGTGAAGCGGCTGATGCTTTTCGTTTCCTGCATGTCTCCACTGATGAGGTCTATGGCTCATTGGGGGCAGACGGGCTCTTTACAGAGACGACGGCCTATGCGCCGAATTCTCCCTATTCGGCATCAAAGGCGGCATCAGATCATCTGGTCCGTGCCTGGCACCACACCTATGGGCTGCCGGTATTGACGACAAACTGTTCAAATAACTATGGTCCATACCAGTTTCCGGAGAAACTCATTCCGCTGTTTATTCAGAAGGCGTTGGCTGGAGAACCTTTACCAATCTATGGTGACGGGAGTAACGTTAGGGATTGGCTCTACGTGGAGGACCACTGTCGAGCGATCTGGCGCGTGCTTGAGGCTGGTATCCCGGGTGAGGTCTACAATGTAGGTGGTAACAATGAGATGTCAAACCTCGATGTCATTGAGATCCTCTGTTCTTTGCTGGATGAGTTCGTCCCAGATTCAAAATATAAACCCCATAGCAATCTAAAGATTTTTGTTGATGATCGACCTGGTCACGATCAACGCTATGCGATTGACGCCAGCAAGCTGGAACGGGAGTTGGGCTGGAAACCAGCAGAAACCTTTGAAACTGGACTTAGAAAGACAGTTAAGTGGTACCTTGAAAATGAACTCTGGTGTCAGCGAGTGCTCGATGGGAGTTATCGTGGCGAACGACTGGGGCAGGGTTAAAATATGGCTAACAATGTGACCAAAGGCATTATTCTGGCAGGTGGATCGGGAACCCGTCTGCATCCGCTGACTTTGACGATCTCAAAACAGCTGCTACCTGTCTATGATAAGCCAATGATCTACTATCCACTCTCAACCCTGATGCTGGCTGGGATTCGGGATATCCTGATCATCACAACACCTCAGGATGCCCCTTTATTTAGAGGGTTGTTGGGGGATGGTCATCAATGGGGCATTGAGATCACCTATGCGGTTCAACCTGAGCCCGGTGGACTCGCCCAGGCATTTATCATCGGTCAGGCGTTCATTGCTGGAGATCCTTGTTGCCTGATTTTAGGTGACAATATCTATTACGGACATGGGCTTGTCGACTCGCTTAAGCGGGCAGCCGAGTCAACAGCCGGTGCTACAGTATTCGGCTACTGGGTGAATGATCCAGAGCGCTATGGTGTGGTGGACTTCGATGAGCATGGAAAGGTTAACGATATTGAAGAAAAGCCCACCAAACCAAAATCCAACTATGCGGTGACCGGGCTCTATTTTTATGATGAGCAGGTAACAGACATGGCGCTCTCGTTGCAACCTTCGGAGCGGGGCGAGTTAGAGATCACCGATCTGAATAAATGCTATCTGGAGAAGGGGCAGTTGCGTTTGGAAAAGATGGGGCGTGGTATTGCTTGGCTCGATACAGGTACCCATGAAAGTCTGATTCAGGCGAGTAACTTTATTGAGACAATCGAGCTGCGTCAGGGTCTGAAAATAGCCTGTCCTGAAGAGATTGCCTTTACCCAGAACTGGATCGGTCTTGAAGATCTGAAATCGATGGCGGATGCACTGAAGAAAAATGGCTACGGTCAGTATCTGCTCGGGCTCTGCGAGCGGAGAATGTAGGCATGGAGATTGTGGAAACAAAAATTCCAGGGGTTTTACTGCTCAAACCCAATGTTTTTGGTGACCAGCGCGGTTGGTTTATGGAAAGTTGGCAGAGCGAGCGCTATGCATCAGCAGGCATTCCAAAGCAGTTCGTCCAAGACAACATGGCCTATTCGGAGCAGGGAGTCTTAAGGGGGCTGCATATTCAGAACCCCTTCAGTCAAGGAAAGCTGGTACAGGCCGTCAAAGGTGAAGTCTTCGATGTGGCTGTTGATGTGCGCAAAGGTTCACCTTGGTTCGGCCAATGGGTTGGAGTACATCTCTCTGAGTCAAATCATCATCAGTTTTATGTACCTGAGGGCTTTGCCCATGGCTACCTGGTGTTGAGTAAAGAGGCGATTTTCGCCTATAAATGTACCGATTATTACCATCCGGAGACCCAGTTTTCAGTTCGTTGGGATGATCCAGAAATCGGCATCGACTGGCCTGCTGGGCGGGAGCCGCTATTGGCAGAGAAGGATCAGGATGCGCCACTGCTCAGCCAAATAGCTGAAGATACACTGCCACAATATATGAGCGAGAAAGAGACGTAATATGTCGATAAACCGCCCGAAGATACTATTGATTGGATGCGATGGCCAGGTTGGTTGGGAGTTGCAGCGGAGCTTGGCGGTACTGGCTGATGTAACAGCCACCTCTCTTTGTGGGCGTTATGGTTATACCTTGGATTTACTCGACCCAGACGCAGTAAAAAAGGTGGTTTTAGAAACAGGGCCGGATTATATCGTCAACGCGGCTGCCCATACCGCTGTTGATAAGGCTGAGTCTGAGATCGAGCTTTCAGAGAAGCTGAATTCTGATGCCCCCGAACTGTTGGCGACGCTTGCCGCAGAAAATCATGCTGTATTGATTCACTATTCGACGGATTTTGTCTTCGATGGTGAGTCCGATAGGCCATACAGAGAGGAGGACTCAACCGCTCCACTGGGGGTTTATGGCAAAACCAAGCTGGAAGGTGAGCGTCGTGTGCTGGCAACAGAGGCTGCAGCGATGGTATTTCGTACCAGCTGGGTATATGGCAATCACGGCCAGAATTTCATGAAAACTATGCTCAGGCTGTTTCGTGACAGAGATGAGTTGAAAGTGGTTGATGACCAGCGGGGGGCGCCTACCTGGAGCCGGATGATTGCCGAGGCAACGGCCCAGGTTATCGGTCAACTGCAATCAGGCTCCTTGGATGCTGCTGAGCTGAAAGGCATCTACCACCTAACAAATAGCGGGGATACCAGCTGGTATGGTTTTGCTCAGCAGATTCTTGAGTTATCTGGGGAATCTTGTTCCCTCATGCCAATCTGCACCCATGAATATCCAACGCCTGCTCGTCGTCCAGCTTATTCTGTTCTGGATAATGGTAAGTTAAATCAAGTATTTAAGCTGAATTTGCCAGATTGGTACAGCAGTCTTAAGCTGTGTATGGAAGATGAAGGGGCTTGAGTATGAGCTGAATGGTTCGCTGCTTCCGGCAATATTAACTCGCTGAAAACCTTGTTTTTAATCAGGCAGGTGAGTTTTAGGTCAAGTTGAGATAAACAACACTTAAAATCTCTACTGGAATATTGCTGTACAATGATAATGCATGAGATAATGGCAGTTACGATTCATAGTCTTTGAGGATGCAACCTCATTAGGGGCAACACAGCGGATGTATGAAGCATTTTATGGTTTTACTGAAAAGCCATTCACCTTGCTACCTGACGCGTCTTTCCTGTTTCTTGGGAAAAAGCATAGCACTGCCTATTCAATGCTTGAGTACGGGATGTTAAGTCAGGCAGGCTTTACTGTGATTACCGGTGAAGTAGGTAGTGGTAAAACAACCCTGATACGTCATCTGCTTGACCAGTTAGAGGACGATGTCGCTGTTGGTCTTGTGAATACGAGTCACCGTGATATGGGGGAGTTGCTGCAATGGGTGTTGCTTGCTTTTGGCTTGGAGTATCGGGAAAAGGAGCGAGTCGTTCTTCATGACCTCTTTACCCAGTTTCTGATCGACCAATATGCCCAAAATAAACGTACAGTATTGATTGTGGATGAGGCGCAGAATCTGGAGGCTCAGGTTCTGGAAGAGTTGAGACTGCTCTCCAATATCAATGCTGACAAGCACCAGGTACTGCAGATTATTCTTGTCGGACAACCCCAATTGCGCAGTCTACTGATGCATGAGGATTTATTGCAGTTCCAGCAACGTGTCTCGATTGATTACCACTTGTCAGCGCTTGATGAAAATGAGACAAGGGCCTATATATTCCACAGAACACGCTCTGCCGGTCGTAAGAAGCCTCTATTCACGAAAGG
>JARRQD010000206.1:6720-10233 GCA_037382205.1 Candidatus Thiodiazotropha sp.
GTAATCAATACGATATGTGATGCGGCATTGGTTCACGGTTTTGCCGATGAGAAGACGATCCTCGACAGCAAAGTTGTAACCGGCGTACTACAGGAGAAGGCCAAAGCTCGCAGAGCGTATTCAAAAACTGCCGTGAACTCCACTGGACACTTCACGCCGGTCGTGTTGGGGGAGAATCGTCAGGGCAATGTCGAACCGATACAGCCTATTGACCAGAAAAGCGCATTCGATGACAAATCCAGCAGAAAGCTCACTGAGTTCAATCGGGACTCGGCTAGATTACTGTTCAAAAAGTATTACCACGACTCATAATTTACCTAGTTCGAGTAGTTGATAAACTAAGCAGTACGGCTTATGTATTGTACGTGCTGTTTATTCGAAAAGTGGATCAGGATGGATTGATATGAAAGCTGGGAATTGTTCAATATCAGAGCTGATGTTGAATTCCGGGGTGACTTTTGGAACGAGTGGGGCGCGAGGATTGGTTTCTGCAATAACCGATTTTGTCGCCTACTCATATACCAGTGCTTTTTTACAGCATCTTGAGCAGTCCGGGCAGATCTGCAAAGGCAATAGCGTTGCCGTAGCTGGTGATTATCGCCCCAGTACGCCAAGAATCCTAGCCGCAGTCTGTAAGGCGATTATTGATCATGGCCTTCAAGCGGTTAATTGTGGCTATATTCCTTCACCTGCGATCGCGCTTTATGGGCTGCAGCAAGGTGTGCCCTCCATTATGGTTACCGGAAGTCACATCCCGGATGACCGTAATGGTATCAAGTTTAACCGGCCAGATGGTGAAATTCTGAAGCAGGATGAACAGGCAATCCGAGATCAGGTTATTGAGATTCCCGAGCGCCTATTCAATGACCAGGGAGACTTTGACCAGGCAATTGATTTGCCACCTGTAAATAGAGCGGCATACAAGAGTTATGTAAAGCGGTATACCGATTTTTTTAGCTCAGGATGCTTGGATGGGTTAAGAGTTGGCCTCTATGAGCACTCCAGTGTTGCGAGAGAGTCTGCTGCTGAAATTCTTGAGGTTCTGGGTGCAGAGGTTGTCCGTTTAGGCTATTCAGATCAGTTTGTTCCAGTGGATACTGAGGCGATCAGATCCGAAGATATTGCTTTAGCGAAGGATTGGGCGAAAACTCATGACCTGGATAGTGTTGTCTCAACGGACGGAGATGGTGATCGGCCGTTGCTTAGCGATGAACATGGAAATTGGCTGCGTGGCGATATTGCTGGAATGCTATGTGCAAAATTCCTTGAAGCAGAATGGGTCGCTACTCCGGTCAGTAGTAACAGTGCTGTTGAACGCTCGGCTTGGTTCAGCGGGGTGATTCGTACCCGTATTGGGTCACCCTATGTTGTCTCTGCTATGCACGCACTACTCGAAGAAGGTAGACGAGCGGTTGTGGGTTATGAGGCGAATGGAGGATTTCTCAATGCAGACACACTCAAAATGGGGAGCGCAGCGTTGCAACCGTTACCAACTCGTGATGCACTCATTGTAATCCTAAGTATTCTGAATCGGACGCAACACGGTAAAGTTAAGGTCTCTGATTTATCGGCGATCGTACCGGCAAGATTTACCTCCAGTAATCGCCTAAAGGCCTTTCCTACAGATCTCAGTCAGAAACGCCTTGCAGCTTTTCAGAGTGGTGATTTTGAACGTGACAGCAAAGCGATTGAACAGGTATTTGGTGATCAATTTGGTGAGGTTAAAGCTATCGATTTAACCGATGGTGTGCGAATAACCTTCAAGAGTGATGATATTATTCACTTACGGCCATCAGGTAATGCGCCAGAATTGCGCTGCTACACCGAAGCGGATTCAGAGCAGTGGGCCCAAGGTATGAATCGAATTTGTATTAATTTGCTGGATGAATGGAGGGTACATTGATAGTGCCAGTTATTTTGTCGGGTGGATCTGGAACAAGGCTCTGGCCGCTTTCAAGAAGCGCCTATCCAAAGCAATTCATACCACTGATAGATGATAGCTCCCTCTTTCAGGCTACTCTTGAGCGAGTTTCTAAGTTGCCAGAGAGTACTGATGCATTGGTTATATGCAATGAAGAGCATCGCTTCATGGTTGCTGAACAGGCGCGAAAATCAGATAAAAAGTGCTCTGCAATCATGCTTGAGCCTATCGGGAGGAATACGGCGCCCGCAATAGCTTGTGGGGCGTTGTTTGCCTTGCGGCAAGATAAGGAAGCTATGGTCATGGTGACGCCATCTGACCATGTCATCTCTGATCAATCCGCGTTTTTAGGAGCTATAGAAAGGGGGGTAGAGGCGGCAAGAAACGGCGGCTTAGTGACCTTTGGTGTGGTGCCGGATAAGCCCGAAACGGGTTATGGGTATATCCGCAGAGAACAGAATGGTAAGAATAGCGGTGCTTATAAAGTCGAGGAGTTTGTTGAAAAGCCAGATTTAGAAACAGCAATCCAATATCTTGAATCGGGCCACTATCTCTGGAATAGCGGCATGTTTCTGTTTAAAGCTCAAAGCTATCTTGAAGAACTCACCAAGTTCCAGCCGGAAATCATTAGAGCTGCAACCGATGCATTTGAGAAGCAAAGTGTCGATCTTGATTTTGTACGGCTTGACAAAGAAGCTTTCCTCTCTTGTCCCTCCGAGTCCATTGATTATGCAGTGATGGAGAAGACAGATAAGTCGATGGTTGTGCCAATGTCTGCTGGATGGAGTGATATCGGTTCTTGGTCTTCCCTCTCAGATGCCGTAGCGAAAGAGAGTGAAGACGATAATGTGTTTTTAGGGGATGTGCTCGCACAGGATGTGACAAATAGCTATTTACGCAGTGAAAGTCGCATGATAGCTGGTATCGGTATTGATGGTTTGGTGGTGGTTGAAACTGCTGATGCAGTGTTGGTTGCCGATAAATCAAAATCTCAGGATGTGAAGGATATCGTCGCCCGACTTAAAGCGTCTGGTCGATATGAACCCTTTACACATGTCAGAGTTTATCGCCCCTGGGGAAGATACGAAACCGTGGATGAGTGTGACCGGTTTAAGGTGAAACGTATTGTGGTAAATCCAGGTGCTAGCCTTTCTTTACAAAGACACAATCATCGTGCTGAGCATTGGGTCATTGTGAAAGGTACAGCAAGAATCGTTAACGGTAATGAAGAAAAGCTCCTGACGGAGGATCAATCCACCTACATACCGATCGGCACAGTCCATCGCCTGGAAAATCCAGGTCTTATCCCTTTAGAGATTGTTGAAGTACAGACTGGTAGCTATCTGGGTGAAGATGATATAGAACGCTTTTCTGATGTCTACGGCCGAGATGACAGTAAATCGAATTAATCGCACTGCTCTTTCAAAGTAAGCGCCAAAGAATCAGCCTTATTGCGAACCTTTTGATTTCATGTTCCAGGGTAGTAAGGCTTCGAGATTCTCAACGGTATCTGCGGCAGAAATGTGCTTAAGAACATACACCACATAGTCATAGGGCTCTATATCATTAGCCTTGGCGGTTTCGATCAGGCT
>JARRQD010000207.1:0-6695 GCA_037382205.1 Candidatus Thiodiazotropha sp.
AGCCCGCCCTATAAACGTCACCGGCTGGAACGGACACTGCTCTATCGAATCGTCGAGCGGTACTACCCAGAATTTAGAGATATGATGGCCATGCAGGGTAAGCCCTTGCCCCTGCATGTGGAACAGGAATTTGCCGATTACCTCAAATGTGGTCGGTTGGAACACGGCTTTCTGCGGGTGCGATACGTGGTCGCCAGATCGAAAGTACCACAACCTATTTATCCGCTCAAGCGTATATATTGACATTATACTGTTTAGCGTATATATAGTGTTTATACGCTATATCGTATAAACAGGATTATGCTGATGGGAAAAGTCATACGCAATAACAGTGATCTGGGGGCGGCCATACGCTTGGCCCGAAAGTCCAGAAACCTACGGCAGGTTGATGTGGCTCAAAAAGCCTCAGTTCGCCAGGCCCTGGTCTCGGATATCGAGAACGGTGCAACCAAGGCGAAACTTGATACCATTATCCGGGTGCTGGCTGCGCTGGGCCTGGACCTGTCCATCGTGCCGCGCCACACAACCAGATTCGATCCAACGGAGTATTGAACATGGGGCGTAAACGTCGAAGACGCGAACTGGATCTCTATGTCGGCTCAAGCAAGGTTGGCCAATACTCCCGTGCGCCAGATGGTGCCACGGCTTTTCGCTATGATCCAGACTGGTTGGCGTCCGATAGGGCATTCCCCATCTCACTCTCCATGCCCCTATCCGATCGCATCTGGTCTGGGGAGGGCGCTGCCAGCTACTTTGACGGCCTGCTGCCGGATGATCGCAGGGTAAGGGAAAAGATCGCTGCGCGTGAACGCGCTGCAAGTGCAGGCATCTTTGATCTGCTGGCCGCTATCGGACGGGACTGCGTGGGTGCATTGCGTTTTGTTTCTGAAGGTGAGGATCCTGGGGATCCAGGCAAGATGGAATACAGGCCGGTCAGTGACGATGGGATCGCCCGTCGGCTTGCTGCGTTGGCCACCAACCCTTTCGGCATCCAGGCTGAGGATGACTTTCGTATCTCTATCGCCGGGGTACAGGAAAAGACCGCATTTCTCCGGGTCGATAATCGATGGCAACTGCCCATCGGTCCCACACCGACCTCCCATATCTTCAAACCGGCGATGAAGGAAGGTCCCAACGGTGCTGACTTTTCAGATACACCCTGGAATGAATGGTTCTGTCTGACACTATGCCGTGCTCTGGGTCTGGAGACGGCTAATGCCCAAGTACATCTGTTCGATGACAAGCCCGTAATCGTACTGGAACGCTTCGACCGGACCTGGCAGGAGGGTGTACTCTACCGACTGCCGCAGGAGGACATCTGCCAGGCGTTGGGTGTCTCTCCCGCACGTAAATATCAAAGCGACGGCGGCCCCGGCATCATCGATGTGCTGGAATTTCTAAATGGTGCAATTGCCCCGCACCAAGATCGCCTTACTTTCATGCGGGCGCAGATTGTGTTCTGGCTACTGGCCGCTATCGATGGCCATGCCAAGAACTTCTCCATATTCATCACCCCTGGCGGTTACAAGCTAACGCCGCTGTATGATGTGATGTCAGCGGCGCCCTATTCACAGCTTCCGGTTCAAAAAATAAAACAGGCCATGGCTCTTGGGGAGAAAAAACATTATCGTTTACAACAGATCCAGCTCCGTCATTTTTATCAGACAGGCCAAAAGGCCGGACTGAGCAAGCAGTATATAGATAGCATTTTTATAGACTTGGTCGCGCGGACGGAAAATGTACTCTCCGAGGCAGCCAACTTGGCTGCTGATGCGGGCATGCCGGAATCGACATCTGGTCAGATATTAGATGGGGTGAGTAAGCGGGTGGGGATGATTGGATAAGGATAAGGATAAGGTCAATCCGATGAATGCTTTTGTTAGCGCTCATAACTCGCAATTCTTTCATTAGATTATTTCTTGTCCTTATGGGTATATTTGGGTATTTACATGGGTATGAGCCTGAAAGCCGACACTCTCAACATCACCCATGACATCCTTTCGCTGATTGCCGAGCTGGATGAGTTCAAGGGGGCGTGGCGTGCCCTGGGCACGCTCGCCCCGGAGCGGCTGTCGGCCCTGCACAACCACAAGCGCTCCCTTTACGCTGTCCAACTGATCTTTATAGGTTGAATCGAGCGAATTGTTATACCCCCAGGGAACATCGATAGCCTGTTGCCATCAAACCCTCTGTTAGAGCCAGTAGGCGCGAATAGGGAAACCGCAGTGATGTATACTGCTGTTGAAATAAAAAAGGGGAAATAGATCATGATAAGGGGTATTGAAAGACTTCTGGTCTTGCTGCTGGTTGGTTTGCTGTTTGCGCCGGGTTTGTCGATTGCCGCTAAACCCATTGAACGTCTGGTGGTGTTCGGAGACAGTCTTTCCGATCCGGGGAACGCCTTCTATCTGACCGGTATCGCCCTCAAACCCCCTTACAGTGAACTCGATCAATTCCTGGTGCCGGATGCGCCCTATGCCCGAGGTGGTTACCATTTCAGCAACGGTAAGACCTGGGTGGAGCAGTTTGCCAAAAAGCTCGATCTGGAAGAGAGCGCAGGAGCGGCCTTCAAAGGGGAGAATCGGGGCGAATTGAAGATGACCAACTATGCGGTTGGTGGCGCCCGTGCCAGGGATTTTGCTGAGAACATCAATCTGACAAGCCAGTTAGGGCTCTATCTGCAGGATGCCCAGGGTCAGATTTCAGATCGTTCTCTCTATGTCTTGGCCCTGGGTGGGAACGATGTGCGGGATGCGGTGTCGGCCCTGGCTGAAGATGGCAGTGGTCTACGCAGCGCGGAGATTATCGCCAATGCACTGAGCGCTATTTCTGATGCAATCATTGCCCTCTATAGTGAGGGTGCGACCCGTTTGATGGTTGCCAATGTGGCTGATCTCTCGATCACACCGGCGGTGCGCCGGTTGGATGCGATGCGGCCCGGCACGGCGATGGGGGCGGCGATACTCTCGGCGAAATTTAACAGTGAATTGGCCGGTCTGCTGGATGTGTTGGAGCAGAGTTCTCCAGGTTTGAAAATCATTCGCATGGATTTTGCCCAGAGTACCCGGAAGATTGTCGATAACCACCAAGCGTTCAAAATGAGCGATGTTGAGAATGCCTGCGTGATGCCGGATCAGAAACCCTCGAGCTGCAAAAAGCCCAATCGATATCTTTTCTGGGATGGCATTCATCCAACCAGAAAGGCTCATCGGATAATCGGCAAAATGGCTTTTAAAACCTATCAGGCATTTATCAATGAGTCAGAGGTGGTCTGTCATCCAGGCAAAAGAAGAAGCGATCCGGCCTGCCGAGCTGTCTATTGGCTATAGTGTTAACAGACCCGAATTAAAAGTATAAAGCCATGTCGATCCTTGCAATTCGAAAAACCAAGATCGTCGCAACCATTGGGCCGGCATCGGATCGTATCGAGACCCTTGAGGCGATGATCCGAGCCGGGATGAGTGTGGCCAGATTGAATCTTTCCCACGGCAGTTATCAGCAGCACAAACAGCGCATTGCTCGGATCAGGCAGGCATCGGAAAATTTGCAAATACCTGTGGCTATCATGATCGATACCCGCGGTGTTGAGATTCGTACCGGCCAACTGCAGCAGGGAGTCGTTGAATTGCATTCTGGTGGGCGATTCTCACTCTATACGGATGACCGGATTGGTGATGAGCAAGGGGTCTCAGTAACCTATCATCGCTTGAGCGAGGAGGTGGCGCCAGGTGAGGTGATTCTGCTCGATGATGGGGCCATGGAGTTGACGGTCGATGGCGTGGATGGGGATGAGATCCGATGTACTGTGGTGTTGGGGGGCATACTCAAGGAGAACAAAGGGGTTAACCTGCCCAATACCCAGTTATCGATGACGGCGGTTGAGCCAGAGCAACGAGATGATATTCGGCAAGAGCTTGCCTTCGCAGCTGAGAATGAGGTGGACTATATCGCGGCTTCATTTATCCAGCAGGCTGTTGAGATCGAACGCATGAGGGAGATTCTGGCGGAAAGGGAGAGCAAGATACCGATCATTGCCAAGATCGAAAATCGGGCTGGTATTGAAAACCTGGAATCGATCGTCAGAGCGGCAGACGGAATCATGGTGGCCCGGGGTGATATGGGCGTTGAGTTACCGCTGGCGGATGTGCCAAGCATGCAGAAGAAGATCATCCGCATCACAGTCAGCAACGGAAAACCGGTGATCACCGCCACCCAGATGTTGGCTTCGATGGAGCAGAATCCCAAACCGACCCGGGCTGAAGCCAGTGATGTGGCGAATGCCATATTGGATGGCTCCTCAGCTCTGATGCTCTCTGGAGAGACCGCCATGGGAGACTACCCGGTCGAGTCGGTCAGCACCATGGAGCGACTGGCGATTCGCACTGAAGCCTCCCTGCGTGAGTATGGTTATCTGCAGCATATTCTGCCCCATACCTCCAATGTGGTGACCGAAGCGGTCAGCCGTTCAGCGGTTACGATGGCGGATCAACTGCATGCGGCGGCGATTATCAGTCTTACTGAGAGTGGTTTTACCTCACGGCTGATCTCCAAACATCGCCCAGAATGCCCGATTCTGGCGGTCACCCATTCAGCCAAAGTAACTCGACGATTGTGCATGAACTGGGGGGTGATACCGATAGTCGATGCACAAGAGCACGACGATGAGGCGAAAGTAAATTACTGCATTGAGCAGGCAAAGCATCGCGGCCTGCTGACGGTGGGCGATGTGGTGATTGCAACCAGCGGCTCTACCCAGGCAACCGGCGGCACCAATCTGATTAAGGTGATGTCGGTCGATTAAGGACAGACCCTCCTCCCTGAAGATCTGTCCAGCTCTGCAGTAGGCTTACAAGCCTTTGCAGTTGGCGTAGAAGGTTACAGTTGCCGGCCAATCGGAGAAGATGCCTTTAATGCCTACCTCCTGTGCCAACACATCCAGCAGAACCAGCATATCGCCATCATTGTCAGTGACATCGCTGATGCTCTGGTAGTACCAGCCACCGCCACTGGCCAGCAGGCCGGAACGTTCCAGGGTCCAGGTAATTAGGTCGATGCCGTGATCCTTGGCGGCCAGGGCGTAGTCGGAAGGAACAATTTTACCGTTCTCAGCTGTGACAAGTTCCCAGATTGCTGGCGCCAGATAGTTAACACCTTTCGATGCAAGGTAGGGCATCATTGCGATGGTGGCCTCTGCCTCAGCGGGATTATCGCTGCTATCCAGATAAACGGCTTGTTTACCGAAGCGTGGTTCATTCTCGATCCAGTAGAGCACATCGTCCAGATTGAAAGACTGAGCGAATACCCGCTTCGGTTTTACACCGGCAGCCTTATACTCATCTATCATCTGCTGAGCGTAGTCCTGCTGGGTGTAGTCACCTTCATAGGGCATATCGACGCTGGGAGATTTCAGTTCAGGCGTCATTTTGATACCCAGTTGCTGGAACAGATCGATGCTCTCTGCGTGGGTCATGAGGGTGCCGGTTGCCGTATAGAGGTCTGTGCGCCAGCTCGGCGTAGCATTCAGGTACTCCTCAACGCTGGTTGCTGCACTGTTGGCCGCATCCATCTTGCCTTTCAAGGTTTTGAACTCTTCCAGTGTGATGTCACTGGTACAGCAGTTTGCGGAAGCTGGGGTGATCACGTCACCGCTGGTTGGGTCGATCTCAGCCGGGACAAAGGGCTGGGAACATTTTGCCGCCAGTTGAGTTGCCAGGATATTGGTGGTGGTGTGCAGGTCGCATTGTGAGTGGCGACAGACCAGTTCACGGTCTTTCGTGAAGGTGACATCACACTCAATTATGCCCGCGCCCATTCGGGCTGCTGCGATGTAAGACTCTTTCGTATGTTCGGGGAACTGCATTGCGGCACCCCGGTGGCCGATGGAGAAGTTGCTCTTTTTGAACTTCTTGTTTTTGCTGCACGCCTGCAGTTCCTGTTTAAGCTTGCTCTCATCCATGTCATCGACCAGATAGAAAGGACGGGGGCCCAGTTGAATGCTCAGTCGAGTTCGTTCGTATCGGTGCTCGTCCTCATCACGATCATAATGATTTCCGGCAAAACAACTGCTCATGCCTATCGTGGTCGCAGTTAACAGCACCAGTGTCTGGTACATCTTCTTCAGTCGCATCTCGATTCCTCAGATTATTATGGTGTTTAAGTTGGATTCCATTGAGTCCGGCTGCCACCATAAAAGGGCTCTATTTCCTGTTGATGCCGAAGTGATGACACTTTTGCTAAAAAAACTCAGCGGGATATTCAGCAAGAGGAATGCTGATTGTGTAGCGCTGCTCGTATAGGCAGGCGCCACTACGAGTGTGCCATTTTTTCCGCTAGCTTGACCCATCCAGTGGGTGAGTCTGCCGACCGATCACTTTTTCGATAAAAACAACAAGTCATTAACAGAATGGAACGGTCAACTGATTTTTTGGGATCATCAATCACAAAACATAAAAGCAGACTCTCGTCCAAGCAGAGCTCTACACCTGGAGGATCCATTGTGGCGATGTATCTCAAAATAGACTGCGCAATGGCTCGCTCTTGATTACTTGAACTCCCGAGAAAAGTAGCAATGACAGACGTGCTCTTTATGGGTACGCTGGTGATGCTTGACTGGAAGCTGGCTCCTGGCACACGAAGGTTAGGGGGATCTCAAAGATGATCTCCCTCTCAACCTATGATGCCTCCGCTGCTGCTGT
>JARRQD010000208.1:0-4223 GCA_037382205.1 Candidatus Thiodiazotropha sp.
CAATCCTGATATACACGGCTATCGACACTCCTGTTGTTGATTTGATCTTGCTCTAGGGCCTGTTGCGCCTATCGGGTTAGTGTTAACAGGCCCTAGAGCAAGATCAAATCAACAACAGGAGTGTCGATAGCCGTGTATATCAGGATTGCTGAGACTGACCAAGAGATAGAGCGCTGTTTTCCATTGATGGTGCAATTACGTCCGCATATCCAAGCATCGGAATTTGTTAGCCTGGTTCGTCATCAACAACAGGCGGGGTATCGAATTGCGACGTTGCTTGAAGGCGATAATCCGGTCTGCCTGGCTGGATATCGTGTCTCGGATAACCTTGCCTGGGGTCGTTTCCTCTATATCGACGATTTTATTACCCAGGCGGAGAAACGCTCACGGGGAAATGGCGCCAAATTACTGGAATGGCTTAAACAGCAAGCCCTGCGAGAGGGGTGTCAACAAATTCATTGTGATTCTGGGTTGCAAAGGGAGCTTGCTCACCATTTTTATGAGCGAGAGAAGCTACCGAAGACGGGTTATCACTTTGCGGCCCTCCTGAAGCCCTGAAAGATGGATTGTTTTGTCGTGACTTGAGTGGCTTTCTAAATGCACGCTTTGATATAGGACACTACACTAGCCGACCAACCGGTCAAAAATGCGGAAGCCGGCGATGTAGGTGCCAGCGGCTGAGCCAATGGTGCTGAACAGAAAGACCAAGAGTGTGCGGGAAACCCGATTCCGCCACCAGCCACTAGCGGTTGTGGTGTCGTCCACCACTACTTGCTTTCATATGGGTTTGCGCAGAAAAATCTCAGCCAGAGCGGTCACCATGCCGGCACCGACTGCTGGGTTAAGGGAGGTCAAGGGAGCTGCCAGAAAAGCCGTAAGGATGGTCAGCGGATGGGCGGCGGCCAGTAGTGCTCCCAGGGCAGAGAGCCCCCCATTGATCAATACCCAGTCAAAAACCAACTCCAGCCCCAGGTCGGGGCTGCGGTTAAAGCCGATGATAAAGCCAGTTACTACCAGGAGTGCTATTCCCCAAGGAATGATCTTAGGCCAGCGGCTGGGCTTGGGTTGTTGCTCAAGTTGTTCAATGGTTTCGCTCGCTGGCTGTTGTTCTGTGGCTTGCAGATAGCGGGCAATACCCTGCATGTGGCCTGCCCCGATTACAACCAGCAGGTTTTCATGGCCCGCCGACTCGATCTCCTGTTTGAGTCTTGCTGCCATGTATCGATCCCGTTCATCGATCAGTGGCAGGTAGAGATCCTGCCGATCCTCTGCAAATTCCGCAAAGGTGGTCTCCAGAATATCACCCTCTTTAAGGTGTTCGATCTCCTCTTCAGTGACCTGCTCTTTGGAGAGTATGCTCGAAAGCAGGCCGGCAAACAGAGTCAGACGTTTCCACCAGGAGAGATTGCCAGCAACTCTTTTCAGGGTGGTACTGATCTCCCGGTCGATCAGCAGTAGTGGTTTTTCTGAGGCCTGGGCGATCCGGATCGCCTCTTTCTGCTCAGCCCCCGGTGCAATACCGAACTGATTGGCCAGACGCTGCTGGTAGGCGCCCAATGCCAGGTTAGCCATCACCATCATCCCCCGGCCCTGCTTGACCACTTTAAACAGATCCATCTTCGCCAGATCGTCTGGGTTGATCAAGGCATTGAAACGGCTCGGGCAGAGTTCTACGGCAACGGCATCATAGTCACCGGTTTGCAGTAATTCCTCGACTTTTTCAGCACTGTTCCGGGAGACGTGGGCAGTTCCCAGCAGGGTAATTTTACTCTCTCCCAGAAGGAGCTCCTTCTGAGGTTCCCGATTATTATTTGGCATGATATTGAATGTGGTCGTTTTAAAAAAGCGCTCCATTGTAACAGTCTTGGAGGATGAAAGGACGCACTAAATCGAGGATTTCCCAGGGTTGAAAAGCTGGGTAGGCTGGGCAAATAATGCGTATCTATCGATCTTGATGCTGCCAATATGGTCAGATCTTTGATAACTTACTGATCCTGGTGACACAATACTGAAACCATTCATCAGGTTGATGAAAGGTATTAACAAAACTGAAATTATGGACTCTGATGCAGAATAATATCGTTTGGCATCAAGCCACTGTGACCCGTGAACGGCGAGAGCAGATGAACAAGCACCGGGCTAAGCTGCTCTGGTTTACCGGTCTATCCGGTTCGGGTAAATCGACTTTGGCTCATGCCCTGGAAGAAGAGCTTTTTCAACGGGGTTGCCGTACCTATGTCTTCGATGGTGACAATGTGCGCCATGGATTGTGTGGCGATCTGGGGTTCAGCGATAGCGATCGTGCTGAGAATATCCGACGTATCGCAGAGATGGCTAAATTGTTTGTTGACGCCGGGGTTATCTCTTTAACGGCATTCATTTCTCTGATACCCAATCAGGTGGTATGAGAGCTGTTTCGCCGATACGGAGTCGCATTATGAGCCGATTGCACTACCTTGTTTTACCCTTTCTTATCCAGCTGGTCGCCTGTCAGACCCTGGGGGAACATACCCGGGCAGAGACCCTGGAGACAACCCTGCGTAACTATGAGGGGTCGATTCGCTGGACCTCAGGTCAGCAGGCCTACCAGTTTCTACCTCCCGATCATAAGGACAAAGTGTATAAGCCGACATCGAAAAACATCCGGGTAACTCACTATGAGGTGGTTCAGGGACCAACCATGCTTGGTGAGGATAAAGCGATTCAGACTGTGGTGATTCAGTATGTACTACAGGACTCACAAGTCCTAAAGGAACTGGTTGAAAAACAACAGTGGGGCTACGATGAGGAGGAAGAGGTCTGGCACCTCTACAGCCCAATTCCTGTGTTCAAGTAGAGACGCCTGTTGTCATGATCGAAGACTACCGCCCCCTCTCGCCAACCTCACGTTTTCTGCTCTCAGCTGCGGCTTTTGTGGTCATCGTGGCGGGTATGAAAGCGGCGGTGACACTGTTGGTTCCATTTCTGCTCTCTTTGTTCATTGCGGTGATTGCAGCGCCACCCCTGTTTTTTCTTAAAAAGAAAGGGGTGCCGAGTGGACTCGCGATGGTCTCCGTGGTCGGTATGATCATCATCATAGGTTTGATGTTGGCCTGGTTGGTGGGGGGGTCGCTGGATGATTTCACTACCAATCTGCCAAGTTACCAGGAGATTCTCAAACAACAGAGCCAGCGGCTGGTCAACTGGTTGGGAGAGCAGGGATTAGAGCTGGAGCTGCAAGCCTTGGTAACCTATTTCGACCCCTCCAAGGCGATGGCTCTGGCCGGTAGACTGATGAGTAGCCTGGGTAATGTTCTAACCCAGGCTTTACTGATTCTGATCACCGTGATTTTCATGCTTTTCGAGGCAAATGCCTTTCAGGCCAAGCTGAAAAAACATGCAGAAAGCCCGGAGCGTTCATTGGCGAGAGTGGGAGCGATCACATCAAGTATCAAACGTTATATGGTGATTAAAACCTCGACCAGCCTCTTGACCGGTATTCTGGTTGCGGTTTTGTTGGCGATGCTCGGTGTTGATTACCCCCTGCTCTGGGGAACCCTGGCATTTCTCTTCAACTATGTGCCTAACATCGGTTCAATCATAGCTGCGGTACCGGCTGTGTTATTAGCCTTGATTCAGCTTGGGCCGCAGATGGCGGCCTGGACAGCTGTGGGTTATCTGATCATCAACAGTGTGGTCGGAAATGGGATTGAGCCCCGTTTTATGGGCAAAGGGCTGGGCTTGTCCCCATTGATCGTCTTCATCTCTTTGGTCTTCTGGGGGTGGATTCTCGGCCCGGTTGGTATGTTTCTCTCAGTACCTCTCACCATGACCATGAAAATCGTACTCGACAGTAACCAGGACACCCGTGGTTATGCAGCAATGCTGGGTTAGTCATAGAGTGCTTGATTGATTCAGGGTGTCGATTTTCTTAACAGTTGGGTCAGTAAGATGGCTTTCCCCCAATCCTACCTGTAGTGATTTCAATTGGTTATGGATTTTGGCATGGGGTGTGCATTCATAAAGATTAATATTGATCATCAGGCCCATGCTGTTGCCATGGCCAAAAGATAAAAAATTTAAACAGCCTCTGATTTAGCGATTGTGCATCTTATCAGCGATTATCGGGATTCGTGCAGATCGTGCAGATAGATTCCGTCATTGAGCGGAATCGTGGATCAAGCAGAGGTTGATTGGAAGCAATTCCAAACAGTTTATTGCTGATGGTTCTCCTCCCATAGAAC
>JARRQD010000208.1:4268-15543 GCA_037382205.1 Candidatus Thiodiazotropha sp.
CAATACTCAATCTCGTTGTCTGGGTGAACAGTGAATTCAACAGAGCACGGTTATGAGGGATCACTGATGGTGCGAATTGGGATAGAAGGGTGGGCTCGTCGATGTGCGCCTTGGCGGGCAGCTATCTCGCTGCCCGCCTGGGTGTTTTCAATCTCGAATGACGATCTCAACTCGGCGATTCTTAAGGCGGCCGGCCGCCGTCGCGTTATCGGTGATCGGTGTTGACTCCCCCAGTCCGAGGGTATCGATTCTGGCGGCATCCACTCCAACCTGAACCAACGCCTCTTTGACGGAAAGCGCGCGCCGTTCGGACAGATCAAGATTATACGCTTCGCTACCGACATTATCGGTGTGACCTTCTATCAGTACGCTCTTTTCTGGATACTCAGCAAGAAAAGAGGCCAGTTTGTCGATGGTGCTCATGGCGCCCGGAAGCAGTTCAGTTTTGCCGGATGAGAAGAGTACATCACCCAACGTCATGACCATGCCGCGCTCAGTCTTCATGGCTTGTAGCTCTTCGAGTTCACGTCGTAGCGCCTCGGCCTTGGCCAGCGCCTGCTCGCGCTCCATCAGTGCTGCTTCCTTATCGCGTAGCGCTTCGGCTTTGGCTTGTTGTTCGCGCTGAATTTCAATCTCTCTAGCTTTTAGGCGCTCTTTGTTCTTCACTTCACCTAGCTCTTCGAGTCTGGCGCCTGAGGCTTTGCGTGCAGCAATCGCTCTGGCTATCTCGATTCGAGCGGCACCGACATAGGCCAGGGAGTTCATATCATCCAGATTATCGGCATCTGCAGCACTGCTGAGTGCCTGCTCGGCTCTCTCAAGTTCAGCCGGAGCATAGCGCAGGATCTGTTGCTCCTGTTTTGCTTCAGCATAGCTCTGCTCTGCATCGAGCAGGGCCTGGTTTTTCTGTACGGAACTGCAGGCAACGAGTATTAGGGTGAGTGTAGCGAAGATTGTCAAACGGTTTGCTATGCGGGACATATTGGGTTCTCCATCAGAATCGGAATATATATGGGGCTGTCACTGCCGTTTTCTGGCGCGCATGATCTCTTCTCGCAGCACCTTGATGCTGTTTTCGAGTTCGCTCACAGCTCTGTCCGCTTCTGCCTTGTTGGCAATGGCCTTGGCTAGCTCCGCATCGGCCTGGGCCTCTTGCGCTAACCTTTTCGCTGTTGCGTAATTCTGTTTGCCCAATTCAACCTTGGCTTGTTTGATTTTCTGCCTGGCTCGGTCCATTCGTACCGGTGCATGTTTGTTGACGTCTTCACTCTCAGCCGCAGTCAATGCTGTCTCTGCAGCAGATATCTCTGCGACAGGTTTTGGCGCAGAACTACATCCTGATAGTACGACCAACATCATCGTAAGGAGGGCGGGCAGGTGGATTCTCTGCCAATAGGGTTTTACAGAGTTCAGCATGATGTTTTTCCTTCTGTTGGAATCGTCAACTGTAGATTTTATCGTGCAATTGGCGCTGTGCCGCAATCTTTGGTGAGGCACATCAACCAGTGTCGATTATTGGAGGCTTTGTCTGATCAGTCAACCAAGCATCCAGTAAGTCAATCTCGGTGGTCGGAAAGTCCAAGACTAAATTTCCCGGTGAAGGGTTGATGTCGACCAAATAAACTTCGTTGAAGGGACACGACACTACAACTGACTAGAATTTGAGGTCTGAGGTTAGAGAGTAGACGATTTAGGGTCGGGGAAATAAATAATCCTGGAAAAATCAATTGACCGCTCCACTCTAATAGCAGGCTATTGCGCGCCGTACAGGGATGCCCAAGTGTCGCGGGCACATGGATGTGCAGGAGCGACCCTTGCCCTGCACCACCACAAGCGCACCCTTCACGTTGTCCAACTGATCTTTTTAGGTTCAATCAACTCAGGTCACCGAGCAACGCGCTTTTGATCGGTGTCTCAAGCTCATCAATCGTGTAGTTGTAATCGGCATGATCAATGCCTGCGGATAGTTTGGCGCCGTTTTTAAGGCTCTCGATCATCCCCTCAGTGAGTTCGAAACGCATAAAATGTACGGCTGAGGTTTTCTCATCATTGCTACGCTCAAGATCTTCATTCGCGATCGGGCGTATCTTTTCATGGCCGTCGACCGCAAGCCAGATAGCGTTTTCAATGCCGATGAGTTTGGCCAGAGCTTTTTTGCGCTCCTCAGCATCGTGATACTCCATCATGAACGTGGCTTTCCAGTTGCTGCCATCTGGAATCAGCGGATTGTAGACATTCAGTTCATCCTGGATTGCATCGTGCTCAAAGATGCGTTCGATGCGCAGCATCTCCTGAATCTGATACTGCATGGTCAGCTCATCTTCGAAGTAGAGGGCGGCATTAGGGCCAATCGCCAGGCGACGATTTTTATTGTGGTCAATGACGCGATTTCTGAATTCCTGCCGGATACGGGCATACTCTTCCAGGCTGTAGAGGTCTTCATGGGACAGCTGGTTCATCAGGCGCTCCTGAGTATTAAAACTTTGTATAACATCTATCAGTTAATGAGTAGTCCTTAGGGCCGGGGAAATAAATAATCATCCAATCTTGCTTGTCTTTTGCCCCGGCTTGGTTGTTGCACAATGGGTCACGTAGAGCGGCTATGCTCCCCTTTGTGCGCCTAGAATCCGGGACAAAATCCAGCGCAATCTTTGGACGATTATTGATTTCCCCGACCCTTAGTCTCACCCATTTGTTGAGAGATTTGATTGATCGATCAGTCAGTTTCCTCTGCTGAGTAGTTAACCTCCAGGCAGGGTTGGCTAGAGGCCATAAGCCTGGCGCAACAGACTGATTGGATGTTGAGGTTGTCGACCATCATCCAAGCCATTCTCAATGTGGTGGCCTGCCATTGGGCAGTCACTGCCATAACAGTCGGCTTGAGCCTGTTTTACCCGGTTGACCACCGGCTTGCCAATTTTCATTGCATATTTGTGAAATTCGCTCTTTACCGCATAGGTACCATCGTGACCTGAGCAACGTTCTATTGCTGTCACCTCGGTATCAGGGATAAGACTGAGTACCTCTTTTGTCTTTGCTCCGACATTCTGTACCCGTTGATGGCAGGCGGCATGGTAGGCAACTTTGCCTAGACCCTGTTTGAAATCGGTTTTCAACAAACTGGATTTGTGTCGAATCATCAAATACTCAAAGATGTCGAAAACTGCATTGGCAACTTTTTTGACCTCTGGATCATCCGCGAACAGCAGTGGCAGTTCCTGTTTGAACATCAGAGCACAGGATGGTACGGGCGCTACAATATCCCAACCTTCATCGACCAGTTTCGCCAGCACGGGTATGTTGGCCTCCTTGGCCGCCTCCACAGCCTCAAGATTACCCAATTCCAATTTCGGCATGCCGCAGCACTGCTCCTTCTCCGCCAGGGTGACTGGAATGCCGTTATGTTCGAAAACAGCAACCAGATCCTCGCCCACATGGGGTTCGTTGTAGTTGCCGTAACATGTGCCAAACAGTGCGACCTTGCCTTTGGTGGCCCCAGCGGGAGTTCCTTCTGCGTCAATGGCGATTCGTTCCGCCAGGCGTTTGCGTAGGGTGTTACTGTGAAATTCAGGCAGTTTTGCTGCTGGGTGTACGCCGAGGGCATGATCCAGAATTTCACGGAAATTCTTTGCTTTGTTAAATCGGTTGACCACGCCGGAAACAACTGGAATGCCGGCGAGTTTTCCCAAGTTGTCTGTGCTGGTAAGGAGTCGGTCGCGTAATTTGACATCGCCTTTTTTAAACTTCACCGCTTTGGCACGAAGCATCAGGTGGGGGAAGTCAATATTCCACTCGTGAGGAGGTACGTAGGGACACTTGGTCATGTAACAAAGATCGCAGAGATAACAATGGTCTACGACTTGCCAGTAGTCCTCTTTAGCGACACCATCCAGCTCCATGGTCGCGGATTCGTCAACCAGGTCGAACAGGCTGGGGAAGCTTTGACAGAGGCTGACACAGCGTCGACACCCATGGCACAGGTCAAAGACCCTTTCCATCTCCGCCAATAGGCTCTGTTCGTCGTAGTACTCGAGACTCTTCCAGTCGATCGGATGCCGGGTCGGGGCTTGCAGATTACCTTCTGACGGACCGCTTGGTGCTGCCATGGCTGTTTGTTTACTCCTGAAGTTGAGGCCTGGCGGCCGTGACAACGAGGCCGCCAGATCGGAACGAGCCTGGAACCTTTACCGAGGCCTAGTCCATTTCGTCCAGCGCTTTCTGGTACCGGTTGGCATGGGAGCGTTCAGCCTTAGCCAGGGTTTCAAACCAATCCGCAACTTCATCAAATCCTTCATCACGGGCTGTTTTAGCCATTCCAGGATACATATCAGTGTATTCGTGGGTTTCGCCTGCGACGGCCGCTTTCAGGTTGTCCCCTGTCGGTCCAATGGGTAGACCGGTGGCAGGATCACCACACTGCTCCAGGTACTCGAGGTGACCATGAGCATGGCCGGTTTCACCCTCTGCTGTGGAACGAAACAGGGCAGCGACATCATTGTACCCTTCGATATCTGCTTTGGCGGCGAAATAGAGATAGCGACGATTGGCTTGAGACTCTCCGGCGAAAGCATCTTTCAGGTTCTGTTCTGTATTACTACCTTTGAGTTCCATATCTGGTTCTCCAAAATGATGGTTATTGTGGGATTCTACGTCGAGTCATGCAGACTCTTCGCTGTGCTAAGAATAGCCATAAAAATAATCGGGATCGAATGGTCTTTTCGATGGTTTTGATAGTTTATTCCAAATAATAAAGCGGTCTTCACCAGCTCTTATGTACCGGGAATGCCGATCCTAAGTTTGCTTTGAATGCCGCCTGATGTAAAATAAACTTATTGAACATGACTGTAGAATTCTTCAGAAATGAATAATTAGTGCTAAGCAGATGGAATCGATAGAACCACTATCCTTTTCGCCGACGCGAGACATAGCCCAGATGATGGCCACTCATGGGGTCAACCTGACTAGGCAGCGGCGCGTTATTGCGGATGTTTTATTCGAGCGTAACCAACACATTACAGCTGACCAACTCTTTGATATGGTCAAGCAGACTGGCAGCCGAGTCTCGAAAGCAACAGTTTACAATACACTTAGGTTGTTCGCCCAAAAGGGTCTGGTGCGAGAGATTTTCATCGATTCCACTCGCACCTTTTATGACTCTAATAATAGCCACCACCACCACTTCTATAATGTGGATACTGGTTACTTGGTTGACATCAAGGCCCGTTTGGCGCCTCATTTCGTTGAGCAGGATCTGCCAGAAGGAACATCCATGGATGTTGTCGACCTTGTTGTTCGCGTAAGAAACAAACGGCCCTGAGAGCCAGTTTACGCCATTTACTCTCCTCCCATTGAAAAATAGAGAACATTGATCGTTTGATTACTAATCAAAGAGTGATGTTGATTCAGATCAATGTTTTATATTTAGACTAATTCTAATATTCGCCTAATTGTTGCATGGTTTTTCCAGCTTCGTCCAGATCGATTTTTGCGGGCGGGGGGGCTGTTCAACAAATTGAATAATTACACCAAAGGTAGTTCTGTGCAGTCAGAACATTCAGTTATCCCAATGAGGATGGTTTCATACTTTAAAATAAGGGTAAAAGGAAATGAAATTTAGAATCTCAATAATCGCATCGGTGCTGCTAGGTTTCTCATCTCAGATGATGGCAGGGGAAGAGCCAATCAAACCGATTAAACCTGTTCAGGGTATCAATCTAGGGCTGGTTGAGTTAGGTAAGAAGCTCTATTTTGACCCCCGTCTTTCCAAATCCGGCTTCATTTCATGCAATTCATGCCATAACCTGAGCATGGGTGGTACCGACAACCTTAAGACTTCGATTGGTCACAATTGGCAGCAAGGGCCTATCAATGCGCCAACCGTACTCAACTCAAGTCTTAATCTGGCCCAGTTTTGGGATGGCCGTGCTGCCGATCTGAAGGCTCAAGCCGGCGGTCCGATTGCCAATCCGGGCGAGATGGCGGCGAGCCATACCCTGGCGGTGGAAGTGCTCGAATCAATTCCCCAATATGTCATGGAGTTCAAGAATGTCTTTGGGGTGGATAAAATCACCATTGATGAGGTGACCGAGGCGATTGCAGAGTTTGAAAAGACCCTGGTAACGCCCAACTCTGATTTCGATAAGTGGTTATTGGGTGATAAGAGCGCATTGAATAGCCAGGAACTCAAAGGATACAAGCTGTTTAAGGAGAGTGGTTGTACATCCTGTCACAATGGCGAGGCGGTTGGCGGTAACTCTTTTCAGAAGATGGGGCTCGTGGAGGCCTATAAGACCGACAACAAAGCAGAAGGCCTGAGTGCAGTGACAGGTAAGGATGCCGACCGCTTCAAATTTAAAGTGCCTACACTGAGAAATGTGGAAATGACCTACCCCTACTTTCATGATGGGGAAGCAGAAACCCTCACTGAAGCGGTTGATGTGATGGGCAGATTGCAGCTGGGTCGTAAGTTTACTGACGCAGAAAACCGTCAAGTCGTAGCCTTTCTCAAGACCTTGACCGGGGATCAGCCCTCATTCTTGATGCCGATACTGCCGCCATCAACTGACAGCACACCAGCACCAAAGCCATTTAATTGAGTGCGGCTTATTCGCCACCTACCTCGGCTGGGTGGGCATGCGGCCTTTGGCCAGAAATGCCTGCATGAATCGATGCTCCCTTTTCAAAAGGGGCAGTATTTGAGGAGCAATACCACCACCGAGATAGACACCACCGGTGGCCATGATCTTAAGTGCATGGTTACTCGCCTCCCTGCCATAGAGTTCGACAAACAGATCCATAGTCTCAACTGCAATCGGCTCTGATCGGTCGATGGCGGCTCGTGATATTGCCGGTGCCACGCCGATGCGGTCGATTTGCTGTTGTAACCACTCTGGTGTGGCGGCTGAGCGATATTGGTGCAGAAAGGTGTAGATGTTGCCAATCCCAGGGCCTGAAATCAGGCGCTCCCAGCTCACATGACCAAACTGTTCAGCGAGGCTTTCATACAGTGCAAACTCCAGCGCGGTATTGGCGCTGAAGTCTGTATGCCCACCCTCGGAGGGAAAAGGGTGATATCGACGGCTATCCCAATAGAGGCCGGCTTGTCCTAGACCGGTGCCGGCGGAGATAATTGAGCGGTTACCTCGTGCACTGTTTTGAGCTGATTGCAGGGTATGGATGTCATCCTCATGCAGGGTCTCGATTCCCCAGGCATTGGCCTCCAGATCATTGAGTAACCAGGCCTGCTGAATGGCAAACTGCTGTTGAATCGATTGGGCTGACACGCGCCAGGGCAGGTTGGTTGTTTCACATACCTGGTCGATGACAGGCCCGGCCAGGCCAAAGCAGGCGCGATCGATCCGCTTGAGTCGGTTTTGCTCAATAAATTGATGCAGAATCGACTCGATGGTGGGATGGGCCGGACTCGGGTAACTGGTTTCAATGACCGCTTGCCCTGGATCTGCAGTTGTTGTGTCGAACAGCGCCAGTCGGGTATTGGTTCCACCGATATCGCCTGCCAATATCTGCATACATAACCTCACGGGTGATTAGAATGAGATAGCCTACTAAAGCTTGCAGTACCGATTCCACACAACCTGATTGTGATCTGTGTTTCACGAAGCAGCCTCGAGTAGGCTTGGTCTCTCCATTCTACATGAGCAGAGGATAAGGGCCGGGGAAATAAATAATCATCCAATCTTGCTTGGATGATTATTTATTTCCCCGGCCCTAAAGCGGCTGTTCGCATAATTGACAATTTTATCAATCAATGGTGACAGGGTTGATTCGATTAGGACTAACAGCGTCAGGATGAGTATCATACGCAGATGGATGTCTCTCCCATACTCGATCCTCTGAATGATGCACAACGGGATGCGGTAACTGCACCGGTTGGTAGTCTGTTGGTGTTGGCTGGCGCTGGTAGTGGTAAAACCCGGGTGTTGGTTCACCGAATTGCTTGGCTGTTGGCGGTTGAGCAGGTTACCCCCTGGTCGATCATGGCGGTCACCTTCACCAATAAGGCGGCTAAAGAGATGCGTCAACGCATCGAGACGCTGCTCGGTCAACCCATCGGCGGTATGTGGGTCGGTACCTTTCATGGCCTTGCCCATCGATTGTTACGGGGCCACTGGAAAGAGGCGGGGTTAGCACAGAATTTCCAGATTCTCGATGCAGATGATCAGTTTCGTATGATCAAACGCCTATTGAAGAGTCTTGATCTTGATGAGGCGCGCTGGCCGGCGAGACAGGTACAGTGGTTTATCAACGGGCGTAAGGATGAAGGTCTGCGGGCCCAGCATCTTGATGATGGTGGGGATCCCTATCAGCGGCAGATGATTCGTATCTACAGCGAATATCAAGCGGCCTGCGAGCGGGGAGGGCAGGTGGATTTTGCAGAGTTGTTGCTACGCGCCCATGAGCTGATGCGGGATCGGGCAGATCTGCTGCAGCACTACCAGAAGCGCTTTCAACATCTGCTGGTGGATGAGTTTCAGGATACCAATACCATTCAATATGCCTGGCTGAGGCTAATGGCTGGCCAGCAGAGTCATCTGTTCATCGTTGGTGATGATGACCAATCGATCTATGGTTGGCGTGGTGCCCGGGTGGAGAATATTCAGAGTTTTCAGAGCCACTATACGACAGCCAGATTGGTACGCCTGGAGCAGAACTATCGCTCCACCGGTAATATTCTGAATGCGGCGAATGCGTTGATCAACAACAACCCTTCGCGGCTTGGTAAACAGCTCTGGACAGAGGATTGCGAAGGTGAGCCGATTAATCTCTACAGCGCCTTCAATGAGATTGACGAGGCTCGGTTCGTGGTGGAGCGCATTCGTCAGTATATCGAAGAGGGGCATGCCCGTACCGAGGTTGCAATTCTCTATCGAACCACCGCCCAGTCACGCCTGTTTGAAGAGGCGTTGATCCAGTCAGGGGTGCCCTATCGTGTCTATGGTGGCTTGCGCTTTTTCGAGCGGGCGGAGATCAAAGATGCATTGGCTTATTTGCGATTACTGAGTAATTTCCATGATGACAGCGGCTTTGAGCGGGCGGTAAACACGCCGCCGCGAGGGATCGGTGCAAAAACCATGGAAGCATTGCGCAGTCACGCCAGAATGTTCGATTGCTCGCTCTGGCAGGCGGCGACAGAGTTACTACAGGGTGGCGGTATGCCGAAGCGTGCAGCCACTGCCTTGCAGCGTTTTATCGATCTGCTTGAAGAGCTGAAAGTCGAAACCCGGGATCTGACCCTGGCTGAAAAGGTGGATCAGGTTCTGAATGCCAGCGGTTTGCCTGAACATTTTGCCAAGAGTCGGGATGGTAAGGGGGTTGACCGCAAAGAGAATCTGGAAGAGCTGGTCAATGCGACCCGACAGTTCGAATGGGTTGAGGATGATGAGCTGGAAGAGTTAGACGCCTTTCTCTCCCACGCCGCTCTTGAGGCCGGGGAGGCTCAAGGGGATCCCTATGAAGATTGTGTGCAGTTGATGACCCTCCACTCCGCCAAGGGGTTGGAGTTTCCCCTGGTTTTTCTCGTCGGTATGGAAGAGGGGCTGTTTCCTCACAGTATGTCGGCGGATGACCCAAGTCGTCTCGAAGAGGAGCGCAGACTCTGCTACGTGGGAATCACCCGGGCGATGAAGGTGCTCTATCTGAGCCATGCGGAGAGTCGGCGACGGCACGGAAGCGACAGTTATCCGTTGCCCTCCAGATTCATCCGCGAGATTCCAGCTGAGCTGATGAGAGAGGTTCGTGCCGGGCCTGCCATCAGCCAGCCTATTTATGGTGATTCCCCCTATCTTGAAACCACGCAACACTGTGGATTTAATCTGGGGCAGCGAGTCTGCCACGCTAAATTTGGCGAAGGCGTGGTGCTGAATGCAGAGGGGCAGGGGCAGAGCGCCCGGGTGCAGGTTAATTTTGAGGAGGTTGGCACCAAGTGGCTGGTAGTGGCCTATGCCAACCTCTCCCCCTGTTGAAGTCAGAGGGTTATCGACTCAAGAAGCGTCACAATATCAGCCTGGCGCCTGGTTAGGTAGGTTCAGGGTTAATAAATATTAATAACAGACAGATCGGAGGGTTACATGAAACGTCGTGAATTTATAACAAAAGTAGGTGCCGGTGCGCTGGCGACAGGTGTTGGCCTCTCCACGGCCAGCATTGCAGAGGCGAAGGCGAAGATCAAATGGAAGATGGTAACCACCTGGCCGAAAAACTTTCCGGGCCTGGGAACCGGCGCCAACAAGCTTGCTGAGGTCATCAACGAGATGAGTGGCGGGCGGATGCATGTCAAAGTCTACGGCGCCAAAGAGTTGGTGCCGGCTTTCGAGGTGTTTGATGCAGTCGCCAGTGGTACGGCTGAGATGGGGCATGGTGCGGCCTACTACTGGAAAGGTAAGAGTGAGACCGCGCAGTTTTTTTCCACGGTTCCTTTTGGTCTGACTGCCCAGGAGATGAACGGTTGGCTCTATTTCGGCGGCGGCCTGGAGATGTGGCGGGAGCTCTATAAACCGTTCGGGCTGATTCCTGCGCCGGGTGGTAATACCGGTATGCAGATGGGTGGATGGTTCAACAAAGAGATCAACAGTGTTGCGGATTTGAAAGGCTTGAAGATGCGTATTCCAGGGCTCGGCGGGGAAGTGCTGAAACGGGCCGGGGGAACACCCGTTAATCTGCCGGGAGGTGAGCTGTTTACCTCGTTGCAGTCCGGTGCGATCGATGCCACTGAGTGGGTGAACCCCTACAATGACCTCGCATTTGGGTTGTTCAAGGCGGCGAAATACTACTACTATCCTGGCTTTCATGAACCAGGCACCACCCTGGAGGCGATCATTAACGAGAAGGCCTTCAATGCCTTGCCGAAGGATCTACAGGCGATCGTACTGAATGCCTGCAAAGTGGCCAATCAGGAGATGTTGTCCGAGTACACAGCGCGTAATCCTACAGCATTGAAGACCCTGGTGGAGAAACACAAGGTTGATATCCGTATCTACCCGGATGATGTGTTGACCACCCTGCGAAAATACTCCAGTAAAGTGGTTGAGGAGTTGGCTGCCAAAGATGCCTTTGCCAAGAAGGTCTATGACTCCTATATGGGCTTTTTGCAAGGCTCAAGGGAGTGGGGGGCGATCTCCGACTTCGCCTACCTGAAGGCCAGAGATAACGGCTGATTATGGCTCGCTGAAATAGATGCAAATCACCGCCAATTTTAGTTTGAGGGAGGTTGGCTGAATTCCATTCAACTGTGGATATTTGCGGTGATTTGCGAAAC
>JARRQD010000209.1:0-3301 GCA_037382205.1 Candidatus Thiodiazotropha sp.
TCTCCCTGCAGGTAATCTTGAAAATAGCCAACTTTCTTCATGATCTTGTAACCGAGCAAACCCGCCAATATCTCTATGGATAAAATTACTGAGGTAAAGATAAACAAGCCTGGTTTGGAGAGGGAATCAGAAAAGCCATGATGAAGCCCCATGATGATTCGAATACCACTGATACCAATCAGTGTTAAGATGGGGATCAGAATCCATAGGGTGTAACTCGACTCTTTGGAGATACCCTGCTGCAGAATCGATGTTAAACCAAGCACCAGTTTGATTACTGCCAAAAGTACAGCCAGTGAGAGAAAGAACAGTGAGCCGAAAATGCCGATGGCGTTGATTGCCTGGGTATGACTCATCGCGCCAGGGCCAGCAAAACCCGTGGCGATCATAGCGAAGGCAAAGATGGCCATTAGTTGACTGAGATTATTGTTCTGGTTGAAATTGAAATCGCCCTTGATCAACAACCGGGTGAAGTAGGCACTATAGATGCGCAGAGCAAAAATACCGATTGTTAGATAGGCCAATAGTGCAAATGGAAATAGCCACTCAACAATCGACCAGAGGCCAGGAATAAACAGGGAGCCGATTACAAACACGGTATTGACACTCATGCTGAGGGTCAATGGGATCGCCATCAAAGAAACTTCCTGATTACTAATGCGCAGTTTTTGATAGGCGTCAGTCAGACGGAAACGGCGGAAAGCAATCAAACTTCTGGTTAAAAGATGGAAATGAATGATGGCAAAGGTCACCACCGCGAACAGATCCAGAATGAGTAACCCAGAAGCAATGGTGTTTTCACCAAGTAGAATTGGTTTGAGAGATTCAAATGCAATCATGGGTGTCTGCGGGTGCGGCACCATGAACATCGGATAGAGAAAAAAAGAGATCGCCAGTCCCCCGGCGCCTAGTGCGGCGAGGAAGTAGTGCGGATTGAAAGTCGACTCGGTACTGCTGAGCATGTGACAAATCCTATTGTTTAGAGGTGAATACAGAAAAGGGCGGGGATATTACCAGAGACGATTAAGATAGATATGACAATTCGCAAATCACCTGATTTGTCTAGGGATTATCAGAATCAATGGTTTTCTTGGTAGAGGGCCTGGGAGAGTGGGAACGAATCACTGCTGAGCGCAGCGAACTACTCAACCAAGATTCCATACTTCGCACAGTGGTTGAGCACTCTTGGGAAGCACTTAGAGCTGCAAATGACGGGTACAATCGTGTAGAAGTTTGTTGGTCTTCGCGCTTTATTTTGCATCTATCAATATTCCATTTGAAAATCGAAATAAATTTTGCCCTATAGTAATTACATTTCCCTCTTCAACAATAAATGCTTCTGGGTACGTTTGGCTAAGCAAGTGTAGAAAACCCTTCTGACTATATGCTCTTCCGCCTTTTACAACTAAATTGCTAAGCAATTGTTTGGCTTTGGTTTGATCTTTATATCCTTGCTTCATGTAGGAGATTGTAACCGCTTGATCAAATATTGTGTATATAAAAGTCACATTGCTCAATATTAGCAATGCGAAACAGACCCAAAATGATAACTTCCATCTATTCATAGCTTTCACACTTAACGGCTAAACTCTGCCGACCACTGCTGCAGAGTAGCGATAGGAACGACGCGGTAGTGGTTCTATATAAGGTCCGGTGAAATAGTTAATCATCCAATCTTGCTTGTCTTTTGCTCAGGCTTGGTTGTTGCACAAAGGGTTACGTAGAGCGGCTATGCTCCCCTTTGCGCGCCTAGAATCTGGGACAAGATACAGCGCAATCTTTAGATGATTATTTATTTCGCTGACTCTAACTCAATATTTCGAGAGTAAGTATAAGGGGTTGACAGGTACCGTCAATTCCCTCAAAAAATCCTGTAAGAGATTAGTCTAAAGCAGAACACTTAATCTACTGACTCGCCAGCCGTGGTTAACGTAGCTGAGGTGACTGTTAGTTTTCGATTCACAATACTATCGGTACTAACCGATTCCAGGCGCGGCCCAGAACTTTATCCGATCAAATGGCTTCTTAAGCTTGTAAATCATCTCATTCTTTTCTGGATATCAGTCGACAACTGGAATCGATATTATAGAATATCGATGGTCTATTTCTTATCTTCACATGATTCCACTACCACGTCCATGACAGTGAGCGCTTGCAAAAAGTTCTTTCTGACAAGCTTAGTGGTAACTCGCTGAGCGTTAATCTTATCTGCGAAGAATTGGTTTAAGAAGAGAGTTTCCAGGAGTATTGCAATGCCTCTTATTCTTCTATCACACTCGATTTGCAATATTAGATATGCGAGACAAGGCTGTAGAAATTGTAACCCAATCGTTGCTACGAATGCTATTAACGTTACGGGAATCAGGGTAGAGTTGCCCAAGATACTGATAATCTGACTTGCTGCCATTGAGTCGGAAAGTTGGTTAGCATATCCAGGGATATTTTTGATGACCTGTTTACTCTAATTACTGAGTTTCAAATGGCTGATTGAGAGCAATCCATTGATATCTTCCTATGTTTAAACCATATGTATAAATCGCTCAAGCAATTTGTGTTGAACTTTCTAACCGGGCCGTCTGTAGTAATACACTCAGGGCTAAACACAAGAAGAGTACCTTGACAGTCATCACCGCAACTAAACGATAATATTTTTGTAATGAATTAGGTGAAACAGTTGGTGCGGAAAGGTGGCCCTCTGTTAGAACAATTATGCGTATTGGCGTCTCAGCTGGCAGAGCCGCTGAGGGGTGATGCCAAGAAAGGAAGCAATATGATAATGGGGAATTAATTCGAATAGCCTGCTGTGGGTTTCCAGGAAATCCTCCAATCTATCCTTTGCCGACTGGGTGAGCAATGATTGTATGCGTATGTTCTTTTGTTGATAAGCGTTGATAACTAGTTGTTTCTCAACAGTCAGAAATTCAGGAAAATTAATAAAAACATTGATCAGATCTTGTCGGCGGATGGTGGCAACCTGACATTGGGTCAAGGCCTGGAATCCATAGGTTGAAGGTGTCAGGAGATTGAAACTGGGATAGTCCATGAGAATAAACTGTTGCGAGGAGGCCTTGTCTTCGTCGTAATGAAAAAACCAGGTGATATCTCGACCATCTTCGTATTGCAGATAGGAGCGGGCTACTCCTTTCAGGATGAAGCAGAGTTCAACGCAGGGTTCGTGGGCCGGATGTATAGTGCTGCCGCTGGAAATATACCTGAGCTCTAGCCGATCCCTGAAATAGGACCAGCCCGTGTCGCTGATTGGGGCAAACGCCCGCATATATTGTATGACTCTTTCCATGAG
>JARRQD010000209.1:3309-9863 GCA_037382205.1 Candidatus Thiodiazotropha sp.
CCATGAGGTATTTGTAGTGATTGTTCCATGTAGGTTGAATAGTAAAGATAGGGTAGTGATAAGTAAATGTTTATCATCGAGTTGACATGCCTTATCGGCGCGATAAACGACCATAAAAAATCAGGTTGACGCAATCACGATCAGTGTTTTTAACGCTAAATAAATCACCGTTAATTTCCTTGAGCCATAGGAGTGATTCTTCTGACCGGAAAATCATTCCCTAACAGAAATTCACTGTGCAGTGATTGTATATATTCTTGTGGTGCTGTGTCACTTAAAACGTAAATAATGCCTGTTCTGATCTGTTTGGGGCAATCAACGAGATCATGTCTTCCGGTACCGAGTATACCGTGAAGATGGTACTGGAAAAAGGAGCGATAAAGCGCTTAGTTTGGTAGGTGATATTATAGATATCGTGGAGTTATAAAAAGATATACGCCATCTATCAAAAGCGCTATCCATTCATAACCATCCAAAAAAGACAATCCTGACTAAAAAGCTTAAAAAAACCGGGTCAAAGAAAAATACGACTTAGTTACAGAGATTATAACAGCGAATGTCACGGTTCGATGCCCTATGTGGAGCAGTTCCAGCTGTCTCCGCAGTGCCCGACTGGCTATCTGAATTCAAAAATATTATTCTAAAACTGAGTAGCGTTCGTACCAGAATACAACATTTACTAATCTAAGCAACTACGGCTCATTGCCCCGGTTTTTTTGCAGTTGATCAAATTCAAAAATAGAGCATCGAAGCCCTGCACCTCAAATTAACATACCGTGATGGATTTACCACGCCCTCTAAGGTGTCGGGGCTAAAGGGGGTATTTGTCTTGGTCAATAGCAGCTTGGTTCTGAAATTAACCGGGCCCTGTTCCAGAGCGATCGTAGGAATAATAACCGTCGCGTCTTTAATATAGAGATCAGGAATTTGTTCCACCATGACCTCCCACAACTCTCCGATCAACGTAGACTCTGTTGTTATCTCATCTGCAGTAAAACTGTAACTCATGTTGTTAAGTTGCAAGTCCAGTTTCGTTTCGACTGGCATTATGCCGACATTGCCACTGTTGCTTCCGATGGTCAGAGTAAGATGGGCATTTCTGCCGCTGCATTCATAATAATTGGGTATATCGGCTGCATTTACAACGCTATTTAAAGCAAATCCGATAAGGGCTGTTCCTAATAGTAAGAAATTTTTCACGGTCATAACTATTCTCTCGTTGGTTCCATGTTGACGAAGACGGATCAAGTTGCGGCTCGTCCATCCTGCTCCTTTCAGGGTTGAATTGCCCAAGAACCTGTGTCAGTGAAAAGAAGCTAAAACAGTTCTAGGACTGAGTATGCATAATGCCTGAACAGCAGATATGTCGCTGAGTCCGGCATCACATATTTTCATGTGAAGTGCATGATGCTTGATATCATAGATTGAAAGTATATTTGTAATCAGTTCCAAGATCCTGTAAATCTCCACTCTTGACTGGAGCCTGCCGGCACAATTCCAATGAAACGTATACCTCTAAATAAACTCAATATCGATTGACCCTTCTTCAGATGAGGATCCACGGAGCAGAGAGAATTTATTGACAACATTTCACTTAGCACCTGCGTCTCACTTGTGACGCCCATATTTTGGCCAGAATCGTCCATATATCTCCTTATCTGTTTTGGTTACACCAGAGTCTGATTCAGCACGGAACGGTATGTTTGCTTGGTTTCCTACTACAGAGGCTGATCAAAATCCGTTTGATTCCCTCACAGATCTGCTACTTGAAGCGGCTAGCAAAGCGGCTGTTGATATCGGCTATCCTCCCAAATAAGTGATCGCTAAATGAGGTACTGACAAATCAGGTATTGGTGCCTACTTAATGGATGGTGAGGGGTCTGCTTGTCAAAATAAGGGCGAATATTCCACTTGTTGGATAGGTTTTGTATCACCAGATCCTAACAAGAGATCTGATGCCCACTCTTTATATAGATAGACGTTACAGATCAGAATTGATTCTTCGGTCTAACGATTTACATTCATAAAAATCAATCAAGGATTAACTGAATTGGAGATATTGATTAGTACTAGCAAGTATCTACTTAGATGGATTTACTTCTACATTGCTCTAAATCAAGTACGATTTAACTCAGAGAATTCTGTAAAGATGCCTTTAATCAGTAATCATGGTAAAGTGCTTTACTTTAATAAAACACAAGCTCAATAGTTATTACTGAAGCAGCGAGATTAACAAAAACGCCGTAAAGCCCGGCTGTTCAGGGTGTGGAAGAATAGCTTTCGAAACTGGATACAGCGCACAAGCAAGGTTGGGAGACTACCAGGGAGTGACTGAGTTCATGGCGCGGAATGGGTTGCTCATGCTGCCCATGTCGTTGGACATGTGGGTGACTCCGTGGCGCATGGCTCCAGTATCGTATTGCATCCGGCCGACACTTTGGCTCATCAGGGCAACATCACTTTGCATCTGCGGCACTGAAGCGATATCCCCGCGCATCGAGCTCATGTCTACGGACATGGTCTGCATATAGGTGCGCATGGGCACCATAGCGCCCTCCATGTTTCCCATAGAGGTTTTCATGGCCCCCATATCCTGTTGCATGCTGTGCATGTAGGTTTCCATAGAGACCATTTTGTTACTCATCAGTGCCATGTCGTCCATCATGCCGTTGATAAGTTCCACCATCCAGACACCGCCAATGATGGCAATAATGCCGATCAGAATTGTCCAACGGTTGTGTATCTTGCTGCGGACTTCAATATACCGCTGAAGCAACTCGTCGCGTTGCTTCATCTCCAACAGGAGTTCATGCAGGGCGCTACGGGATGTGGACTGTGAGGATGGGGTGTCTGGCATGGCTTGATATGAGGCTTTGTTTATCAATGGATTGCTATCAACAGGGCCAACAACATAGGGCATTCACGCGCTCTGCGACGTTCTACATAAAAAGCGTAGCAAAGGGATCCCATGTCGAATAGTAAAGAAATTAAACATAGCTTGCATATAAATCGAAAAAAACAGGGCATGCCGGAACCGAGGCGGTTGTGAGCCCTCACACTGGACGCTGCAAGGTCCTGGCATGAAGGGAGGTTGCAAGGCCTCAATCAGAATCAGCCCAGCACACAGCCACTCCAGTGGGAGCAGCCACTCGTCACCGATCAGGGCGTAGGTATGTAGTACAGCATAAATCCGTTAGACCCAGTTCAGGAGGGTGGCTGACTTTCATTCCGCCTAAGTTTCAACTTTCTGTTGGTGGTCTGGTCAGGATGGCTATGGCTGGTGGAAAAGTCAGCCAAAAACCAGGTGCCAGCATCAATACCACGCCTTCGTTCGCGTTGTTGCGTGGCTTGGAAAGGGCCCGCTATTCCATCCTTAGGTCCGAAAACGGCACATCCCTGTGCCGCTCCACCCTGCGCCACGCGCCTAGCGGCCAATGGCTTGGCATCTCGCTATAGTCGCATATTAGTATGAGACATTACACTAGGTAGCGTTCCCTCTGTAGCATGCTCCAATTCTCAAAGAGCCTGCCCTGAGATGAAGAGTTGGATGCCGAATAGGGCGAAGGCGAATAACGTATTTATGACGTATACACCGATCAACCAGGGTCCGATCCAGTGCTTCATGATTCTTTTTCCAAGCGACTTGTTGTGTGATTTGCTGGTTGCTTATATCTCATTCGGCGCAAAAATTTGACCCACAGTGACCAAGGGCGTTGGGTTGCCGGTATGCCCATGGCGATTTGTGCCTGGTATAGGGCGTCCTCCAGCAGGGCGTCGTGGAGGTAGCGGACGATCAGCAACCAGTAGAGTCGCGCCCAGCCTGTGACCTCCATCTGAATGGTATGGCGAAGGATTGATCCTTGGGTGGGGCCGGGTAGGACTTCTAGCCAGTGATGACCATTAAAGCCCGGCATGTCAGTGAAGCGGAATCTCGCCATACGACCCGGTTGGTAGGCATCGACGATGTAGCGTATCGGCCCGTGTCCACCGATAGCGCCGACAGCGAGGGGGCGATCGAAGTACATGGCCGGCCATTGATCGCGTGGCCAGAACACATCCTTTTGGGTTGCGAGGTTATCGATCACTACACCTACTGTAGGCGCGCTCGCTGTGAGTTCAGATTCGTGAATATTTACTACCTGCATTGAATGGCTCCCTTTTACTTGACCCAGTGGTGGCGCAAACGTATGCGGAAGACTGCAGCTAACTCTGCCGCTCGATCATCTTGCTTTTCAACTTCACTGGTCTTTATGCTTAAAATATAAATACTATGTAAAAAATAGCATATTACTTTATTTAAACGATAGCAATTCTATTTATAGCTGTCTTGGTCCGTACAGAATGGAGTGGTCAACTGATTTTTTAGATCAACTGCTAGGAAAAGTATGGGGGAAGGCCCAGCGAGCCATGAGATGCGAACAGAGCTCAGTAATCACTGGACTAGAAGCCGGCATGGTGAGGTGGTGGCGGTCCATCCGCATAGCCTGTGGACAGTTTTGTAAGCAGAAAATTGCTAGACACGAGCCTGGTGAGTCAAAGTAGAACATAAATGGAACGATGCTAAGCCTAGGAACCGGCTATGACGATATCGCGCAAGCAACAGATCTGTCTTGATGTAACCGCTTACTATCACTGCATATCCCGCTGCGTACGCCGAGCCTTTCTATGCGGTGAGGATCAGTTAGCAGGGCGTAGCTACGAACACTGTAGAAGCTGGATCGTTGAAAAACTCAACAATTAGACGGGGTATTCTCAATTTTAATCTGAGCTTATGCGATGATGCGCAACCTCAATGAAGTATCGCAAGGCAAGCCAATGAAGAGGGTGGTTGTACGGCTTCATTCTGGGAGGGTAGATTAAAAAGCCAGGCTCTGCTTGATGATGCAGCCATATTGACCTGTATGAGCTGCATCGATCTCAATCCGATTCGGGCAAAACTCGTCGACGGATTAGAAGCGTGTGATTTCACCTCCATCCAAGATTTCATTTCATCCATTACTTGCCTGCTTGCGTATTGAGCTGATTTCTTCTTCACTAATTCCAAGCGATTCAAGAAAATAGAGCAGCACATATTTTATTACGTTTATTAGTATTACGGGGTCGGACCACCGCAACTAACTGAATTCAAGTCATTTTCATACAGAAATAGAGTGTTCTGATGGTTTAGACCGCCTATTTCAGCATCAAAAACGCTACTGTAAGCTCCTACTGGTTCACGAATTGCGGAGACGAGTTCGTCACATGTAATCTGTCGTTTATGGGCCTTAATACCCATAGCTTCCTCCACCCCGCATACATAATCACGACTTCCAACAGCCAGATTGCCAGTCCAGTAGTCTTGCCGTTGAGCGGCTTCCGCTTGAAGTGCATCTTCAATCCATCCCCGGTGGGTTTCGATTAGCATCTGGTCACTACCACAAATCGTGACACCCAGCATTTACTTACAATATTCACACACCAAACGTTGTCATTAACTTATTGATTTATCGTTATATTTATAAATTCGAATGATAGGTGCACCGAAATAATTTTGACTGTAAATATACAAACGATAAAAATTGTAGTAACGTACCTACATAAAGACGACCTGTAGAGGAGGCACCGCCATGACCATCACGACGCTATCCAGCCGAGAGCTCAATCAGGACGTGAGTCGCGCTAAGAAAGCGGCTAATAACGGCCCGGTATTTATCACGGATCGTGGCAAACCGGCACACGTACTGTTAAGTATTGAGGAATACCAGCGACTTACAGGCCAACATAGAAGCCTCGTTGAGGCACTGTCCATGCCGGGTATTGCCGATATCGAAATTGAGCTTCCCCATTCGCGTGAGCTTCCTCGACCAGCAGAATTTGACTGATGTTTCTGCTCGATACCAACGTCATTTCCGAATTGCGCAAGGCCGGCAGTGGTAAGGCTGATCACAACGTAATCAAATGGCTGTCAGATTTGGATGCCACCAATTTCTACATCTCGGCTGTAACCGTCATGGAACTTGAACTTGGCATTTTACGCGTGGGGCGTCGTGATACTGCTCAAGGGGCGCTGTTGCGCACCTGGATGGACAGTCGTGTTCTTCCTGAATTTACTGACCGTACATTACCGATCGATGAAGTTGTGGCACTTCGATGCGCGCAACTACATGTTCCCGACCCTCGCCCGGAGCGAGACGCCTATATTGCGGCCACAGCTCTAGTTCATGGTTTGACTGTAGTGACCCGGAATGTGGTCGACTTTAAAACGACAGGGGTGTCCATCATTAATCCATGGAAAGCCCAACAAAAATAAAACGAAAGAAGGAAAAAGGAAACAAGGACAGGGGAGCAGCCGACAAGGCAGAGAATCTAGGAGGGTGAAAGTCCCTCTGCCGCCAATTGCTCGATTCAGGCGGTTAGCCTATCCCCTGCTCAGGGAGGTAACAAACTGAGATATGTGGGGAAGTAAAAGCCACGGCTGCCTAATGCGGTAGTGTTAAGGTAGGAGCAATCTGTGTGGCGAGCAAATCTACGGGCTTGAAGATAATCGAATAACTGCAGTCCCGAAATGTTCTACC
>JARRQD010000210.1:0-7847 GCA_037382205.1 Candidatus Thiodiazotropha sp.
TGCAATTCACGCTGTAGCGTGATTCACCCAGTAGGTGACCATAACCATCGAAGCGATTTTCATTATAATCAAACACCTGCTATCAGAATGGAGCGGTCAACTGATTTTTTTAGGTTCAATGCATCAAGATTAGAATGGACATAAGCCGGCCTATCAAAATGCGAGTACTATCCCGCGACTTGAGCAATCTACATTCCGGACTTGATTATGGATACATTAGTAAAAATGTTTGGTAACCTGGTCGGCGACTATTCCGACATCATCTTTCGCTTTGGCGTGTTGGATTTCATCGTCATTTCAGCCAATATTCTACTGATGATCTTTGCCAGCCGAATATTGGGGTTGATCTATCATGACAATGTAAGCAGCAATCGCAGCCTCAACCGGGTTCATGTCTTCAGGGCGCTCAACCTACTCATTATTCTCTCATTTGGCTACTATCACCTCTACCTGCCAAGCGGTGACAAAGGCATCGGCCTTAAATTGGTTTCGGTTTTTGTGGTTATCTATCTGGGCTACTTGTTCGCCCACATCATCGGCTATATCGCACGCCGAAAATTTGGCAAAACCCGAGAAGTCAATGGTGTAAAACAGAGTGTAGAAACCTATAACAGCCGATTGCTGACACTTCTGTCGGGCATCTTTATCTCCATCATTGTGTTAATTTCAGTCGTACAGATTCTTGGTTTCAGCGGCCTGCTTGAAGCGGGGGGCGTGATCGGCTTTATCGGCGTATTTCTGGCCCTCACACACAACGCCTGGGCGCCAGACATCTTCAGTGGCCTAATCATCCTCAACAGCGGAATGGCCGAGGAGGGAGATGTCATCGAGATAACAGAGGGTTCTCCCTATATTGGCGTGGTCTTTAAGACCAAAATGTTTCACACTGAAATTCTTAATTTGGTAAACAATCACCGCATCATGCTTAAAAACGCCAAATTCAGAGACTATACCATCCATAATCTGTCTAAGTTTGCATCGGCAAAGGGGTTGCGTGAAAAAATGAGCTTCAAGATCGGCTATGATGTACAGGCCGGTAAAGTGAGGGAGATGTTTAGCGAGGCCTACGATCGGATTAAGCAGAGCACCGATATCGACATTGAAAAGCAGTATGAGCTTGAAGTAAGGGTCAACGACACGGCCGACCATGCGATTGAGTGGGTGATCTACTACTACACCAAAGATGTACGCAACCTGATTAGGGCTCGGCAATATTTCCGTGAGGTTATCTGGCTGACAGCTGAAAAACACGGAATCAGCCTGGCAACCCCTTTAACCCACTCAGTTGTAAACCAGCAAGCTTCTTAACCTGGTCATGCGAGAGAAGGGAGACTCGAAAGTCGATATTCTCTCCNGGATTACCAGGCTAGCCAGGAAATAAATCGAGGCAATAGGTGATATTGAATCAAAGGCAAGACCCTACAATCGAAATGTTACTGTTAACAGTTTAATTGTACTACTGTCTCGACTCTGCCAACAGAGTCTGGCAAACCGGCAGTAACAACATTCCGATCGCCATTTGATACTATTTTGCTCTATATAACATCACTGAAACACCGACATAAATTAGATGATGTACAGAGTTTAAATCTGCGGTGTGAAGAAGAATTTTGTAAAAATGCGAACAGAGCTGTTCACCACCAAAGAACAAGATCCCACATGAATCATCCTTGATAATTTGCAGAATTGGGGAGAGATCCATACTTGATCTAAACCGGATTCATTTAATTTCTTCTTACTATTAGTAGAAACCCTAGCTAGGGAAATCTCTTATACCTACCTACCCAGTTTGCTTCTAGGATTCCATAAACCGACTAGCCGATCTATTACAAAAGTGAGTATTTGATGATTTCAACAACCATTGTCAGTGCTAGTATTGTATGCAAAATCGACTCGTCATAGCGGCAATCATTGCCACAGCACAGGTTAACGCCAGTTAGTAACAGCGCATCACAAATAATCATTCGATAACAATCTTAACTATGCCACGGGTAAAAATATATACAGACAGACACTCACTGATTGACCACTACGCCTGTCCAACGATTGAGTATCAGTGGCACACTCTCAGCAAGGCCACCATCAGCCGGGCTAAGCCTGCACTACTCGACGAGCTTTCAATTATTTTTGATACGCCTAATGGGCAGGTCTATGTGACAGAAGTGGATCCTGGGTTTGTTCCTCTAATTGAAGCACTCGATTTGGACAAACAACTTCCAGAGGATTGGTATATTCAGGCAGAAACCGGCCAGGTATTTACCGTTTCATTAACAAATCAGAGCAAACGCGAAATACAAACCATGTGATATTCCACTTAGTGGGGAAATTATCAAAGTACTTCATAGCAAACAAGCTGTGTAAATATGACAATACTACCTACTCAACGACACTTAACCCTATCGTTGCAAAAATTCAACAGTAAACTCTATAAGTCGCAAATCAAATACTTTTTAATACATACAGGCCACAGACACTTCTCAGACCGAACAGTGCCTGCAAAAAGCGAGTACGCGCTTAGAGTCAATCATCTTTTTTTCGACTCAGGTCACCACCATCAAACCAGATCGAATGGTAGTTTTCACCGGTAGTAAAGGTAGCTACACGCTTGACCAAACCACTATCAAATGACAAGGTAAGGTTGTAACCATCAAAATAGTAGCTACCTGAACGCTTTGCTTCTGGTGAACTATTCTTCCTGCTACTCCCCCCACCTACACTATTACCGATCACTGATAGCGCCGACCCTTCATTGTTTGAAGTCGAGGTGACCAACGGGCCACCGCCACCACTCATACCCCCCGCCTGCATCATACTGTTCCTGTACTTTCTAAAACGACCCTGTTTATCAAGTGTAACGCCCCAGAATGAACTGCTGGAATAACCCAGACTGGAATAAGAGGATGAGTCCGACCATATACCCTCAAGACGGGTGCCTGGTGGAATTGGTTTACCAATCATTTGCCGCCCTCTGGGCAGGCTGTATTTTTGTCTGTTATCTGACCAGGCAAAACGATAATCTTCTCCGTCGTACTGCCACCAGCCCCAGCGATCTGGATCATTGAGACGGGATTTTTCTACATCCAAAATTTCTGGCGCAACGGGAACCTCTTTCATGACTCTCCCATCTTTTGTCAGTAGGAACGCATATTCATCCATCCGCATACCACCATAGGCATAGTGAAAATCAAAGGTATAGACAAATGCCTCAATCTGGTCAGCTGTAAGTCCCTCACCCGGCGGCGTGCTGTATTCATACTGTTTGGTTTTTTTCTGTGTTGGCGGACTACTCTTTTTTCCCGTATCAGACGACTCTATATTCAGCTTTCCCCCTGGCGATCTGAGCCGCTGTTTTTCATCATCGACGAAATCCACAAGTAGAGCTTGGGCTTTTTCCAGATAGGCTAAATTTTTTTCGTTTTGACTAAAAACCAAGATTGAGAGTCGAACAGACTGTTGATCTAAGCTCACCGCAGTCGCAATAATCACACCCGTTGTACCATCTGGCTTAGTAAAACTGCGCTGCCCATGGCTGAGAATGGCATTGTCCCGAACAACCTTACCTGCGCCTTTCCATATTCCTCTGGGCGCTTTGCTATTGAACAAGCGATCACGTAGCCAGTCATCAGCCCCTTTACCCCCCAATGGCTTGGCAGGATAGTATTTCACAAGAATATCAACCTCGGGATCTGACTGATTGGGGCGGAAGGTCACCTCATTTTTCACTGGATCAAGCTGTCGACCCCAGGCTGCAGTTCGGTCATCAGCACTACTGGTAAGCGGCATCCAGAGGATAACGCCGATCAACAGTGTTTTCCTCAACGCAGCGGATTTATGCAACCGGATTGATAGTAAATCGAACTTCCTGATGGTACTAATTCGTGATATCAGTAACTTAGATGAGAAAAACAGGCTTGCCAGCCAGTTGAAAATCCATTTCATGTGTAACTTCCTATGCAGAGAACTTGCTAAGCGGGCTGTGGAATCAACATTCACGGCCCGCAACAGTCATAATAGATACAACCTTCGAGTGCTTCGTGAACACCAAGGGATGAGGATATTATATGATTTTCAGCTCCCCACGCCCAGAAAAGATGGAAATCCATCTTCACTTTAACCCTACAATCTGTAACCAAGAGACCGAAAAGCTTCTGCTTTCTACTATTAACTGATAGATAACTCTATTCAGTTGTATCTTCATAATCTTCTGAAGCAACTACCACTACGACAGGTACGCCAGTCAATGAGGAACAAGTTAAGTTACTGCAAGCAGTCAACGCTGGTGATGATCCCTGTAACGCAACACAGAATTATCAGGTTCCGACTTCCCTCGGGATCGACGCACGCTGGGCATCGACACAATGAAATGGCGAAGCCGCCGTTGTCGGTTTCGCTGCCTTGGAACAAGGCTGGCTTCTGACTCACCAGGATTTTTCAAACAAATCACTAAGCCTGTAGCGCCAAAAGTATCGATGGCTGGATCAAAAAGAACTACTCCAGATTCTGCACCTGCTCACGCATCTGTTCGATCAGTACTTTCATCTCCACGGCCGAGCGAGTCACCTCAACATTGTTCGACTTGGAGGTAAGGGTGTTGGCCTCCCGGTTGAGCTCTTGCATCAGAAAGTCGAGCCGCCGACCAATCGGCTCATCCGAACCCAGCACCCGCCTCACCTCTTCGATATGGGTCTCCAGACGATCCAGCTCTTCGTCCACATCGAGCCGCTGAGCCAGCAGCACCATTTCCTGCTCCACACGGGTCTCATCTAGCTCATCCAGAACCTCATTGAGCCGGTCTTTGATGCGACTCCGCACCGATTCCAACACATCGGGCATCAAACCTCGAACCCGACCCACTTCCGCCTCCAGGGCATCGCAGCGCTGGCGAATGATCACTCCCAATCGCTGCCCTTCCCTCAATCTGTTATCGATCAGACTGTCGAGAGCCGTCTCCAGCAACTGCATGGCTTGAGCCTTGACCGGCGTGTAGTCCCGCTCCTCTTCCTCCAGTACACCAGGCCAGCGCAACAGATCTCCTGAACGCATACTTGGATCCAACGCCAGCAGATCAGCCAGTTGTCGTTCCGCATCGATCAGCTGCTTGACCAGTCGTTGATTGACACACATCGAGGCATCTCCCCCTGTGGCCGAGTTGTACTTGAGACTGACATCGAGCTTGCCACGCCCCAGACGGCTATTGAGGCGCTCCCGAATGCTTGGCTCCAGCGCTCTGAGCTCCTCAGGCAAGCGCAAAAATGCCTCTAAGTATCTATGATTTACCGAGCGGATCTCCCAACTCAGATTACCCAGTTCACCTCGATACTCCTCACGAGCGAAGGCGGTCATGCTGCTGATCATATTCGGTCTGCCTGATCTTTCTGGTTGAATCGAGTGGCGGCCTGGCCTGGGGTCTCGCGGAGCAATTTCAGCTGATCCAACGATTTTAAGCGGCACCCTGTCGTTCATTAGTAAAATACTTATCATAAGCGATACTGCGCGATTTGGGTTAAAAAATAGTCGATCAATGACCAAATATTTCAGATTTCACCAGATAGGCCGCTATCTGGACTGGACGCTATCGCTGAGTGATGCCGCTTCCCCACTTAAGCTTTTTATGATGAAAATCACTTTTTCACCGCCAGCAAGAGCACAAATCCGATGAGAATAGGAGTAATTCTATTAAAAGGCCTTATAATCAGTGGGATGATGGACAGCAAACCAGCCAAGATAAACCAGTACGGAACCTAAATGGATAAGCTTCGAGACAGCATGCCAGAAGGCACTGAAATTGACTGCTACGTGATCATGAAAGTGGTCGCTAGCGGCGGATTCAGTCTGATCTATCTTGCTGAGGATGAAGATACCCAGGATGAGGTGATCATCAAGGAGTTCCTGCCCAAAAAGCTCGCCCGCCGAGCCAGCAACGGCAAGGTCATGCCTCTGGAAGAGAAACAGGTCGACAATTTCAACCGAAGTCTGCGCCTGTTCTACCAAGAAGCAAAAGTCCTGGCTTCACTGCGCCATCCCAATATCGTCCAGGTGAGGGGGTTTTTCCTGGCCAACAACACCGGCTATCTGGTAATGGATCACGAGCGGGGCAAAAACCTCGCCAGCTATATCAAAAAGCGTAGTGGCAGTCTCAGTACTCGCTTCATCATGACGGTCTTTCCGCCGATCCTGGATGCACTGAGCCTGATCCACTCACGGAATCTCCTGCATCTTGACATCAAACCGAGCAACATCCATCTGCGTACCGGAGGCAATCCACTGCTGCTCGACTTCGGCGCTGTCCATGAGGTACGCAACGAGGGCACGAGAACAGGCCGTGTAGTAACCACCGGTTTCTCGCCTGTTGAGCAGTATTACCAATCTGGCAATGTAGGGCCGTGGAGCGATGTCTATGCCATTGGCGCCAGCATGCGCGCCTGTCTCGACGGCAAGGCGCCGCCCTCGGCCATTGAGCGACATGCTAAAGAGAAGCTGAAACCCGCAGCGCGGATCTATCGCAGACGTTATCCGGCCGCCATGCTCGAAGCGATCGACTGGGCAATGGAGATCGGCTACGAGAAGCGTCCGCAGAATGCCCGGGAGTTGCTGGATGCCCTGCAGAGCAATAATCTCAGTGACTCCGAAAGCTCACTCTCCGAGCTGCTCGATGAGAAGAGGGCGATCTCGTGAAATACGAAACAGCCCAATGTAGCCTGATCGGCAATCGCTCCATGAATCAGGATCGCTGTCTTGTCATGGAGGCGCCAGACGCCATCTTACTGGCCCTGGCAGACGGTATGGGAGGCCACCCCAAAGGAGAGATGGCCGCTCAGATCCTGATGGACAATGCCCGTAAGGCCTTCCTCACCAGCCGTAAACCAATTTCAAATCCACGCTTTTTCCTCTCCGGTTTGATGGAGATGAGCCACCAGCAGATCACCGCCTTTGGCGATCAACAGCAGCCACCCATCGAACCTCGCACCACCGGAGTGCTCTGCCTGGTTCAGGAAGACACAGCCTACTGGGCACACATTGGCGATAGCCGACTCTATATCATGCGCGATGGCGTGATCCATCTGCGCACTGATGACCACTCCTACGTGGAACACCTCAGACAGCAAGGGCTGATCTCTGCGGCCCAGGTGCATACCCATAAATTTCGCAACTATGTGACCCGCTGCCTGGGTGGTAACAGCAATCGACCGGTTGCTGAACTCAGTGGCCCTCACGACCTCAAACAGGGTGATGTAGTGCTACTCTGTAGCGATGGTTTCTGGGGGCCTCTGCCAGAACGACCCATGGTGGACAGCTTCTACAAAAATGGCGGGCCGCTCCTGAATAGCATCAGCGACCTGGCCAAACACGCGGAAACCAAAAGCAAACCAGAGAGTGACAACGTCACGGTGGTTGCGCTGCGTTGGCGAGAGAGTGATGCCAAGCTGGCGCCCGCCGACTTCAGCATGTCTCTGGCTAAAAAGAGACGGAGTATCCTGGAGCCCCCCAAACAGCAAGTCGATGTCAGCCAGGCGATCGAGGATCTGCGCAAGATGGTCAATGATCTGGATGAGGAGTAGGGGCTTTAGCTCACTCTTTACCAGCCATATCCCCAGACGACTTACCGCCCGACTGCTTCACCAGCCGATAGACAAACAGGATCAGAAAAGCTCCGGCTGTCGCAGTAAGGATGTTACTGAGACTCAACCCCCCTGAATTTCCAATTCCGAAAAACTCGCCGATATAGCCACCCACCAGAGCACCGGCGATACCCAGCAGCATGGTGATAAAAATACCGCCGCCATCCTTGCCCGGCATGATCCACTTGGCCAGGGCACCGGCAATCAATCCCAGAATCACCCAAGATA
>JARRQD010000211.1:0-12919 GCA_037382205.1 Candidatus Thiodiazotropha sp.
CGAATCCATAGTAACTGCTACGCTCAAAGAAATGGTCATCTGAGTGGGGTTCTATGAAATAACATTTACGTCCATGCACAAAACCAAACCAAACAGTACAGCGTATATGGTAGTTAAACCATGGAACCCAAAGGTTTTCATGAGTGATTTGCAAACCATAGATGTGATCATATCTCATACAATCATATTTCGGCAAGATGATTTCGACAGAATTACCACGGATTTCCAACTCTCTACTGAGACCGTAAACAACATCACCCAATCCACCGACTTTAGCAACGGGAGCGCATTCTGAAGCAATCATGACAACATACATAATGAACACTCAATTATTAGAAACCTTTGATCAATTCTAATGCGTCAAAAGGCAGAATCTGATTGCTTAATCTATCTGGAACCAACCGTTGAATGGCAAGATTCAGTAGTAACAAATCAGAGGATCTTCTATTTAATAAACAGTTTGGGTTATATGATTATCGTAAGCTTGATTAATTGAAGACCCGAGTTGCTGTTTGACGTGATTAATTTCACACCAACACCGCTCCAAGTCGGCATGAGCGCGTGGCACCCAGGCTTCGCCCCAAAAAATATTACAACTGGTTTCAGCACGCAACAACTGCCATCTAGCCCGCTCAATATGCTGTAGTAAGTCAGCTACCAGGTCGTTTCGGGCATTGATCAGTTGTACAGTAAGCTCAAGCTCTTGACTCGTTAGATGTATTCTGTTTAAAACACTCTGTTGCTCTAGTGATCCTGTCCACTGGGTAAAATCATGCCCATGATGCCAGCCCGTATTCCATGCTCCGCTATGAACATATACCTCACCAAAAGCGCCAAATTGCTCTAGATAGTCGTCAATAAAGCATGGTTTAATAGGGCTAGAAGCAGATCTGAATCGTTTCAAGAGATTCTTATAGAAGCCCCAGAAGTTAGCGCTATCATGGGTATTTCTGAACCAACCCCCGTTCTCACCATCTGTGGCTGTTGTAACCAATGGTGAGAAATCGCACCACTTAGTTCTTTGTCTGACTTCGGCATCAAACCAGTCATTGTCCATACCAGATTCCTGAGCATTCGAAAGTTCCCGGTCACGAACAATGATAACAATATCTTCACCGCCATATCTTGCAACATGAGGCTGATAATGTAATTCAGACCAGGACATGGTTGAGATTGGTTCGACATGTTCGCTGTCTACGATGACATAGCGATATCCATGACGTTTTAGCAGCGGTATCAGTTCCATGCTGAAAGCCATCTCTGGTGGCCAGAAGCCACGGAAGTTATCTCGATTAAAAAGATGAGAGGCGATTCCAAGCCAACGTTCAAGATGATGTGTGCGATCTGGCTCAGGTATGAGAGGAAGTACAGGATGGTAGTAGGCGGTACCGAGAAGTTTGAAAATTGATGTGTTTTGGTAATACCACAATAGTGACCCACAATCGACGATTCCATAAACATGTTGTTGGAACTCTGGATCTGACAGTGTCTCAAGCAATGTTCCTGAAAGTGACAGATGTATCTTTGCTAGGTCTTCATACGCCCAGAGAGAGCGGGGAATTCGATCCAACGCATAGAGAATTTCATGAGTTTCCCATGGAGTATCTTTTAGCAGCTGCCTAAGATTACCTGCTGGCTGATGAAGGTTTAGGACTATTGCATGATATATCATAGTCATAGGCTTGATAATGGCTTCCATACAAGATATATAATCATTCCGAGCACATTGTGACCCCCGAAACGTCATTCTTCAACGTCTATATTGCGAGCGTTTTACTAAATTCAGAACAATTAGCATAAGTGTAGAAAAATGTCTGTTTTTTATCATAAAATACCAAAACATTGTTTATTTCTTGGTGTAAGATATTTGCTGATTTCGACTCGATTAGAGAAATAAAGTACCAACAAAAATTAATCATTGAATATTACTGTTGTTCCACTTAGCGCCCTATCCCTCAGAAGGTTTTTGAAACAGCATACCGCAAAAATCTTCGCATATGGATTTTTAGCACAAAAGCGTGCAAGTTTTAGAAGGTTTTGGCTATAAATTGTTGGGCAAGATCTCATCCTACGGCTTTTGCGACACCCTCCTGGCGGAGAAGGGACCCTCGTAAGCCGATTCTCATGTCCATAGTCCTGGTAAGTACGAGAAAAGCCAGGCAAGTCAAGAACAACGAGGCTTACCGTGCAAAATAAGTGGGACAGCAGTGATTGAATACCTAATGAGAGTTGCTTCTGAAGACGTGTGATCTGTCTTTGTTCAGAAATCATTTTTTCTGGCACATAGGATTCTTTATAAAATTGTGTTGTAATTAAAAATCATCATCTCTGTTAGGACAGTGTAGTCTGGAGATACATATGTTTTTTTATTATATAAATAAAGAGCGCAGTTTGATCTGAAAATAATTAAAACAAGTTTTAGTATGGTAGAAATAATGAGCTGGTTACTGTGGCATAAAAAAACATTCTCATTTTATAGCCCAAACGCTGAATGTGTTTATCTTGTGGTTGAAGGATTAGATCAAAGTTTGTCAATGAAACAGGATACTCATGGATATTGGAGCATCAACGCTTCATTACTGTTACCTGAATACAATAACCTAAGCTACCACTTCCAGATTATTGAAGACGGTCACACAAAAAGAGTAGTCGATCCTACGGCAAGACGATTAGGCGTTGTGAAGGGGCAATACAAATCCTACTTTTGTGATATAAACTACAAATTTCAACACAAGCATTTCCAAAAATCACCATTCAACAAACTGATCATCTACGAAACACATCTGCCAGCACTGACCCGCCACAATAGCATGAGTTTGCCAGTGGAAGATCACAGAGGTAGCTATCTCGGTGTTACATCAGAGCAGCTATTAAACCACCTTGAAAAATTAAATGTCGCAGTAGAATTTCTACCTTTGCATTTCAGTGATAAAAAGCTGGGTGGAGATTGGGGTTACTATTCAGTTAACTTTCATGCCATGAGGAATGATTTCGCTGTAGAAGAGGACCATGTCAACGAAGAGGTCATGCAGTTGGTTGACGCCCTGCATGGCCGCAATATCCCTGTCATTCTTGATGTGGTATTCAATCATGGCGCTGAACTCTGGGTTAAGGCTTGGGGTAAGAATGTTGTCTATAGAAAACTCGACAATGGAGCGTACTGCCAAGGGTCCGGATGTGGAGATACAGTACAAACTGAACACCCCCATATCAGAAAAATGATCATTGACTCATTGCTCCATCTGGTTAACCAATACCGTTTTGATGGCTTTCGTTTCGACCTGGGTGCATTACATGATACTGAAACCATGCTTGAAATCGATAGAAGATTACCTAACAGAATCTATCTGATTGCCGAGCCTTGGGCTCTATCTGGAAGCCGCTGGGACAAGTCCGAGATGAGTCGACTTTTTGCCAAAACTCGTTGGTCAATCTGGAATGACGATTTTCGCGAATCGGGTCGTACCTTTATAAAAGGTGAAGGTGATTACCATAATCGGGACCTACTGATGCGAGGGATTGTAGGTAGTCATATTGAAGATGGAGGCTGGAGCATACGACCTCAGCAGAGTATTAACTATCTTTCCTGCCATGATGGTATGACTTTGGCAGACTTGGTCGGCCATGACAAACAAAGAGTATTTCTAGGTATCTTCCTTGTGCTCACATCGCAAGGCATCCCAATGTTGGGTGAGGGGAGTGAAATACTCTATTCCAAACAGGGGCATGATAATAGTTACAATCGTCCTGACTTGAATCAACTGGATTGGAACAGTGTAGAACAGCATCAGGATCTGATTTTAGCGGTTACTCGGTTAATCGCGATCAGGAAAAAGTTGAGTCACTTCAATTATACCGGACATTTGAAAGTCAATGACCATAAGAGCAATGACTGGAATATCGACTGGATCCATCCCACCGGCTATCCGCATCAGGATAATGTCAATGCAATTGGCTACGTGCTCAGATCACCTCACAGATTCAATTTCTGGCGCAGCGAACCGAACTCGATCATCATATTGTTGAACGGAAGCCACAGTGGTGTCGATTTTCAACTACCTGAAGGTGCCTGGGAAGTTGTTATCGATGGTAATCAACTAGACCGTGACCCGGATCTGATCCTGATAGCTACACATCACTATCATCTACATTCCGCTAGCTGTGCATTGCTTTTTCCTGTTTCACTTAGTGGCCACAGACCTAAAATTTGTCAAGGGCCATAGCACTCCCTACAGATAGCGGATATCAAGCTTATCTCTCACTCTCTACCTGTGGTTACAAACCACCTCAAATTATTCAATACCAAAAAGGCGTCTACCTACAAAAAATACAAATTGTCGGGTTTATTACAAAGCATCAGGATCGAAAATGTCCAAAAAACAACAAGATAGATAATGGCATATGGCTTGCATATAAGGATTTATCGATACAATAAGGAGTCCTAGCGAGCTGATGAAACAGAAAGATATTGCCGCGCTGCTCGACGAACCAGCCTGTGCGCACAACAAAAAATCCAAATCCGGCTGTGCGAAACCCAAACCTGGTGCCACCGCTGGCGGATGCGCATTCGATGGTGCGCAAATAGCGCTGCTGCCTGTCGCCGATGTGGCCCATATTGTTCATGGCTCTATCGCCTGTGCTGGGAGTTCATGGGATAACCGGGGTACCCGATCAAGTGGTTCCCGACTGTTCCGTATCGGCATGACCACTGATCTGACTGAGCAGGATGTGATTATGGGGCGCGGTGAAAAACGTCTCTTTCATGCCATCAAACAGGCTGTGGAGAACTACACGCCGGCTGCTGTATTTGTCTACAACACCTGTGTACCGGCTTTGGTTGGGGATGATGTTGCAGCGGTTTGCAAGGCTGCTGAGGAGCGCTGGGGTACACCTGTCGTTCCGGTTGATGCGGCTGGTTTCTATGGCACTAAGAACCTGGGAAACCGCATAGCCGGCGAATCCATGGTCAAATATGTGTGTGGTACCAGGGAACCAGACCCGCTGCCTGAAGAGGCGGCTCGGGATGGCATCAAGGTTTATGATATTTCATTGATCGGTGAATACAACATTGCCGGTGAACTCTGGCATGTATTGCCCCTGCTCGATGAATTGGGATTACGTGTTCTCTGTACCCTGTCAGGCGATGCAAGATATCGAGAAGTTCAAACGATGCACCGCGCCTCAGTCAATATGATGGTCTGCTCCAAGGCAATGATCAATGTGGCACGCAAGCTGCAAGAGGCCTTTGGTACACCGTGGTTTGAAGGGAGCTTTTACGGCGTCAGAGATGTATCTCAGGCATTACGAGATTTTGCCCGGGTGATTGATGATAAGCAATTGAGCCAAAGAACCGAAGCACTGATCAACCGTGAAGAAGCCAGAATCGATCAATTGCTCGAACCCTGGCGTGAAAAATTGCGTGGTCGTAAGGTATTGCTCTATACCGGTGGCGTGAAGTCCTGGTCGGTGATTGCAGCACTACAGGATCTGGGCATGGAAGTGGTGGCGACAGGCACCAAAAAATCCACCGAAGAGGATAAGGCTCGAATCAAAGAGTTGATGGGGCAGGATGCGGTCATGTTGGAAGAGGGCAATCCTAGAGCTCTGATCAATATCGTTCATGACAAGCAAGTGGATGTGCTGATTGCCGGCGGACGAAACATGTACACCGCGCTTAAGGCACGCATCCCGTTTCTGGATATTAACCAGGAACGTGAGTTTGGTTATGCCGGTTATCAAGGCATGGTGGAGTTAGCTCGTCAATTGGTACTCACCATCGAAAGCCCCGTCTGGTCGCAGGTACGCACCCCGGCCCCCTGGATAGTAGGCGCCTCTGCTAATCAATCCTCTTTAGATCAGGAGGCGATGTGATGACTGAGATTCTCAAACGTAATAAAGCACTCTCTGTCAGTCCCCTAAAGGCCAGTCAGACCATTGGTGCTGCGCTGGCATTCCTCGGTTTTCGCCACGCCATACCCATGTTACACGGTTCTCAAGGCTGCACAGCTTTCGGTAAGGTCTTCTTTGTAAGACATTTTCGTGAGCCTATCCCCCTGCAAACCACTGCCATGGACCAGGTGACAACAGTTATGGGTTCGGAAGAGAGTGTGGTTGAAGGATTAAAGACAATCGCGGAAAAGAACCAGCCACTGCTACTTGGTGTACCCACCACTGGGCTATCCGAGACGCAGGGCAGTGATGTAAGGATGGCAGTGAACATGTTTCGCGACAAATATCCTCAATTCGATGCCATTCCAGTCGTTCCGGTTAGCACACCGGATTACACCGGTTGTCTTGAGAGTGGATTTACCAAAGCGGTGGAAGCGATTATCAAGGCCACTGTCCCTGCTGCAGAAAAAGCCAATACCTCGCCTGGTAGACGCCATCGGCAAGTCAACGTACTGGTTGGCGCTTCTCTTACACCGGGAGGATCCCTGATCTTTCCGATTCCCTGGATGGACACTTGGGTGAGGATGATTTTTCCCCATTAACCATTGGTGGTACAGAAATCTCAGAAATGGTGACCCTTGGTGATGCAAAAGCAACACTGGTAATTGGAAAATCCCTGAATAAAGCAGCGGATACGCTGCAGCAATTGACCGGGGTGCCAGACTATCGGTTCGACCACCTGATGGGGCTACAAGCGATGGATGCTTTGGTTGACAGCCTGCACCGAATCTCTGAAGAGCCGGTCCCTGCTAAACTAGAACGTCAGCGGGCTCAACTGCAGGACGCCATGCTAGATAGCCATTTTATGTTGGGTATGGCTCGCTTTGCTTTAGCCGCAGACCCAGATCATCTACTTGCGTTGAGTCAAATGCTGGCTGACGTGGGCGCGGAAACAGTAGCGGCCGTGTCACCAATAAACGCTCCATCGCTGCAACAGGTCGCCTCTGAAAAGGTCAAGATCGGAGACCTGGAAGATCTTGAAAAAATGGCCAAAGCGGGTGGAGCAGAAATACTCATTACCAATTCTCACGGCAGTGAAAGCGCTGAGCGTCTGGGGATACCTTTGTTACGGGCAGGCTTTCCCCAATATGACTTATTAGGTGGTTATCAAAAAACCTGGATCGGTTATCGGGGCAGTCGTCAGACCCTATTTGATCTGGCCAACCTCATGCTCACTTTGGAAAAAGGTGAGATCTCTCCCTACCGTTCCATCTATACACAAAAGACAGACTTTCGGGAGGTGACAGATGAGCATAACTCGACGGCTACAACTCGTGGGCTGCACCACTGAGGATAAATGGATGGAAACTGCCCTGAAAGTTGCCTTTGCCACCAGTGATATGAAAAGGGTGGATCAACATTTCGGTGCGGCTCAGAGCTTTGCCATCTATGCCTTGGATCAAGACAAGGTCTGTTTTGTCGAAGCTGTTGAGTTTGGCAAGCTCGATATCGCTGTCTACAGTCAGGCGGTAGGCGCCTCAGCGATCAACCAACTGAAGATGAAAGGTATTCAACCGGTAAAAATTTCACCCGGTGCCTCGATAACTTCACTACTCGAGTCACTGCAGCAGGAGCTCAGAGATGGCCCTGGTAGCTGGTTGGCCAGAGCGATCAAAAACACCATGCCGGCCGATCCTTCCCGATTCGATGAAATGGAACAGGAAGGCTGGGAGGAGTAGCCATGAGCGACCAGGATATGCTTGAAGAGCCGGCCTGGGTTGTTGGCGTCGAGGGTGACTGTATTTGGGTTGAGACAGCATCGAGAAGCGGTTGCTCCCAGTGCACCAGTTCAAACTGTACCACGTCAGTGGTGGCAAAGTTATTTGGTGTGCAGAAGAACAGGCTGTTAATTAAAAACCCCTTGCAAGCCAAAGCTGGTGACCAGATCGTCATCGGGGTTCCCGGAAGTTTGATCGCAAAGGCATCAGTGCTGGCCTATCTGACACCACTTATTTTCATGCTGGGCATAACCCTGATCGGCAGTGCATTAGGAATCAACGACGCTATGCAGAGCCTTTTGGCGCTGACCGGTTTGGTGATAGGGCTGTTGCTGGTTCGCTGGTACACAAAAAGGGACATTTCAACGCCAGGTAATGGACCGCAGCTACTTAAAGTTGTGAAGAATAGTTACAAGCATGTCGTATTTCCGAAACCAATGAGGAGTTAATTTAATGAATGAAGCAGTCATGCTGATCAGCGAAGACGATCCTGTTCTAGAGACCGACTTCGCCAAGGAGATGGTTCGACAAATGCGTGCCATCGATACCTATGGTACCTACGACGATTGGTCGACAGCCAAAATTCTGGAACCATTTGTGTTAACCAAGGAGAAGAAGCGGGAGATTCCTGTAATAGGTGATCCAGATGAGATTACCTTGTCAAGGGTAAAGGCTTTTTACAATGCGATCTCAGCGCTTATCGAAAAAGAGTGTGGTCTGATGGCAGTACCCATGCTCAACCTCACCCATGAAGGTTTTGGACGTTCTCTGATTACAGTAGGCAAACTGGTGGTTATGGACAAAACACTACGTGATGTACATCGCTTTGGTTTTGCATCACTGTCGAAAATGAAAGACGAAGCGGACAAGCTGCTGTCAGTGGCACTGGAGATTATCGGGCAAAATCCTAAAGTCGCGGGGATGTGAGGAATCGATCATGACCGAAGAAGAGTTGAAAGCGATACATAAAGCTTCCAAGCGTGCTAAGCGTATTGCTACAGAGAGAGCTGGTGAACTTCACGACCTGGTAGAAGACCGTCTACCTGCAGCCTATGAGGAGATACCCGCAATGGCTCAAGCTACATATGACGCGTGCCAGGCCTGGGCTGAGGCTGAAGCCGCTTACAAAGCTGCAGCTGCAGAAATGAATTGAGGATAGACCAATGTCAGTAATTACCGGTTTAACCCGCGGTGGTGAAGAGTACACGCCCGCATTTGTAATGGAAATCAATCAGCAGAACTGTATTGGCTGTGGTCGATGCTTCAAGGTCTGTCCCCGAGATGTCTTCGATCTGGTTGAACGAGAGGATGTTGAAGGACTTCTCGACGACGATGACTATGATGATGACGATTACGGTGACGATGATGATGGTTTCTCAGATGATACCGCAATGGTCATGAGTCTGAAAAACAGCATGGACTGTATCGGCTGTGGCGCCTGTGCCCGCATCTGTCCTAAAAAGTGCTTTACCCATGAACCACAAACTGCTGCTGCGTAGGCAGAGTTACTTTTTAAGGAGAAGCAAACATGCCTAAACCGAAGAAACATGTCTTTATCTGTATTCAGAATCGACCTATGGGGCATCCCAGGCCATCTTGTGGGCAGAAAAACTGTGCCGAAGTGGCAGAGGAGTTCTATAAGCAGCTTGAGCAGCGTCAATTATTTGAACAGATACAGGTTACGACAACCAGCTGTCTTGGCCCCTGCAGTGAAGGGCCTTCAGTACTGGTCTATCCCGAAGGGGTAATGTATGGTGGCGTTTCAAAACAGGATGTTGGAACCATCTACGATGAGCATCTGTTGAATGATCAACCCGTTGAACGGTTGAAAGTAGCCAAGGATTTTTGGGATTGATGCCGGGTTCCAGCAGATCAGAGCGCCCCTCTAATGTCGTCCAGATGGTCGGCGATGAAGTCCATTTTGGCTTCAATATTGAGCCGCAAGCGAATGCGAAATTACAGAGAGCGGCGTCTCTGATCTCCTCTCGTGAGGCATCCTCAGAAGCTCTGATGCAGGCGGAACAAATTGCACCAGAGCAGATCGAAGTATTGATTGCACGTTATAAGTTTCACTTCTATCAAGGTGAAACCGATGTTGCAGAAGATCTTGTAATGAAGGTTTTGCGCCTGGCGGCAGAACAAGGAAAATTCAATCGGGATTGGTGTCAGTTGAATGAAAATTCTGCTGACTGGCAAGATCCCCGAGGTGTGGGTAGATTTTTTCTTTACAGCTTAAAGGCGCTTGCATTTATCCGCCTGCGTCAAGGCAAGCCAAATGAAGCGGAATCGATTCTGCTTGCACTGAGCACGATCGATCCAGATGATCAGGTTGGGGCTAATGTGATTCGCGATCTGTTTGATGCTGTTGTTAAGGAGCAAAATAGTGGATGAATCCGTTGCAGTACGATTTTTCAAAATAGAAACACTTGCCAATGACGTACATAAGCGTCTTTATGATGAGGTTATAAAACTTGGTTTCTCAAAATCAGAGATCAACTTGAAATCTCCAGCAGAGGCAAACTATCGGTTGGAAAGAGATCCTTCGAACAGTGAATACAGTCTGGTTGGCGACTGGATGAATGAGCATGGTAACAGACTCGGAACACTCCTTTTTCATGCTGATGGTAGCTTTTTCATTGAGCACGATATCGTGATGCCACATCCGAGCAAGCCAGATTGGTTCGTTGAAGCCGTCAACGCTTGGGGTAATGATGCTGTAATCAAAGCAGAACCTCGGCTGCTTGCCGTTCCTAAATAATCACAACGCAGATAATTTTATGGATCATCGAGTTATTCTCTACCACAAGCAAGCGACAAGCGCGCGAACCAGATTTCTTAAGTTTTCAGAGAACACGGTTTGTGCCTTCGCCCCCTTACCGAACCTATCAGCCGTGATTGGAACTCGCCCAGACACTGTATTTCATCCGAAAGCAATATTAAATGAAACTGAAAAGCGGTTAGGATTGGAGAAGGATACACTCGCTTTCGAAAGTGAATACAGGCAAACCGTTCAAGTGCCCGGTGAAGATATCGATATTTTGCTGGCCAGCATCACTACCATGGATCCACCATTTGAGGAAGCAGAAAAGTCAAATGCGCAATTCATTGATTTGACTGAGGCCAGGGGACTGCCACCGGTAGAGCTTGAGCTATTGCGTAGTGCCTATGAGTTGATCCTTGGTGGCTGAGAAATCGTCAAACAGTATAGGACACCACACTAGGGCCTGCTAAACCAATTGTTGTGTAAAAAACTGTAGCAATAAGCCATGCTTAATAGTTGTGCATGAGTAGGTAGTATCGGATCAATCACTAGGCTGCAATGAAATCGACCTCAAGAGTCTTTGTCTATGGCACCCTGAAAAGAGCTCAGGTAAACCACGATCTGCTCAGTAGTGCCACCTATCTAGGAGATTACCAGACCCAGTCTGTTTTCAAGATGTTCCATCTCGGTGGATATCCCGGAGTCGTAAAAAATGGCACGACCTCAATCGTAGGTGAGGTCTATGCAGTCGATGGGCTGACAATGAGCCATCTGGACAGGCTTGAAGGATTTCCCAACGCCTACACGCGTGAACTTATACCAACGCCATGGGGCAAGGCATGGATCTACCTCTACCGAGGCAGTTTGCGTGGCAGACAGATCATTCAATCCGGCTGTTGGCAAGATCAGATCAATTGGCGCCGATGGTCAAGGTAAGCGATTGAACTCAAGCTGCGAATGGAGGCAAATCACCACAAATTGCCAGCAATAGGGAATTCAATTCCCACAAACGGTCTACTCCAGTAAATTAGCCTACAATTGGAGTCTCAACTTCACAACCTTAACGCTTTTCTATTTCTGAAGTCGAAAGCTCTTCAGGCCAACACCCTGTTGGTGGGCCAAGATTCAACTCCGCATCTTCGAACCTTACCAGATAGAGTACACGCGCTGGTGCTTCTTCTAAGTGGCCGGTCTCAATAATCACCCCTTTGGTGCCGGGTTCCGCTAATAAGGCATCCTGAGGAATATCAGGTATCCCGCCATCGTTATAGATATGGCTGGCCGCATAGACCATGTCGCCTGGCGTCAGTTGTTCGAGTGTCATTTTGTCATCCATTGTAGGCTTTATTACCTGTGTTGGTTATGTGGTTTGTCGTTTATCAGACATGTAATTTAGGAATCAAAACGACAATCTCTTTAAAAACAATAAGTAAGCTGTTCGAGATGTGCGTGGCACAGGCCTTGCAGTTAACTTGGAAAGTAGAGATGCAAGAGACTTGCCACGGAGAAAACGACCATGCTTACACTCACCGAAAATGCTCAAAAGGCGATAAGCCGCTTCATCAAAGGTTCTGAAACCCCGGTTGGTGGATTGCGAATCTCTGTAACCGGCGGTGGATGCTCAGGACTTCAATATGGTATGGCGCTGGAGGAGCGTGCGAATGATGATGATGCTGTTCTTGAGATTGAAGAGTTAAAGATCTTTATCGATCCACTCAGCGCGCCCATGCTGAATGGCGTCACCGTTGACTTCCTCGATAGTATGGAAGGCAGTGGCTTTAAATTTGATAACCCCAATGCAACCAACAGCTGCGGTTGCGGCAACTCATTTTCCGCCTAATCAACCAGGAGTAAAGATATGTGGGACTATTCAGAAAAGGTTCAGGAGCATTTCTTTAGCCCAAGAAATGCAGGTGCCGTAGATGAAGCCAACGCAGTTGGTGATGTCGGCTCTCTCTCATGTGGTGATGCCCTGAGGTTGACATTGAAAGTCGATCCAGAGAGTGAAGTGATTCTTGATGCGGGTTTTCAAACCTTTGGTTGCGGCTCCGCAATCGCCTCAAGCTCTGCTTTAACCGAGATCATCAAAGGCATGAAAATCGATGATGCATTGAGTGTCAGTAACCAGGATATCGCCGATTATCTTGATGGTTTGCCCCCAGAGAAGATGCATTGCTCGGTGATGGGGCGTGAAGCGCTTCAGGCTGCAGTAGCCAACTACCGTGGTGAAGAGTGGAAAGATGATCACGAAGAGGGCGCATTGATCTGTAAATGTTTCGCCATTGATGAAGTTATGATTGAGGAGACTGTTCGAGCAAACGGCCTACGTACGGTAGAAGAGGTGACCAACTATACCAAGGCTGGTGGTGGATGCTCCGCCTGTCATGAAGGAATAGAGGAGATTCTGAGCCGCATTCTCGCTGAGAAAGGGGAGACGTTTGATCCAAATGCAATAGCCGGAGAGATCAAGAAACCCAAGTCTGGATTAACC
>JARRQD010000212.1:0-6428 GCA_037382205.1 Candidatus Thiodiazotropha sp.
TGCGCGCCGTGCAGGGATGCACAAGTGTCGCGGGCACATGGATGTGCAGGAGCGACCCTTGCCCTGCACCACCACAAGCGCACCCTTCACGCTGTCCAACTGATCTTTTTAGGTTGAATAGATAGAGGCCGGAATGACGAATATTTCAGGTGCTACAAGAGGTAGTTAATCAGATTCGTGTCAGGCATTACAGTATTCGCACTGAAGAGGCCTATCTGCATTGGATCAAACGATATATTTATTTTTATATCAAACGACATCCAAAAGAGATGTCGTGAGCAGGAGGTTGCTCAGTTCTTAACTGATAAAGCAAATGAAGAGGATAAGTGTAAGGGCAGGTTTTTTGAGGATTGTTTCAAGAGTCAGGCCTTGCTTGATGAGGGTGCCGTACCGATCTGTATGAGTTATGTGAATCTCAATCCTATTCGGGTATCAATTATGACACGTTTGAAGTTGAAACCTGAAAGCTGGTTAGCAAGTATCAAAAATTATAACAGAGACTATTTTACAGCTGTTGGGGCATTCGACCGGATAAGGACTTATGCGCGAATTCTGCAAAAGTGTTGGTTTCTGGGACAAAGTGCGGCGATAAGCATTACCGTTTTGTAGTAATTCGATAGGGCGGTCATGTGTTTAAGACTCCTCGTTCGGTAGACTTCAGTATGTTTAAAGCTGGGGTGCTCAATGCCTTCATTCAATGCTTCATATTTACTGGGGTGCACATATAACTGTGGCTAAAATTACTTAACCGCCACAGGCTGTTATATCGGGCATTTGGCTTAAAAGTGTGTGAAAAGACGTAATCTTTGCGTTTGTAACGACGCTTAATTACTGAAAATGCGGCAGTTTTATGACGGCATTAATATTGCTTTTATTAAACACAATCGCACCAGTGAGTCGATCTGTAATCTACCTACGGGATTGACTACATAGAGAGCGAGAAAAGGGATTGGCAACAACAATAATGCCAACCCGATGATTACGATTTTTATACCGAGGAACTGATATGAATAAGAGAGGCACCTTTCTGGTGACGTCGCTTTGTGCTGCCTTGCTTAGCGCCTGCGGCGGTGGCGGCGGCGATGGCGATGGCGATGGCGATGGCGATGGCGGTACGAGCAGTAGGACTGTAAGTGGTGTGGTGGCTGATGGTTATTTGAAGGGGGTCACGGTTTGTCTGGACGTCAACCAGAACGCCAACTGCGATCCCGATGAACCAACTTCGGCCGTGACCGGCTCAGACGGCACATACACTATCCCCGACGTACCCTCCGACATCGCTGACAACGCTCCAGTGGTCGCCATCGTGCCGGCGTCTGCCCAGGACAGCGACGATACTATAACTGATCCCACTGCCACTTTGGGTCGCGGTTATGTGCTAATGGCTCCAGCTGGCCGGTCGGACTTTGTTAGCCCGCTCTCTACACTGGTGCAGGCTGGCTTGTTGGACAATCCTGCCCTGTCTGCCAACGAATCGGCTGACGCCATTAAGGCCGACGTGGGTAGTCTCAGCACCGCTGATCTGTTTGCCAACTACATTACCAGCGGTGAAGTCACTGTACATGAAGCCGCCAAGGTGATCGCCAACTCCTTCTCCGCCAACCACGACATGACCAAGGACTATCTCACAGGCGATGACAACAAGGAGCTGATGGTCGTGCTGTCAAAAGTGGCGAAAAAAGCGTTGCAGAGCCAGGGTGGAATTGCGGACGCGAGCTTGCCGGTCGGCAACGAGGATGCTAATACCCTGCTTGCTGCGGTTGCCGATGAAGCCGGTGCTGCTGCAGCCACTCAGGATGTGATTGTAAATTTCGATGTTAAACATGCGGGGAGCTCTGTAAGGTGCGGTGACCCCATCAACCTTGACAACACCCAGCTTTGGGACCCGGCTACGGACACCCTGTTGACGACACCTGTTGCCCGCAGTACCTCAGGTAGTCTGGTGGACCTGCGTTTCTATGTTTCCAACGTGTTGTTATGGGATGCTGCGGGTAACGCGGTACCGCTGTTGATGACCGAAAACGCCAACCAGTCTGAGAATCTGGCACTGATGGATTTCGGTTATAATACCGACACCCTGCCGGCGATCACATGCACTACTGCCTACCACACGGCAATCAGCGGCAAGGTGGCCCCGGGTACCTACACCGGTATCTCCATGACCATTGGCGTGCCGATTCAGGCCGCAGACCTGGAGACAAAGCTGAATCATGTCAATGCTGCCGATGTCACTTCGCCGGCACCGTTGCAGGTTACTTCCATGCAGTGGACCTGGCAGTCGGGTCGCAAGTTCTCAAAGATCGAGTTCCACCCGGATTCCAACGTCATCGAAAAGATCGGAGCAACCACCAGCAACCGTTGGAACGTACACATCGGCTCCACTGGATGCGCAGGTGATCCGACCCTGGCTGGTACAGAAACGGCGTGCACCAATCCCAACAGACTCTCCCTGATGTTCGACACATTTGATACCACTGCACAGACGGTTGTACTTGATGTGGGTGCCCTGTTCCAGAATGCAGACATGGAGTTCGACGGCGGTGGTGCGGGCGGCTGCATGTCGGGTGCCACTGATCCAGAATGCGTGCCTATCTTCGAGGCGCTGGGGCTCAGCCAGGTGGATGGCCTGCCCACTGGCACCCAGTCAGTGTTCAGCGTCGAATAGTCGATTATGAAGACATCACTGCTGGTGATGGGAGGTGTGGCTGCCGCCCTGGCGGCGGTCACGCTTTTTCTCATGACTTCAACGCCAACGCATAGCGCTTGGGTGTGGAATCTGCCCGATGGCTTTCCCCAACCCTTCGTTCCCGACAACAACCCCATGTCAGAGGCGAAGTTCCAGTTGGGCCGACGCCTGTTCTATGACAAGCGCCTCTCAGGTAACGGCAGCATGGGTTGCAGTTCCTGCCATTTTCAGCATTTGGCATTCACCGACGGCAATGCGGTGTCGCGCGGCTCGACAGGTGATCTCACCTCGCGCAGTGCCATGAGCATCGTTAACTCAGCCTACTATCCGACCCTTACCTGGGCCAATCCTTCACAATCGAGCCTGGAGATCCAGGCAGCGGTACCGATGTTCGTCGATAATTTGGCCGTAGAGCTGGGCATCAACGACGAAAACAAACAGGCAGTGCTGGCCCGCTTTGCCAACGATCCAGACTATCGCCGTCGCTTTGACGAGGTCTTCCCCGGCGACCAGGAACCGGTCACTTTCATGAACATCGTCAAGGCCATTGCGGCTTTCGAGCGCGGCGTCATCTCCGGCAACTCTCGCTATGATCAGGCTCGCACAGGTCAGCTATCCCTGAACGCAGAGGAAGAGCGAGGTATGCAGCTGTTTTTCAGCGAACAGGCACAGTGTTCGGCATGTCACAATGGGTTCAACTTTTCCGACCAAACCATGCATGCGGGTTCGACTCGCGTGGAAACCCCATTCCACAACACGGGTCTCTACAACGTGGATGGTAAGGGCGGTTATCCAGACGACAATCCGGGTTTGATCGGGGTGATGCCAAAACCCAAGAATATGGGACGTTTCCGAGTTCCCAGTCTGCGCAATATCGCTGTCACGGCGCCCTATATGCATGATGGTTCGATCGAGACGCTGGAAGAGGTGCTGGACTTCTATGCCGCACATGGCCGGAACGTCACCAGCGGTCCGCATCAGGGGGACGGACGACTCAGTCCACTGAAAGACCCACGTATCGAGAAGATCCATCTTGGCGACCAGGAGAAGATGGAGATCATTGCATTTCTGAAAACCCTCACGGATGACTCATTGCTCGACAACCCACGCTACGCCGATCCCTTCACCTCACCGGAGGGGTAATGCGTTCGCTCACGATTGCTTCAACGATCCAATATGAACATCCAACAATGCTTATCGATAGTGCTTCGAGCACTCGCCACTTTGTCGCTTTTGGGCTTGCTGGCAGGCTGCGGTGATAGTGGTACCACCATTGTCGATCCCGGATTGCAGTACTCATCCGAGTGGAGCTGGAAATTGCCGCCCAATTTTCCTGTGCCGGTGGTGCCGGACGAGAATCCGATGTCGGAGTCCAAGTTCCAATTAGGCCGCACTCTTTTTTATGACATCCGTCTATCTGGCAACGGTACCTATGCCTGCGCCTCCTGTCACCTGCAGAGCCTTGCCTTTACCGACGGACTGGTGCTGTCAGAAGGCGCCACCGGCCAGAACACCGCACGCAACGCCCCCAGTATCGCTAATACTGTCTACCATCCGACACTGACATGGATCGGTCCCGGTAGTCACTCGCTGGAGCAACAGATGCAGACACCGTTATTTGCAGAAAACCCGGTAGAGATGGGTGTCAACGACAGTAACCGCGGAACAGTATTGCAGCGTTTCAGAGATGATCCAGACTATGTGACTTGGTTTGCCGAGGTTTTTTACGATGAGAGTGATCCGATTAATTTCACCAATATCATTAAGGCCATCTCAACCTTCCAGCGAGGTGTCCTGACCGGCAACTCGAAATTCGAACGCTACCAGCGCGGGGAAGTAGTACTCAGCGCGTCGGAGGAGCGCGGCCGACTTCTCTTCAACGGAGAAACGGCAGAGTGTTTTCACTGTCATGGTAGTTTTAATTTCAACGACCAGGTCACCTACTTGGGCGTGCGAACGGTAGATATTCTTTTTCACAATACGGGCCTCTATAACGTTGGCGACACAACTCAGGGGCTCTATCCAGAGGGTAATCAGGGGCTCTATGAAAGTACCGGGCGCCCTCAGGATATGGGCGCCTTTCGCGCGCCAAGCCTCTACAATGTCGAACTTACCGCACCCTACATGCACGACGGTAGCGTTGCCACGCTGGAGGAGGCACTTGATAACTATGCTGCCGGTGGACGCCATATTGTAAGCGGACCCAATGCCGGCGACGGTCGTAACAACCCCTATAAGAGCGATTTGATTACGCTTATCAATCTGAGCGAACAGGACAAGGCGGATATTGTGGCATTCCTGAAGACGCTCACCGATTACGATCTCATCTCCAATCCGCGTTATGCGGATCCTTTCCAATAATGGGATGCCTTCACTATGACAGGTTCAATGCTTCTTCCAGGTAGAGCTTGGATATTTACTCTGCTAAGTTTGTTTTGTGTGTCAGTCCAAACAACTGTGTTAGCCCATGAGGATACGCATGGAGGCATGCAGCACAACGAATCACCCAACCTTCTCCTGTCACTGGGAATGGGCCTCCGCTATCTCGATTCCGATGAACCCTATCCCTATCCACGCCTTCCGGGTGTTTTGGAAGCAGGCAGCGCACGTGCCGATGAGAGTGGCACGGATTTGGATTATGCAGAGCTTGGCGCCCATGCCAGTTTCAACCCGCAGTGGAGTAGCGGACTACGACTAACCCATCATGGCGGTAACGATTCGCATACCGAGATCGAATCGCTCTGGCTGGAGGGGGGCGCCTCCTTCGCGGACATCAGGGGTCGGGCCGGGCGACAGGAAGTGCCCCTCGGTTTTGAGAACCTGGAGCACTCTCACTCCCGTACCTTCGGCATCACCCCCATAGTCATGCGTGCCGCCGTTGCTGATGCCTGGATCGCCGATGGTCTGCGCCTGGATTGGGGGCTGTCCGGCGGTTGGAGTTTGGGGGGCGGCCTGTGGCGCAACCAGGGTTACCCAGGGGTCGATAGTGGCGAGCTCAACCTCACTACACTGCGCTTAGGGTGGCGCAACGAGAGCTGGAGGCTGGAAACCAGCTACGCCGATGCCGATGCAGAGGGGCGTGCACTGATCACTGTCGGGGAGGGCGGACACACTCACAGTGTACCCAGTTGCGATACCGTCAGTGTCGACAGGGTCTGCTTCAATGGCAACGCAAGGGTCTGGAATGCGTCTGCGCGCTGGCAACCTGTGGACAGCGCGTGGTGGATTGGTGGTGAGTTATGGCGGAAGAAAGAGCAGGGTGATCTTGACAGCATCTATGGCGTTCCTCGCTACGAAGGGGAGGTGAACGGTGGCTGGATTGATATGGGTTACCAGATCACCCCATCATTGGCAGTGAATGCACGTTACGAACGGATGAACGTGACCAATTACCTTAATGGTGTCAATGCCGGCTTGATCGCCAATCAGGTGCAAATTGCCTCCGCAGACAAAACGCCGCATGGAATCGGTATGGTGGTAGAGTGGAGCCCCTGGCGTTCGGTGCGTCTACTCGGTGAATGGCACCGCGACGACGCTGATGGGGCTAGTAACGATATTGTACTGCTGCGTCTGCAAATGAGCTTTGAGTACACTCACGCCTTTACTTCAAGTTAGCCCCGCATGTCTGTATCGACTAACACCTCCGTTATCAGGAATTTTGAGTGGCAGTGGTTTAGTGTTTTTATTCAGAACACTTATACTGGTAGCTGGCAGAATAAAAAGACCCGCGTTTCCAATCCAG
>JARRQD010000213.1:0-16884 GCA_037382205.1 Candidatus Thiodiazotropha sp.
TCGCAACGACGGGGGAATCCGCTGCCAGTTTGCCAGCAACCGCATCAGCATAGAGTGTGCGGTAGTTCGCTGCATTTTGATCTTCAATCACCTCTTTCAGGGCCTGCTTTCCATTGAACAGCAGAACCCGGTCACTGCCGAGTGGATCTCTGAATGCAACAGTCAGTCCCTGATTCCAGGGGATGGTGTCAATTTCAGGTATCCAGCCTTCAATTGAGCCATGACGATTTAGTCCCGCTTGTATCCAACTGGATCCCTGCTGCTGTTTGCGATCATAGACATAGTAGACAGAAAACGGTACAACGGCTGAGCCACTTCCCTGCTGGATCTGAGTGAAAATCTTCGCACCTGGTTTGCTCAGTACCCTTTGATAGAGTGACTGCTTTCCCGCCATCAATAAGGGGCGTGCCTGGGGCGCTGAGAGCGCACTCGCTGAGAAGAGCATCACTGCTAAGATCATTGATACCGATTTAAGCCATGTCATCGGGAGCATCCTGAATAGTGTGAGTTATTGCCAGTTCAGCAATAGGCGCTGGGCGATCGGGTCACCCGCGTCAGCCTGTTTCTCGATTTCACTGCGCAGGGCCTTGAGTCGCAACTGAGCATCTGGGATCTGTTGTTTAGCGGCTTTGCTGTACCATTTGTGAGCTTGGAAAATATCCGGTTTCTCCAGTAGTGCATTGCCCGTCCGAAAGTGATTGGGATCATAGAGGCTGGCCAGGGCAAATGCTGCCTGTCCATCACCTTCCCGGGCAGCGTAAAAAAGCAACAGATAGGTATCGGTATAGCGCCCCTGTTGATTAAACAACTCAGACTGTTCGATGATTTCTGCAGAGCTGAGAACCCGTTCGCCACGGCGCATTTTTGAGATCAACTCGCGGGCACTGTTAATCGGCTGATCCGATCTGGCTGCAGGCGCGGCTTTTTCAACAACAGGGGCTGGGGGCTGTGTTGATGCTTCATTGGTCAGTGGTTGATCTGAGTCGATTGTTGCGGGCTCTCTATTTATTGAGGCCTGCTCAGATGAATTCTCATCATCTTTTTGATCTGCTTTGGCCGCTTCGATTCTGTCTCGAATCACCGGATCGATCTCGTTTTCATTGATCGGTGGCGCCAGCTCAAGGCTCTCTTCAGGCTCGAAAAGATAGTAGATGCCTACCAGTATCAATACCGCAATGGTAATCTCAACGGCTACCCTGAGATGGCCAGAGGTGTTGATGACCTCCAGATCATCTGAGATATCTTCGGGTTGTGGTGAATCCGAGTTGGTCATACTGCCGGTTTTTTCTATTGGTTCTGGTCGTCCAGCCTGCTAGGGGGCGACGGGATCATAAGCTGCCCATTTCAACAGAACAAGCGCCTAAAATCTACTCGATCAATGAATCAAAGATGGGGCAAATTGATGGTCATCAAAGATGGAAATTTCATCGTTGATGGGTACTCAAGGACTACCATGCTGGTTGGATAGGGTGGAGGTCTTCAGGCAGATTGATGAGGCTGTTTGACAACCAGGCCTAAGCAATTGACCCAGTTGGGAAAGGAGTGGTACCAGAGGCCGGACTCGAACCGGCACGCCCGTGAAGGCAACGGATTTTGAATCCGTCATGTCTACCAATTTCATCACTCTGGCATACAGCGAATATTAGCACTATCGTGCACTCAGCCAAAATCAAAGGACGTTATAAGCCATTGATTCTAGGTGGCTGAGCCTGGAAGCGGCACAGTATACCTGGAAATTGTCGGTTATGCAGAATAATTTAATCTATTTTTTTGATATTTAATTGGCCTAATCATCGCTAGTGAAGTCTCTAAAGTGAGGAGCAGTGGAGCAGATTAATAGTCAATACAATGAACGCAGTACGTGTTAACATCCGCGCCCTATGCATTTGTCTGACTTCGATTATTTTCTACCAGAAGCGCTTATTGCCCAGTATCCGCCAGAGTCGCGTGGGTCAAGTCGTCTGTTGGCACTTCCGCCTGGCTGCTCCTCTGCTGAGGATCTGCAATTTTCTGATCTGCCTGGTTTGCTCTCTGCCGGCGACCTGTTGGTGTTCAACGATACCCGGGTGATGAAGGCCAGACTTTATGGCAAAAAGGAGACAGGCGGACAGGTTGAGGTACTGATTGAAAGGCTTACTGAACCAAGCCGGGCTCTGGCCCAGGTTAGGGCGAGTAAATCACCCAAAATTGATTCCAAACTTTTGCTTGGTGAGCCTGGTTCCAGAGTTGAAGTGATTGCTAGAGAGGGGGAGTTTTTTCAACTCCATGCACTGGATGAAGACTTCCAGACCTTAATGGATCAGCAGGGCCATATGCCGCTACCTCCCTATATTACCCGTCAGGATGAAGGTGTGGATGAATCCCGCTATCAGACCGTATATGCGCAGAAGAGCGGCGCGGTTGCGGCCCCTACAGCCGGTCTGCACTTTTCGACAGAGATGTTGGCTGAATTGCTCGACAAAGGGGTCAGGCAGGCCAGAGTGACCCTGCATGTGGGGGCCGGAACGTTAGTTATACCCAGGTTTATGCGGAGGCCGGGCTGCTGAATGAGCGGTCGATTATGGGGCATTGTAGTATGCGGAGGTTAATCAGGCTGTATGTGATCTCGTCAGACAAACCAAACAACAGAATAAGCGCGTGATCGCGGTCGGTACAACCAGCGTACGCAGCCTGGAATCGGCCGCCCTAAGTGGCGTTTTGCAACCTTTTCGGGGTGATACCCGGCTGTTTATCCGACCGGGATTTCAGTTCAATGTGGTGGATGCCATGATAACCAATTTCCATCTTCCTCAGTCGACGCTGATGATGCTGGTCTGCGCATTTGCTGGCTATGAGAGGTTGATGGAGGCATACCGACATGCCGTTGAACAGCGTTACCGATTCTTTAGCTATGGGGATGCAATGTTTCTCACCCCAGCTGATGGCTCAGCTCCTGATCGCTGTTGAAAAGAAGGCTTGCTGGTGGATTTAAATTTATGAAATTAAGGCAAAAAAATGCGGGGCAGGGATGCCGCGCTGAAATGTTCCACCAAAGGAGGATGGAGGAGTAAATGCTGATGCGTAAAGATCAGCACATTGGTATTTTCTAATATTATGAGAGTCATTGTCAAGCAATATGAGGGATTTCCCTAATACGAGTTCACAAAATGTAACTTTATTTTTTGAAGCGGCTTTGATTATGTGCAACACAGTTTGGTTTTTAGCTGAGCGATCAGGGTAAATTTAACGATGAAATTCAGTATCTTGCAGACTGAAGGCGCTGCCCGCCGTGGGCAGTTGAATTTTCCAAGGGGTAGCATTGAGACCCCCGCCTTCATGCCTGTCGGCACCTACGGTACCGTAAAAGCCATGACGCCAGAGGAGTTAGTGGGGTTAGGCGCAGAGATCATTCTTGGCAACACCTTTCATTTAATGCTCAGGCCGGGAACCGATGTCATTCAGGCTCATGGTGATCTGCACGATTTTATGCATTGGCAAAAGCCGATACTCACCGATTCCGGTGGTTTTCAGGTGTTTAGTCTCGGAGATATGCGCAAGATCACTGAGAAAGGCGTGGATTTTCGCTCCCCAATCGATGGTAGTAAGGTCTTTATGGGGCCTGAAGAGTCGATGCAAGTGCAGAGAAAACTCGGCTCTGACATTGTCATGGTGTTCGATGAGTGTACACCCTATCCAGCCTCTGAAGAGGAGGCCAGGCAATCCATGGAACTCTCCCTGCGCTGGGCCACACGCAGTCGGGATGCTCATGGGGACAATCCGTCGGCACTGTTTGGCATCGTTCAAGGTGGTATGTATGAAGGTTTGCGAGAAGCCTCCCTTGAGGGGCTTAAACAGATCGGCTTCGATGGCTATGCTGTGGGTGGTCTGTCGGTAGGTGAACCTGCTGCAGATCGCTGGCGAGTGTTGGACCATCTTAGCAGCCGCTTACCTGTGGACAAGCCCCACTATCTGATGGGGGTAGGGACGCCTGAGGATATTGTTGAGTCGGTGGCAAGGGGGATTGATATGTTCGATTGTGTGATGCCAACTCGGAATGCACGTAATGGGCATCTTTTTACCCATCAGGGCGCTGTGCGCATTCGCCACGCTGCACATCAGTATGACGACAGTCCGGTGGATCCGTTGTGTGAATGTTATACCTGCCGTCACTACAGTCGCGCCTATCTACGTCATTTGGACAAATGCAATGAGATTCTTGGCGCCAGACTCAATACGATTCATAATCTTTTCTACTATCAGAAACTGATGCGAGATATTCGTACAGCAATCGAGGCTGGAAGTTTTGCCACTTTTCGCAAAGCGTTTTATGAGATGCGCGCCGGTCAGGGGAATTAAGGGCCGGGGAAATAAATAATTATCCAATCTTGCTTGTCTTTTGCTCCGGCTTGGTTGTTGCACAAAGGGTCATGTAGAGTGGCTATGCTGCCCTTTGTGCGCCTAGAATCCGGGGCAAAATCCAGCGCAATCTTTGGATTATTTCACCGACCCTAAGACTTCGGCATTTCTGATTGGATTAATCAGAGTAGGGGGATGGAAAACTTCGGGTTGGACTAATCGAGGCTGTCCAGCCCAGCCGAGGTGTGCATCGTTCCATAGCGATCGATGATCACCGCTTCAATGTCACTGAGTCTATTGATCAGTGCCATACCGGCCTTTGCCCCCAAGACAAAGATACTGGTCGACAGGGCATCGGTGCGAATGGCCTCTGATCCCAGGATGGTGACGCTCTGAACATCCTCAGCCGAGTATCCCGTCTTGGGGCTGATGATGTGGTGGTATCTGATCCCATCGGCTTCAAAATAGCGTTCATAGTCGCCTGAGGTTGAAATCGCTGTCTCTGAGAGGGGGAGCACGGCGGCCATGGCATGCTCTTTTCTGGGGGCCTGAATTCCGATATGCCAGGGTCTGCCTCTATGGTCACCAATCAATCGACTGTCTCCACCAGCACTGACCAGGGCGTGTTCAACGCCGTTTTCTCGCAATATTTTAATGGCTTGATCGACCGCATAACCTTTGGCGATCCCTCCCAGATCGATTCGTACGCCTCTCTGCAAAAAGTGGACTGACTGCTTTTTTTCATCCATCGGCATAGCGGTGAGATTCTTGGAGTAGATGAAAGAGTTCGCTGGAAACAGGAAGCGGTGCTTCTGCAGCCATCCGGTTGACCAGTGAGAGCTCACTGGTGGATTTGTAGGGACTCAGCTTTTCATCGAGACGCTTAAATTCATCAAAAACGTCGGCAATGGCCAGTTTACCGATCCCTGGCTGTTCATGCCAAAGCTCAACACTGACACGTGTGCCCATAATACTGGCCTGGTCACTAAGCCATTCAGCATGACTGCACGCGGGTAGCAGCAGCCACAGCAGAAGCAGACCCGATAGACTCTTGATCATAGCCAGTGGTCGCTCCCTGTGCTGATTAGCCAGATTGGCTTAAGAGGGTAAGAAGTCGATGGGGTAGGATACAACTGCCGTCTCCACATTCTTGCTGGGAAACTTGAACAGTTTGATGCGTGAGACCAACTTGCGCTCCAATTTCGGATTGTTCAGCTCTGAGGAGATGATCCGGCATTTGCTCACCTTACCGGCTGGCGAGATGGTTAATTCCACAACGACCTTGCCACGCAGAGAGGGATCTTTACGTAGTGCACGGTTGTAAAGGGCGTAGACAGCCCCCTTGTTCTGATCGAATACGAGCTGAATCTCTTCCCTGGTACGATTGCCTTTGTGACTTTTACCTTTGGCTCCGCGATTGTTGGCAGCCGCCTCGCTTCCCTGGGTGATATCTTTGCTCTCTACTTGAGTGGTGGAGCGATTACTCAGACCGCTACCTCCGGTTTCGCGACTCAGTGCTGCGGTATTGATACCGCCACTGCCTTTGGTGGCGCCGGAGGAGATGATCGAACGTTGACTGGTATAGGTCTTACGGCCCTCTTTTGAGACCTTCTGAGCAGCCTTGACACTCGATACAACCGGATCTTCCCGCAGGTCGGCCAGTTGGTCGGCAAACGCCAGTAGGCCTGAACTGGCGGCTTTCTTACGCACAGCTTCAGCAGAAGGTTTCTTCTTCGCTACCTGTTCAACCGGTTTCTTTTTCGGCTCCGGTTTTTTCTTTACCTCTGGTTTCTTCTCCTTTTTCTTGGGTTTGGGTAGCTCTTTTTTTACAACCTTTTTGGGTTTCGGCGGTGGTGTCTGTTTCTGCTCAAGTATCAGGCGTGCCAGACGAGGAGGCAGGGTCTGTTTCTTAAAGCGCTGCTTTTCAGGTAACTCAATCATGGGTATCAGGAGTCCCAGGATCATCGAGATGAACAGCGCGGTTACAATAATCAGGTGAAAGCGGCGTTCGTCGGCACTGGTATTGTTCCAGGGCAGATTCGAGGAGTGTCGGTAAGATACGCTCACAGGGGCAGCCCTCCCTTGTTCTGCTCAGCTTTTCTGAGCACGGCGAGGGAGACGCGGGGGTACTCTGATTGGGCACAGGTTGCCATCACCCGTTTCAGCAGGGCATAAGGGATGCCTTTATCGCCCATGATGGTGATAGCCCCTTTGAAGGGTTCAATGGTGCTGCTTTTTGAGCGCTCGGCATGACGCTGTAGCTCTTCCTGCAGAGCTGGCAGCAGGTTACCATCAGGTAGCGGCTGGGAAAGATCGATGACTTGATGACCCTGTACCAGGATCTCTCTTTGATTGACCATCACCACCAGGTTCTCTTTGGGTTTTACATCCGCCAGGGATTCGGGCAGGCTCAGGGCCTTAGCATTGGGCAGTACCTGGACTTCCCCTGAATTGACCAGCAGAAAGAACACCAGGATGGTAAAGATATCCATCAGTGAGACCAGATTCAGTACCGCTGAGCTTTTGTTTCTTCGGTGGTGGCGATCCATACGTTTCGCACGACGCGACATCTTCATGAGGCGTTACCTTGATCCATTTTTGTAGCTTGGGCCGGTGGTGCGTCTCCCAGAGAGATCTCTGGGAAGAGCTCATATTGAACCACCGCTCCGGATTCGACGTTTTCTGTCATACGAACCGCATCCATGACTTGAACCATGGTTTCGTAGTCGGTCTCAGGTTCAGAGAGAATAAACACACTGCGTTTATCCTGAAAGCGAACTTTGATCTGCACCAGTAGTTCATTCAGTGCCCTGGTATCATAACCATCACTATGGTTCGGAATACGACGGATCAATCCTCCCTGGCGGTCGGCCACTTCCAGACTTGATTTTCGTATGATCACTTCCAGTTGCAGCTCTTTGATCTGTTTCAGCGTGCCTTCACTGGCTGGTGGCAGATAGAGCTCGATAATGGAAAAGCGGGAAAAGGCCGCTGTAATCAGCAGAAAAGGAATCAGGATCACCATCAAATTAAGAAAAGCGGTGATATTCAGCTCCACTTCTTTGTGATGGTGACGAAACCGACTTCTCATGCCTTGCTCCTGGTGTAAGCCTTCTCGTTGAAGATGTTGAGAAACTTGACCGAAGCCATCTCCAGGCTGTCGACGATCGCAGTGGTTTTACTCTGCAACAGGGCATAGACAAGCAGTAGAGGAATCGCTGCCATCAGACCGAAGGCGGTGGTGTTCATGGCGACCGAAATACTCGCGGACAACAGATCGGCCTTCTCAGCCGGGTCGGCATTGGAGACGGCGGTAAAGGCCTGGATCAGACCGATGATTGTGCCCAGCAGACCCAGCAGGGTAGCGATATTGGCCAGGGTGCTGAGATAGTGGGTACGTTTCTCCATGCGGGGAATCGCCTCCATCAGGCCTTCTTCCATAGCGACTTCCACATCATCCCGGCGTCTGGCGGTACGCGCTCTGGCCAGACCGTAGGTGAGTATGATGCCGATGGCGGTCTTCGATTTGTTGGCCGCCTCCATGGCCGATTTGAAATCCCCGTCGTTAAGATACGGCAGAACCTGCTTCCAGGTGCGCTTGTTACTGCCTGTTGCCATGGTCAGGTAGATCCAGCGCTCTATGGCGATAGCAATACCACCAGCAAAGATCAGTAGTATTGGGTACATAAAAAGTCCGCCTTCCTGAAAGAAACGGATGATTGTGTCGATGAGTTCCATTGGGTTCTCCGTTATGATTCGACGAGGTTCATATGACCTGAGGGCAGGTCATGATAAAGTCAGGGTTGTTTGCCATGCGGCACATGCAGTGAAATTCTTTAGGGTTTTTCACCATATTTTTGATACCAATCGATCTGTCTGCGAAACACATCACGATCCAGCGGGGTGAGCAGTTCATCCCGTCGTCCGGTTTCTGGTGGCATCATTCCGGTTAATCGTTTGGCTGATCGCCAGGGTACTACATAGAGCACATTGGGTGACTCTTTGTTGCCGAAGATCGCTGTGCCTTCCAATTCGAGACGCTGATCAGCGAAACACTCAGCATTGCTGAGCATCAGGAGTGTCAGCAATAGAGCGATTAAGTTTGTTTCTCTTTTGATCAACATCCCGGTTTACCTCTATTTACCGATCCTGCGTTGCAAGTCGATGATCCAGTTATCGATCTCGTTGTCTTTACTGCCCAGAAGGGTTTGGTATTGCTGATAGTGCTGCAATGCCTGTTGGGGCTTTGCCAGATAGAGATCGTAGAGAATGCCCAGGTTTCGATGGGCATGTAGATAGCTTGGTTGATACTTCAAAGCAGCCTGGTAGGCCTGCTCTGCCGCATTGAATTTGCCCTGCATTCGCAGTGAAACACCAAGCAGATTGTGCGCGGTTGAACTCTGGCTATCGATGGCCAGTGCGGCCCTGAAGGATTGCTCTGCGGCCTCGGGCAACGCTTCATCCAACTGGATGATGCCCAGGTCGATATGTGGAGCGGACCGTCGAGGATTCTCTTTGATCAGTCGTTGAAGTTCGCTTTTGGCCGTGCTGCAACCGCTCGTTAGCAGCATCAATCCGGCTAGGCTTAAGTGGGTGTTAATTGATCGCATCGATCCACCCCTCCCACTTTTCCTGTTTGGCATATCGGCCAGGGATCAGCTTGGCAAGTTCAGCGAAACTCTTTTTTACCCACTCGTCATAGATCCCTTGGGGCGCACGCTCAATATTCGATTCATAGAGCGTGATGGCCTTCTCTTCGAAGGGGTAGGCCTGCTCCTCCAGCAGAATATCATACTGTTCGAGCTCTTCGGCATTCAGACCTTTGGGACGTTCAGAGGCCATCAGAGCCGCGCCGAACTGTTGATAGATCTCACCAATTCGATGGGTTGCAGCCGTGGTGACTTCAGCGACCCCATATTCGGCGGCTTTTTTATAGGCATTGATGGCTTTTTGCATTTTGCTTTTTTTCGATTTCAGACTCTTTTCAAGGGGTACCTTGAGTTTGACTTTGCGAAATGCCCGGCGTGCCGGTTCGGCCAACTCAATGCTTGAGGTCGCAGCCAGATAGCGGCTTCGCTCGGTGCGCTGTTTGCCTGCCTTGGCGTCCGTCTTGATGATCTGTCTCATCCACCACTCCCGTTTACCCCATTCACCGGTCTCAGCGTAGAGTTCAACCAGACGCTGTCTTGCCTCCAGGGCTGGATCATAGGGGTTGGGAAAGCGATGTACATAGCTTTTATAGGCACTGATCGCCTGGCGCTTTTTGCCCGCTTTGTCGTACAGCTCTGCCGCTTGCCAGCCCGCTTCTTGTTGCAACTGTTTATCGCCACTCTGCTTTGAGATCAGAGCCAGTTGGGAAGCGGCTTTCAGGGACTCTCCGGATTTAATATAGGCAACCGCCAATTTGCTATTCACTTCGGGGATCAGTTCACTTTTCGGATAGCGTTTCTTGTAGGACTCGAGAATGCTCACCGCACCCGCCCAGTCACCGGCAGCGATCAGGCTGGCAGCGGCATCATACTGTGCAGTCGCAAGGATCGTGGATGCCGGGGCCAAGGCGGCGATACGCAAAAACTGTTTGGCGGCACCGCTGTGATCACCCGTTGTGCGTTGCTCCGACCCCTGTTGATAGATACTGGCCGCCAATCGTTCCTCCAGTCCAGCACGCTGCTTGTGTCGTTTGGAGGTCAGAGCGAGCGCTTGTTGATAGGCCTGTTCAGCCGCTTTGAAATCCTTTTGCTCAAACGCCGCGTGGGCCGCGATGACCCAAGCGGTGCGGCGCAGCTTTTTTTCGACGGGAGGTTGCTGGTTGGCCACCTGAAGGGCGGCTCCCCTGGCGCGTCCCAGATCCTTCAAATCGAGCAGTTGATCGGCAGCCTCGGTCAATACCTGGGCGCGGCGGGAATCCTGAGGAAAGGTGTCGCAAAACGTCAGTGCGCTCTCAACCCCCTGTATCCGCCAGGCGTCAGCGGGATCCTCACTGAGTTGTCTCTGTTGCGCTGCATAGGCGAGTAGGGCAGCATAACCTGCTTCAGCCTGTTTCTCATGGCTTGGCAGTTTGTAGGCGCTCTGTTCGTAGGCGTTTACCGCTTGTGGGTAGTTTTTCAGCTCGAACAACAGTTCGCCCAAAAGAAAACTGATATTGCCCGCCTGGGGATCCGTCGGGAAGTTGTCCAGATAAAGGCGGTACCAGTGGGCAGCCTGCTGGCCTTGTTTGGCCTGCTCTGCGGTGATTTTTTTGCTCTTTTTATTGCGGTTCTTCTGTGCCAGGGCATGGTGGTACTCCGCCAGCTCCTTGAGATAGACTCGCAGTTGTTCATTCAGCCAGGTTTGAGTCGTTGAGTCGAGTTTTTGCCAGGCATCACTGGCCACAGCATAGTGCTGTGTGAAGGCTTTTTTACTCTCTATCGCCCTGGCAGGAAAGCCGTTTTTAGTATAGATCTCCACGACCTCCACCGACAGCTTGGGGGATTGGGGGTGGGCCGGGTTCAGGTTGACGAAAGCTTGATAGGCATCGGCCGCATCCTGAATTCGCTCCTGCTTGAGATAGAGATTACCCAGACCCTGGTAGATCATATACTCATAGTTGCGATGGCCATGGCGATCGAAGTATTGACTGATCCGCTGGACACCTCCCAATTCTGAAAAGGTCAGACTGATGACTCTGAGGGTCTCTTTTAAAAGCTCCTGATCGGCAGGAGTTAATCTGTTTGTATCGAGCGCTTGTCTGTCAGTTAGGTTTCTGTCGAGCAGCTGGGTGAAGGAGTCAAGACCCTGTTCTACCTTGCTCTGCTTGAAGAGTGACCAGCCATGCTTAAACAATGAACGATCGTAGTACGGGGTCTGCTGTTGCTGTTTCAGGATATCCCCATAGGCCTGTTCTGCTTGCTTGAAACGCTGCTCAACAAAGAACCGCTCGCCCTGTCTGAAGCGGGCCTCCTGCCAGAAGTCACTTTGCGGGTATTTTGTGACCAAGGTGTGCAATGACTGCATCATGGCAGACATCTCACCCTGCAGTTCATAGGCTCTGGCCAGCTGATAGAGTACTAGATCACTGGCATTGTAGTCGGGATCATTTTTCAGCAATTGCTGATAGAGCTTGATCGACTGGTTCAGCTCATCATTGCTTGGCACCGGCTCATCCGAACTGAGCAGTTTGGTTTCGCTACGCTCCAGTTCCAGATCTGCGAGGCGTCTGGTGGCTTCGCTGTGCAGACGTTGATCCGGTTTGAGTTTCAACAGTGCACGATAGTTTTTGATCACTTCGTCCCGCTCTGACGGGGCGATGGCGCTCTGTTCGATCTGTACGGGTTTGCTATCCAGATCCGCCAATGTTGCCTCATTCGGTCCTCCTCCCTTCAATACTGGAGAGGAGCAGCCATAAGCTGTCAGACTGAGCAGGCCGAGGTAGAGAGCGGGTTTCACTGTTGTGGCACCCCTCTGTCTGTACTGATATCGAGTAGGCTGGCAACCCCAAAGCGTGCCTGGATCAGGTAGTTATTAACCAGTGTTTTACGTTGTTCCAGCCTGGTCAATGCCATCTCCTGAAGCTGATTTGCCTGTTTTTTGCGCATGGCGGTTACCTGCTTCAGCAGCTCAGGGATCTCTGCCTGCAGGTTGTCAATGCGTCCAGACAGGTTGTCGAATCGGCTCTCCGCCTGCTGCTTTGAGGCGGTCAGTTTGGTCTGTTGGACTTTCACTGCTTCGATGTTTTGGGTCAGCGATTTCATCTGTTTTTTCAGATTCCAGACACGGGCCGGGTGTTCCGTGACGGTTCTCCAGATCAGAATCCCTTCCATCAGTTGGGCGATCTCCTGCTGAACCTGGAACTGTTCGGGGGAGGCGGATTGGCTGACCAGATCATCGATGTGCTGTAACCGTTCTATCAACCGCTTCTCTTCAGCAGTTGCCAGAATAAAGGCAGGTTCTTCGTCTGATACAGCCTTTTTGTAGTGAGCTTCCAGCTTGGTGTACTGCTCCTCAAGCTGCTGCAACTTGTCGCCTTTGAGAAAGGCTTCCACCTGGGGGAGCTTTTCACTGTAGGTCTGCTGTTGGTTATTCAGCATCGTGAGATAAGTTTTGATTTTGGCCTGCCACTCCCGCAGGTTTTTTTCCAGCTCCCGCAGATCCTGATAGTCTTGAAACTGCTCCTGAAAGCGGTTGCCTGTGAGGAGAAAGGGCAACAGTGTGTGCAGCTGTTGTTGTTCGTCCGGGTTCTCCACCATCAGGCTGTCGGGGAAGCCACCCTGGCTGATCTGTTGAATGATTTGATCCACGGACATTAGGGTCTGATCATAGGTGGCTATGGCATTCTGATAAGCGTCCAGGGATTGTTGCTCGGCTTTCAGCTGCGCCAATACATAAGGTATGGCCAGTTTGGCCTCCAGGACGGCTGGATCACTGGGGTTGCGTTCGGCCAACAGCTGCCAGGGGGCGAGCGCTTGTTGCTCATTACCCTGTTGTAGGGAAGCCCAGCCGAGTCCAAGCAGGGCTTGGTTACTTGAAGCGCCCTTCAGCCGTACTTTTTGCAGAGATTCCTTCGCGGGTTGTGGTTGCTTCATCTCCAGTAGCAGATAACCTCGGGTGAGGTTCGCTCTGTCCCGTATCGATTTGATCTCCTCGTTGTCTTCTTCGCTGTGGCCATCACCTATGGCTTTGAGGATCTCCAGAGCTTGACTCGACTGCTCGCTCTGTAGGAGTGCCAATGCCCGGTTGAAATCACCATAGAGCGACCATTCGCTGTTGCCAGAGATCTCTTCAAGGGTTGCAACGGCATCGGTTGGTTTGTTCTGCTTCAGTGCGATCAAACCTTTCAGGTGCTGTTTTTCATCAATTGCATCCACCGGTTGTTCACTGCCAATCTCATTCAGCGCCTTGGCGGCAGCAGGATCCTCACCCCGACGATAGCGGGATTTGCCCAGCTGAAGCCAGGCTTTGTTCTGGATTTCAGGCGTGGCGGTTTTTTTCAGTCCCCGGGTGAACAGGTTTTCTGCTGTATCCGGCATACCATAGGCCAGGTAGAGGCCACCGAGCAGCAGCTCCGGTTCATCCGCATAGTCCTGCATCAATCCCTGCTTTCGCGCTGAGAGCAGATGCACAATGGCAGGAAAATAGGCCTTTTGATAGAGCTGAAAAAGCGCCTCACCATAGTGAAGGTCACGTAATTCCTGAGGCTCTCCCGGTTTTATCTCCGCACTTGCGGTGATCGGAAGGGCCAGGCAGGTGGTAAGGAGCAGACGGGGTATCAGACCGTGTCGCACCTATCTCACTCCCACTCCCGGATCTCAAAATCCGGCTGCTGTAGTGCGGCACTATCGACAATCTTGAGTTCCAGGTACTTGGGACCGAGCCCCTTCTCGAAGCTGACCGTTGCGCCCCGTTTGTAGTCTCTTCCTTTGGGGCCGGCTCCGGTGAAGAAGGCTACCAGTTCATGGGTACCCGCTTTCAGATTGCCCAGATAGATCCTCTGAACCCCGCCTCGTTGCAGTGCCTTGATTTCACGCTCTGTGTATAGATGGTTGGAGAGCTCCTTGTCATCGATCTGCAGCTGCACGGAATCGAGCTTGAAGTAGGTGCCGATGTCCAGGGAGAGAAATACCGAGACTTGGGTATTTCCCGGAAACAGAAGCTCCTCCTCAAGAATGAAAAGCTCTCGGTTCAACTCGATCACAGCCTTTTTCAAGCTCTCGACCTGTTTGTCCAGTCCCTGGTCAGCCTGGGTTGGAGCTTCGGCAGCCAATAAGGGCAGGCTGAGGCAGCAGGCGATGAGCAATAGATAGCGGAATAAGATCTTCAAGATGTCATTTCCCGGTGATAAATAAAACTGTGTTATGAAGAAACAAATCTATATGAATTAGTGTGTTGCGTTTGCGATCATAGTCACAGGTTGATACTAGAAGTTGGTAAAAAATGCCCAAACACATCAATCATAAGTGATGTGGCTGTTAATCGCTACGATTTGCTGTTGATTTGAGATTACCGCTGATGGTAAAGCCCCAATCCTTCTGTTCAGAGTCACCTTGCGACCTCGCAATGAGTTAAGTATTAATTGAATTTATGACAAAAACCAGGGTCATAGCGATTACAGTCATTGTCGATGTATGTCATATTTAGCAGACAATCTCAATAGAACAAGAACTAACTCTCTGTTGATCACAATCACGTTGCTCACTCTATACTTTGTCTCTTGCTGAATTTCATGAGTAAAACTAACTACTCCCATAGAATCTGGGAACAGCGTTCCTTATTATTGATCAACTTTTGGTCAACGTTCTTACTGTGCTTGACGACTACCGACCTTGTACATGGGGGGCAGTCTGAGCCATTCCATGTGCGCAATATGAATCCCTTTACCCTTTTGCATGGTATGCCAGTGGCGACCCCCTCTGAGTTACTCGATGACCAGCAGACAAGTCTCAGTCTGCAGTTTGATGTGGCCAACACTTCAATGGAGACGATCGGTGAGGATGAGCAGGTGACCTTGGATGGGGAGACCTATCGGGTGACACTGGTCTGGCAGAGGGGTATAGGCTCTGGTTGGCAAGTTGGCGTTGAAATGCCCTATCTATCCCACCGGGGTGGCGGATTGGACAGCTTAATTGAGAACTGGCACGACCTGTTTGGTTTTTCCAATTCAGATCGGGATGACTGGCAGCAGAACCAGTTGCGCTACATCTATATCCGGGACGGGGTGACTGAAGTCGATATTCAGGAAAAGGTCAGTGGAATCGGCGACATCCAGTTTCAGATCTTCAGGGAACTGCCGATGGTGGATGATGAGATAAGGGCTTCCATACACATGGGACTTAAGCTGCCAACTGGAGATGAGGATTCACTGTTGGGTAGTGGTGCTGCCGAGCTTGAGAAGGCGCAGCGTGAGTTTGCGGTATTCGGCATGCTGGGGATCAATTGGCGGGTCTATCAGTGGTTGGATCTGAAGGCTCAGATCGATGCCCACACACCGTTTTATCAAAGCAAATCGGATCAGTTGGGTGGTTCAGCGGTGATGCTGACATTCGGCGGAACGATTCCACTACAAGGAGGAGACCATATCGATCTCTCCCTCGGGGAGAACATGACTACAGATATGGTGCCGGATCTGATATTCAATATCCGTTACGAAACCAAATTTTAATGGGCAGTGGCGAGTGAGGCACAGGTAAGGGTCGGGGAAATAAATAATCATCCAAAGATTGCGCTGGATTTTGCCCCGGATTCTAGGCGCACAAAGGGCAGCATAGCCGCTCTACGTGACCCTTTGTGCAACAACCAAGCCGGGGCAAAAGACAAGCAAGATTCGATGATTATTTATTTCCCCGGCCCTTAACGTGTGCGCTCACTTAGAGATCCATCTACTCGGCTTTAAAGCTGGGAGACGGCTCCGCCTTAACTCGAGCGGTTTTCTGGGCTAGGCTTTTTGCCGCTATTCATGAGTGCCATCAGGATTAATACGATTCCTGCTCCGATAAATGGCAGGCTGAGCATCTGACCGGTACTTAACCCGGCATCCGTGGCGTAAGCCGCTTGCTTGACCTTAACAAACTCGACCAGAAACCGGGTGGTGAAAACCCCGACCAGAAACATACCGAAGATCAATCCATCCTTGATCTTCAAGCGCATGCGTCGATAGAAGAGCAACAAAACGATAAAAATTATCCCATACCCGATCGCTTCGTAGAGTTGCGCCGGATGTCTGGGAATCTGGTCAATCCGCTCAAAAATGAATGCCCAGGGAACTTGGGTTGGGGTGCCGTAGATCTCTGAATTGAAAAGATTTCCCAGACGAATGAGCATACCCACCAGGGCTGTCGGTATGGCAAATCGGTCGAGCAGCCAGAGAAAAGTCTCCCCAGACTGGCGTTTGTGTATGTAGAGGGCCAGGATTACCCCAAGCCCACCCCCGTGGCTGGCCAGTCCCCCCTCCCAGAAAGCCGGTATCTTCCATGGGTGACTGAGATAGTAGGCCGGATCGTAGAGTAGGCAGTGGCCCAGCCGGGCACCGGCAATCGTGGCAATCACCAGATAGATGGAGAGGCGCTCTAGATGTTCGGCATTTCTACCATCATTCTGATAGATCCAATAGATGGTTTGATATCCCAATAGATAGGCTAGCGCGAAAAGCGCGCCATACCAGCGAATTTCCAGTCCAGCAAATGCAATCAGGGTGGGGTTCGTGTTCCATACGATAAAATCGAGGGCTTGATGCTCCATTTAGTAATCTTCCTAGGGGGATAACAGCAGGGGTGAATTCTAATCAATCGAAGTGTGAATTGCAGCGGTTTTTCTCTATTTGCATCGATTAGGACAATCTGTTTAGAAGTTTGTTGAACCTAAAACGATCAGTTGGACAGCGTGAAGGGTGCGCTTGTGGTGGTGCAGGGCAAGGGTCGCTCCTGCACATCCAGGTGCCCGCGACACTTGTGCATCCCTGCACGGCGCGCAACGCCGCCCTGCGCCGCTACAAGCGTGCAATTCACGCTGTAGCGTGATTCACCCAGTAGGTGACCATAACCATCGAAGCGATTTTCATCATAATCAAACACCTGCTAT
>JARRQD010000214.1:0-6377 GCA_037382205.1 Candidatus Thiodiazotropha sp.
GAAAGTTTCTCACCTCATTGCGTCCGAAATTGAAGATTAAGGTACCCCAGTCCCGATGCTCACCCTTACGCGGATCTTCGTGCTCATAGAGTGCTGTGCCATCGAACTCTGCTAATGCATGTCGGTCTTTGGGGAAGTGGGCTGGCACCCAATCAAGCAGCACGCCAATCCCGTTCTGATGCAAATGATCGATAAAATAACGAAAATCATCGGGTGAACCGAAGCGGCTGGTTGGGGCGAAATAACCGGTCGTCTGGTAACCCCAGGAGCCATCGAAGGGGTGTTCGGTGATGGGTAACAACTCGATGTGTGTAAAGCCGACAGCTTTTACATGATCGCAGAGTTGATGGGCCAGATCCCGATAGTTGAGAAACTCACCCTGTCCATCCCTGCGCCAGGAGCCCAGATGAACTTCGTAGACTGACATCGGCTGTTGCTGCCAATTGGAGGTGGAACGATTCTCGATCCATGCTTCGTCCTGCCAAGGGTATGGCTCATCCGAGGTCACAACAGCCGCGGTTTCTGGTCGACGCTGAAAAGCGTTGCCATAGGGATCCGTTCTCAATGAGATATGACCCTCCTGGGTGCGAACTTCGAATTTGTAGAGGGTGCCGGGTGTGAGTTCTGGTATGAACAGCTCCCATACCCCCGATCCTCCCCGGGAGCGCATTGGATGGGTGCGACCGTCCCATTGGTTGAAATCACCGACCACTGAAATTCGTGCGGCGTTCGGCGCCCAGACGGCAAACAGCACCCCATCGATGCCATTCGCCTGATGTGGATGGGAGCCGAAAAAGCGGTAGACATGACGATGCTTTCCCTCATTGAATAGATGCAGGTCAAACTCTGGGAGTTGGGTGGAGAAGCTATAGGGATCGTGATTGCTGTAATGCTGGCCGAATTTGTCCTGCCAATCGAGCAGGTAGTGCTCTCCGATCTGTTCTTCTGGCAGTGAAATGGCGAAAAAATCGGTGCCATTGACCCGGGGAATCTGTTGCCCGGTGTCCGCCAGACTGACCTTTTCGGCATGGGGTAAAAACAGGCAGATCTGACACACCCCTGCTTTGACATGCCGTCCTAAAACCTCAAAAGGATCATGGTGGCATGCATCGACTATGCGTTGCATGGCATCGCTGATTGTGTTTGTCTTTTGGCTTGTCATTGTTCTAAGAAAACCTGTTTTTACAGTACGCCTTGAAGGGAACATGATGTTACCATAGTCCAGTGTAGTGTCTCATAACTAATACGAGTCCATAGCATGATGTTACGCAATTGACCATAAAGAGCATGACAGACTAAATGGTATGCCCTTTGTTTAAGTCTTTTGCTGACTATCCGGATGATGGCTGTGGTTTGCAACCCACGGGAGGCTCAGGCAGGTGCCAACCCGAATTATACTGTTTGAGCAGTGGCGCATCTTAGATCAAACCTGAGGGTATACTTAAAATATGTGGTTCCGTATAGATCTTTAAACCATGCATCAATACGTCGCACTTCAGTCGATCCTGGTTTGCAGGTTATTGCTCCAGGTCGAGGTCCAAATTGGCAGTTATTGTTGGCCTAACCGGCCATGGAGGAGTTCTCAATGATAGATCAGAGCCAGCGCTTTGTCAGTCGTTTGACAAGAAATACCCTCGCGCTGATCCTAGCAGGTGGGCGTGGCTCCAGGCTCAAGCACCTGACCAAGTGGCGCTCAAAGCCAGCGGTTCCCTTTGGTGGGAAGTTTCGGATTGTTGATTTTCCCCTCTCCAACTGCATTAACTCAGGGATCCGCAGGGTTGGGGTGCTCACCCAATACAAAGCTCACTCCCTGCTCTTACATATCCAGCGTGGTTGGAATTTCCTGCGAGGTGAGTTTGGAGAATTTGTCGAGTTACTGCCGGCACAACAGCGGATTGAAAGCAGTTGGTATGAGGGTACGGCTGATGCGGTTTATCAGAATCTGGATATCCTACGCAGCCATAATCCAGATTATGTGTTGATTCTGGCTGGCGACCATATCTATAAAATGGACTATGGCACCATGATCGCAGAGCATGTTGAATCCGGAGCCGATATGACCGTCGGCTGCTTGACGGTTGACCTGGAGAGCGCCAAAGAGTTTGGCGTGATGACGGTGGATGGTGAGAACTGGGTCAGTGAGTTCAGCGAAAAACCCGCCGATCCGAAACCGATTCCCGGACACGATAACCTGGCACTGGCCTCCATGGGTATCTATGTCTTCAATCGGAAATTTCTCTTTGAACAGCTGATCCGGGATGCGGATACACCGCAATCATCACATGATTTCGGTAAGGATATTATTCCCCAGGTGATTGAAAAATATCGTGTACTGGCCTATCCATTCACCGATTCCAGCAGTGGCAAACAGGCCTATTGGCGGGATGTAGGCACCATTGATGCTTTCTGGGCTGCGAATCTGGAATTGATCGGTGTGACACCACCACTCAATCTGTACGATCGCAGCTGGCCTATCTGGACCTATCAGGAGCAACTGCCGCCTGCTAAATTTGTCTTCGACGATGAACAGCGGCGTGGCATGGCAGTTGATTCAATGGTCTCAGGAGGCTGTGTCATATCCGGGGCCAAGGTGACTAACTCCCTGTTGTTTTCCAATGTACGGGTTAACTCTTACACGAGTGTGAATCAGACTGTGGTGCTCCCTGATGTCAATATCGGGCGAAACTGCAGAATCAATAAAGCGGTGATCGATCGGGGCTGCGATATTCCTGAAGGGACGATCATTGGGGAAGATCCCGTTGCAGATGTAGAGCGATTTTATGTCAGTGAAAAAGGCGTCGTATTGGTGACGCCGGAAATGTTGGGTCAGGTTCTGCACCATGTCAGATAGTGATCATCAAGATAATCGCCTTCAGGTGGTTTTCTGTTGGCACATGCACCAGCCCTATTACAAAGGGCCGGAAGGCAGTGACTACCTATTGCCCTGGGTCTATCTGCATGGCATTAAGGACTATGCCGATATGGCGGCGCATCTTGAGCATGCCCCCGATGCTAAGGCTGTGGTGAATTTCGCACCTGTACTGCTTGAGCAGATCGATGACTACAGTGAGCAGATCAAAGCCTGGCTGAAAACCGGGCAGTTGATCAAAGATCCACTGCTGGCGGCCTTGGCTGGTCCTGGTTTGCCGGTGGATGATGCGTCTCGTAAGGCCTTGATGAGCGCCTGCCTGCGAGCCAACGAGCATCGCCTGGTTAGTCGCTTCAAACACTTCAGTGAACTGGCTGATCTGGTCAAACACATCTTGGAAAATGACCGTATGGTCAGCTATCTCAACGATCAGTGCTTGGTCGATCTGTTGGTTTGGTATCACCTGGCGTGGGTCGGTGAGTGTCAGCGGGTTAATGATCTACGGATCCGCTCTCTGCAGGCCAAGGGGCGCGATTTCAACTCCGATGATCGGCGGCGATTGCTCGAACTGATCTGGGAGGTGCTGCAAGGTTTACCTGGCCGCTATAGCGCATTGGCGGAGTCGGGTCAGGTGGAGCTTTCGGTGACCCCCTATGCCCACCCCATCATCCCCTTGATGATTGATATGGAATCAGCAAAGGATGCCTTGCCTTCGATTGAAATGCCTGAGCTCAAAGCCTATCCGGGGGGCGAGTCGCGGTCCAGGTGGCATATTCGCAAGGGGGTGGAAGTGTTTGAAAAGCACTTCGGTTTTCGACCCAAAGGCTGTTGGCCGTCAGAGGGTGGCGTCAGTGAAACGACTCTGAAAATGTTGGAGGAGGAGGGGTTCAACTGGGCCGCCACCGGCCAGCAGGTGCTGAGTAACAGTCTGATGGCCGGTGGTGGGGATTCCCAATTGACGGATAATTGGGTGCACTCCGCCTATCATGTACAGGAGGGGCATCTGAATATGTTTTTTCGTGATGATGGCCTTTCGGATCTGATTGGGTTCACCTATGGAGAGTGGCATGCGGATGATGCGGTGGGGGATCTGATCAACCATTTGGTCAATATTGCCGATGCCTGTGAAGGGGATTCAGATGCGGTGGTATCGATCATCATGGATGGTGAAAATGCTTGGGAATACTATCCGTTTAACGGTAGATATTTTCTCAGCGCCATGTACGAAAGACTGTCTGAACATCCCCGACTGCGATTGACCACCTTTTCTGAAGTCTTGCAGCGGCAGAATAAACTTTCACCAAAACTCTCCAAACTGGTGGCCGGAAGCTGGGTCTACGGCACCTTTACAACCTGGATTGGTGATCAAGATAAGAACCGCGCCTGGGATATGCTTGGTGAGGCAAAAAAGGTCTATGACAAGGTGCTGGCGACGCAGAGTTTTTCTGATGACCAACTGAATGAAATAGAAAAGCAGTTGGCAATCTGTGAAGGTTCAGATTGGTTTTGGTGGTTTGGCGACTACAATCCAGAATCGACAGTCAGCGATTTTGAACAGCTCTTTCGCCGCCAGTTGTCCCATTTGTACGAGCTGCTGGGAGAGCCCGTACCGGATTATCTTTCCGTGGTGTTTGCCGTGGGCAGTGGAGCGCCTGTCCAGGGTGGGGTGATGAAAAAGAATGACTAAAACCAAAATGAGGTATCACAACAGGGTGGGAAATATTGTTGAGAATGACCAATGAATGAAGCGGCTGACCCGAAATTTCAGCCTGTTCACAGCCTATTGAAACGCCGTAGGGCCGGTATACTGCTGCATATAACCTCTCTGCCAGGTCCGGCCTCGATGGGAGATTTGGGCAGCAATGCCTACCGCTTCGTCGATTTTCTGGTTGCTTCCGGTATGACGGTTTGGCAGATATTGCCAATCGGTCCTACCATGCATGATAACTCGCCCTACCAGAGCAGTTCAGTCTATGCCGGCAACCCCCGTATGATCAGTTTGGAGATGCTGGTCGAAAGAGGGTGGTTGGATGAGCAGCCAGAGGCGCCGATCACTGATCAGCAGAAGTCAGTGGCAATACAAAGCGCCTGCAAGCGATTTCAGAAGCAGGCAAATGAAGATGAACGCCATGAATTTCAGCGATTCATTGCTGAACAAAAACATTGGCTGGAAGATTACGCGCTATTTCAAGCACTGAAGCAAGAAGAGAATGCCAGCTGGTGGGATTGGCACACCACTTTGCGTGATCGGGAGCCGCAAGCTCTGGCAATGGCTAGAGCCAGGCTCAAACAGATTATCGAGTTCATTCGTTTTGAGCAGTACCTGTTCTACACCCAGTGGATGCGCCTGAAACAATACGCCAATGAGCGAGGCGTGCTGCTGTTTGGCGATGTTCCGATATTTGTCGCCCATGATAGTGCAGAAGTTTGGGCTCATCGGGAGATTTTTGATCTGCTGGAGAACGGCCACCCGCGGGTGGTTGCTGGGGTTCCACCTGACTATTTTTCTGAGACTGGGCAGCGTTGGGGGAATCCCCTCTATCGTTGGGAGCGGTTGGCGGCAGAAGATTTCAGCTTTTGGGTGAATCGATTAAAAGTACAATCCACGCTATTTGATCTGCTTCGCATTGACCATTTCCGGGGCTTCGAAGCCTATTGGGAAATACCCGCCGAAGAGGAGACAGCTATCAATGGCCACTGGGTGAAGGCGCCAGGGGAGGCCCTGTTTGCTGTGCTCAACCGAAAATTACCCAGTCTCGAGCTGGTTGCAGAGGATCTGGGTGTTATCACCCCGGATGTCGAGGCCTTACGCAAGGCCTATCAACTACCGGGGATGAAAATTCTGCAATTCGCTTTCTCCGGGGGCGCGGACAATCCCTACCTGCCTTTCCATCATACCAAAGATGCGGTGGTCTATACCGGTACACATGATAATGACACCACACTGGGCTGGTATACTGGATTGGATGATAATTCACGGGAAATTGTAGACGACTATCTTGGCAAGCCCAGAGAGATCATGCCTTGGCCACTAATACGTTCCGCCATGGCATCACGGGCAAATTTGGCCATTATTCCACTGCAGGATGCCCTGGGACTGGACGGCAGCCATCGAATGAACACGCCAGGTACCACTGAGGGTAATTGGGGTTGGCGCTTCGAGTGGGATATGATTAAACCGGACACCGTATCTCGTTTAATGCATCGGATCAAGATGTATGGGCGTTGAATAGCCCGAATAAGAAAATTGGCGTTTCAACCTAAAAAGATCAGTTGGACAGCGTGAAGGGTGCGTTTGTGGGGGGGCAGGGCAAGGGTCGCTCCAGCACATCCATGTGCCCGCAACACTTGTGCATCCCTGCACGGCGCGCAACGACGCACAATAGCGAGCTATTCCAAGGCGTTGCAACGCCGCCATGCGCCGCCACAAGCGTGCCATTCACGTTGTAGCGTGATTCACCCAGCAGGTGACATAACCATCGAAGCTATTTTCTTTAAAATCAGTAAT
>JARRQD010000215.1:0-10076 GCA_037382205.1 Candidatus Thiodiazotropha sp.
CTCTCCTAGGAGGCTTTTTTCAGTGGGTTGATGGTATCCAAAAGTTGCTCAACGCCGGGTTCAGCCTCCTCTGCGATTGATAGGCAGGCAGTCAGATCCAGGCCGCTTTGCTGCAGTGCATCAGGATGTAGCGAGGTCAGACCTTCGCCAAACTCGCCTCGACCGATCCAGGCATCGGCCGCGATGGCTGCGATATGAACCATAATGGTTTCTGAGGAATGGTGTTTGGCGCGCAAAGGCTCTGGATGAAACTCTGTCGTCTCGATCAGGCAGAGGGGGAAGCTCCATTGGCGCATCAGCGTGGCGCCAACCCGGGCATAGTCGAGGCCAATCAGCTCTCGCTCTGCCTCCACTAATGGTTGGCATTGTTGTTGTGACTGGTGAAAGGCCTGTTGGGCTTCCTCTGGGATACTCTGATACATAATCAAGTGACCCAGACCGGAGAGTAAGCCGCAGACAAACAAGCGTTCACTGTCGATCAGGCCATGGCGTCTGGCGATACCTTGGGCGAACAAACCGCAGAAGATACTACGCTTCCAGTATTGGCGCATATCAAACTCACTGTCTGCTGGTTGATGCAGTGACTCGGAAATGCAGGTGGCCAGTGTCAGATCATGAATCTGCTGAGTGCCAAGCAGGGATACCGCGCGAAATACCGTCTCTATTTTACTGGACAGGCCAAAGTAGGGGCTGTTGACGAGTTTCAATACACGGGTTGTCAGGGCCGGATCACTGCGGATCGTGTCGGCGACATCCTCAAGACGATACTCTGGAGAGTCAATAATGCGCTTTAGGCGGATGTAGACATCAGGCAGGGTGATGAGCTTGCAATCACGAGTGATTTTTTCCCACAGTGTAGACATAAGTACCTCATGAACAGATTGAGCTCAACCTCGGTTCCTGTGGGTAGAATCTTTAGGGGCGGGGAAATCAATAATCATCCAAAGATTGCGCTGGATTTTGTCGCGGATTCTAGGCGCACAATGGGGAGCATAGCCACTCTATGTGACCCTTTGTGCAACAACGAAGCCGGGGCAAAAGACAAGCAAGATTGGATGATTATTTATTTCCCCGCCCCTTAAGCATCTGCTCGGTCATAAACATAGCACGCCAGTTGTTCGTTATCCTTTTGACGTTAACCGTATTCAGTATACCAATGTTGGTTCAGGTTGGTATGTGACGAACAGAAAAAGTTTCCTCTAAATTTGTGTCTTGTGCTTATCGGCCGATGACCGATCTGGCCACAGCCCAGACAGTGATTTCACTCGCCCCGGAACGCTTCAGGGCTTTGCTCATTTCATTGATGGTTGAGCCGGTGGTAATGACATCATCGATGATTGCCACCCGGGTTCCTTTGAGGCTGCCATAGACTCGAAAGGCGTGTCGCAGATTGCTGCGCCTCCGTTTTTCATTGAGGTCGGACTGGGCCTTGGTGTTGCGAGTCCGCTTAACCAGGCGACTGTCCAGGGGAATCCGGTAATTTTGAGAAACTACTCGGCCCAGCTCCAGCGCCTGATTGAAACCCCGTTCTCTCATGCGCTGTTGATGCAGGGGTACGGGAAGCAGCAGATCTGGAGGATTCTTCAATTCACCGAGGCGATCGATGATGAGCTGCGCCAGAGGCAATGTCAGATGGAGTTTATGGCGAAATTTTAACTGTGCAATCAGTTGGTTGGAAGGTGGTTCGTAGCGTAGGGCTGTGACGCATGCGTGATAGGGCAGACGCTTGTTGAGACAGGCGCCGCAGCGAATGCCAGCAGGTGTGGCGGGGGGGAGCGGCAGGGCACACCGGGGGCAGGCGTGATGATTGAATGGCAGTGCGCTGTAACAGGCGTTACAAAAGCGTGTTTTTGGGTTTGCCTCGGCGCCACAGAGCAGGCAGTCCTGTGGATAGATGTGTCTGAAAAGTGTCTGTAACCAATTGAGTTTCATAGGGCCATCCATGGCTAACACGGTCGATAGAAGCTCTCTGAGATCCATAAGAGAGTGGTTTTAAGCCGTTAGCTCGGTATCTCCGGTGAATACATCGATTAAGTCTAACCATAGGGATTCGTCTGGTATAGAGGGCTTTTGCCTAAACCGTCTACAAAACCTGAATGTTAGCCGGTACATTTTAATTGCGCTGTGGTAATACTGGTCAGTAGTTAACTTTTGGTGTTCAATCTGGTTGACTGTCATCCGCAAAGGATTACCATAGGCCCCTGTTTTGAAGAGTGACTCATTTTTGTACAACCTGGTGGATATCATGACCGACGGCCACATACGCCATGACTGGACTGCTGACGAGATCGAAGCTCTGCTCGATCTACCTTTCAATGACTTAGTGTTTCGTGCCCAAAATCTGCATCGCCAGCGTTTTGATCCCAATCAGATACAAATGAGCAGCTTGTTGAGCATCAAGACGGGGGCCTGTGCCGAGGATTGCGGTTACTGCTCCCAGAGTGCCAAGTACGATTCAGGTCTGGAAGCGGAAAAACTGATGCCATTGGAAGAGGTTATCAGTGCGGCCGAGGCGGCCAAACAGAAAGGCGCCAGCCGTTTCTGTATGGGGGCCGCTTGGCGTAATCCAACCGATAAGAATCTGCAGCGGGTCATTGAGATGATCGAGGCAGTCAACGGTATGGGTATGGAGACCTGCCTGACCTTGGGAATGCTCACAGAACAACAGGCGCAACGGCTCAGAGATGCTGGCCTGGACTACTACAACCACAATCTGGATACCTCCCCCGAATTCTACGGAGAGGTGATTACCACCCGAACCTTCGATGATCGTTTACAGACCCTCTCCCATGTGCGTGATGCGGGGATTAATGTCTGTTCCGGAGGGATTCTGGGTATGGGTGAATCAAGACGGGATCGAGCCAGCATGCTGAGGGAGTTGGCCAATCTGCCCAAACACCCCGAGTCGGTACCGATCAATATGCTGGTGAAAATTGAAGGTACTCCCCTTTCAGAGGTTGAGGATCTGGATCCTTTTGAGTTTGTACGAACCATCGCTGTAGCACGGATTCTGATGCCAAACTCCTATGTCAGACTTTCTGCCGGACGGGGAGAGATGAGTGACGAGATGCAGGCACTCTGTTTTCTCGCTGGGGCAAACTCGATCTTTTACGGAGAGCGTTTACTGACGACCGATAATCCTGAGACGGATCGAGACAGATTGCTACTGGAACGTCTGGGCATGAAAACCGAGACGTTGCTGGAGACTGAGGTCAAAGCCGCCAAAACGCCCTGTCAGAAAGCCCAGGCTGTTTGAGGGTTAGCGCTCGCCTTCCAGCGAGACGGCATACAATCGATATGAAAGGATTGGCGCAACAACTGGCGGCTCAGCGTGAGGCTGACCTCTATCGCAGGCGTCGGGTCGTCTCATCCCCGCAGCAGCCTGAGATGGTTGTCGATGGACGCATGATGCTGACATTTTGCGGTAATGACTACCTGGGATTGGCAAACCACCCTGAGGTCATCACCGCCCTACAGCAGGCAACAAAAGCGTATGGGGTTGGCAGTGGATCCGCCCATTTGATCAATGGCCACAGTGTTGCTCACCACGCCCTGGAAGAGGAACTCGCGGCTTTCACCAAACGTCCTCGCGCACTGCTCTACTCAACCGGTTACATGGCCAATATCGGCGTGGTTAGCGCGTTGTTGGGGCGTGGTGACTGGCTGCTTGAGGATCGCCTTAATCATGCCTCCCTGGTGGANNNNGCGTAAAACGTTTTCAGCATGCTGACCCTGAGAGCCTCGGTCGCCAGATTAAAGTCTGTGAGGCGGGGCGGAAGCTGATCGTCACCGATGGTGTGTTCAGTATGGATGGGGATATTGCGCCACTTAATGAGTACCAGGCGATCGCTCAAGGTCATGATGCCTGGCTGATGGTAGATGATGCGCACGGTCTTGGGGTGCTGGGTGAAGCGGGTGGCGGAAGTCTGGCTCATTTCGGCATGGATATCGATCAAGTTCCGGTTCTGATGGGGACTCTCGGTAAAGGATTCGGCACCTTTGGCGCCTTTGTGGCTGGCAGTGAAGTGTTGATCGAAACCCTGATCCAAAAGTCTCGCAGCTATGTCTATACCACAGCCATGCCATCCGCGGTGGCTGAGGCAACCCGAGTCAGCCTACGCATCGCTCAGCAGGAGAGCTGGCGCCGGCGCCGATTGGCTGAACTGATCAGTCGTTTCCGTGAGGCTGCCGAAGCGATGGGATTACCCCTGATGCCCTCTGAGACGCCGATACAGCCGCTGCTTGCCGGCAGTGCTGAAAGAGCGTTGCAGTGGAGCAGGCAGCTGGAGGCAAAAGGGATCTTGGTGAGTGCGATCAGGCCACCGACAGTCCCTGTGGGGCAGGCTCGGCTGCGAATTACATTCAGTGCGAACCACACAGAACAACAACTGGACAGACTATTGGATGCATTGCAGAGTTTTATCCAGGAGTCCATATGAAGCTGGCCGCGGACAGACTTGGGCAGGGCAGGGATTTAGTGATGCTGCATGGTTGGGGGATGAACTCCTCGGTGTGGCGCGATTTCGCCAAGCGGTTGGCGCGGCACTACCGGGTGACCATGATCGATCTACCCGGCCATGGACTCAGCCCATACGCGGGACAGGAACAGCTCCATTGCTGGGCTGAATCTTGTCTTGAAGTGGCGCCTGAGCAGGCTGTCTGGTTGGGTTGGTCGCTGGGCTCCATGGTGACGCTGGATGCGGCGCTGCAAGCACCTCAGCGGGTCAATGGGGTATTGGTGGTCTCCGGTATGCCGAGATTCGTTGAGGATGAGGATTGGCCTCATGCCATGAAGCGGAAGACGCTGGAGCAGTTTATTGAGCTGCTGGGTGATGATATGAGCCGGGCGCTCGAACGTTTTCTGGCCATTCAGATGCTGGGAAGCGATCTGGCGGTAGAGGTTGTGCGCGGTCTCAAGAGCAGACTGAAGGAGCGGCCCGATCCCCATCCGCAAGCATTACAAGCGGGGTTGGAGTTGCTCAAGCATTGCGATCTACGGGATCGTCTCAATCAATTAGCCTGCCCCACCTGCTGGATCTACGGCAGCCGGGATACCCTAGCACCCAGTGGGGCTGCACAGATACTACCCCAATGGTTGCCTGAAGCCACCACGTATACCATAGAACGGGCCGCCCATACCCCCTTTCTATCTCATCCAGCGGAGACCGAAAAGTTGCTGTTGGCTAGTCTGGAGGCGATGCTGTGAGTGCGGATAATTTGCCACAAATCGATAAGGGTCAGGCTCGTGCCGCATTCTCTCGCGCCGCACCTGACTACGACAAGGTTGCTGTGGTGCAGCGTGAGATTGGCCAGCGGATGATCGAGCGCCTTGCCTATATTCGTCATCAGCCTAAGGTGGTGTTGGATGTGGGGGCTGGAACCGGGGAGGCAACCCGGGCACTGGGAAATCACTATCAAAAGGCCCGTATCATCGCTCTCGATTTCGCACTGCCAATGTTGCATCAAGTGCGCAAGCAGGGGCGTTGGTTCAGGCGGCCGCCCTGTATCTGCGGTGATGCGGAGCAGCTTCCCCTGGCTGATCAATCTGTGGATATGCTCTTTTCCAATGTGGCGCTGCAGTGGTGTAACGATCTGACAGGAACCATGCGGGAGTTCCTGCGGGTGTTGCGGCCGAATGGTATGTTACTGTTTTCAACCTTCGGGCCGGATACCCTCAACGAGTTGCGAAAAAGCTGGTCTGCGGTGGATGGCTACACCCATGTCTCGCCGTTTGTCGACATGCATGAGGTGGGAGATGCAATGTTGCGGGCCGGACTGGCAGAGCCGGTAGTCGATGTGGATAGGATCTCACTCAATTACCGTGACGTGACAACTTTGATGCGCGATCTGAAGACTCTGGGGGCACATAATGCGACGGCTCATCGAGCGAAAGGATTGACTGGCAAGGGGCGGATGCGCGCTATGATTCAAGCCTATGAGCAGTTCCGGGTAGATGGTAATCTACCGGCCAGTTATGAAGTGGTCTATGGGCATGCCTGGGCTCCGGCTGAGAGCGGCAAGGCCGCGGCAGTTTGCGCAGTTCCGCTGCATCAGTTAGAACTCCACCAGGGCAGATAGACACAAATGGCTGGTCTTTTTATCACAGGTACCGATACCGGATGCGGTAAAACAGAGGTGACCCTAGGGCTGATGCGTACGCTTCAGCAGCAGGGTCATTGTGTGGTTGGCATGAAACCGATTGCCTCCGGGGCAAGGCTGACTGATCAGGGGCTTTGCAATGAGGATGCGTTGCGTATCCAAGCTCAGAGCAGTCTTGAACTGGCTTACCATCAGGTCAACCCTTTCGTATACCAAGCCTCGATAGCACCGCACTTGGCTGCGCAGCAGGCCGATCAGTCAATCGATATCCAGCAAATCGTTGCAGGCTACCAGAGTCTGACTGACTTGGCGGATTATGTGTTGGTGGAGGGGGTTGGTGGATGGCATGTGCCTCTGGGTGAACAGGATACCCTGGCTGACCTGGTGCGAGCTTTGGATATGCCCGTGATGATGGTGGTGGGAATGCGTCTTGGCTGTCTGAATCATGCCCTCATGACCGCTGAATGCATGCTCAATGCTGGCGTTACTTTCGTCGGTTGGGTTGCCAATCAGCTGGATCCGGAGATGTCGGCCAGGGCGGAGAATCTGGCCACCCTGAAAACCTGGCTGCCCGCCCCTTGTCTTGCTGAGATTCCCTATCTGGCTGAAGCCACTCCCGAAGCAATTACCGATCAACTGAGTGATGCGTTGTCTGGTATTGTGATCACTGAATAACAGGTCCGTAATCAACTGCCATTGAATTTTTTGAGTAACGCCAGCGCAGCATCGGCATTCACCGGTGGGCTGAACAGTGTGCCCTGGATCTCATGGCAATCATATTGTTGCAGAAACTGCTGCTGAGCTTCGGTCTCAACTCCTTCAGCTATTATCCTTAGCTCCAGGCTTTTCGCCAATGAGATAATCGCTGACACGATCGTTTGAGTCTGTTTATTGGGGAGTGTGTTGTTGAGAAAATCCCGATCCAGTTTAATGCTGTTAATGGGTAGATTTTGCAGATAGTTCAGGGAGGAGAAGCCTTTACCAAAATCGTCCAAGGCAAAGTTGATTCCTGCCTTATGCAGTTCCTGCATCACGTCATTGCTGTGTTCGAAGTTTTTGATCAGGGTGCTTTCGGTAATCTCCAGCTCCACAAGGGAGGGTGAAATCTTGCGTTTTGTGCAAACGCTTAAAAACTTATCGGCCAGGTTCGCATCTCGCAGTTGTACTGCGGAGAGATTGACCCCCAGCTTCAGGTCGCTGAATCCCTTTTTGTGCCAGCGTCGTAAATCTGCACAGGCTTTTTTAAATACCCAGAATCCCAGCTTGTTAATCAGTCCGGTGTGCTCTGCAATTGGAATGAATTCATCTGGAGGGATATAGCCAACCTTTGGGTGTGGCCAGCGGGCGAGTGCTTCCATGCTGATAATTCGACCAGTTTGGAGACTGAACGTGGGTTGGTAGACCAGTTCGAACTGTTGCTGGTAGATCGCTTTGGTAAGTTGGGTCTCAAGCCATATGCTGTGAAACGCCTTGCGATTAATCTCCCTGGAAAAGAAACGTATGTGGTTACTGCCCGGCTCGTCTTTTGCGGTGCGTCTTGCTGTGGCTGCCTTCTGCAGCAACTCATTTGGAGTTTCATCATCATGGGGGTATATCGCAACACCCATGCTGAAAGTAATAAACAGCTCCTGGTCATCGATGAACATGGGTTTTTTTAAATGGCTGAGAATTCGGTGGGCAACCCAGGTCACCGATTTAACTTCATCCACATCGTTGAGAAGCAGGGCAAACTCATCCTTGTTGATCCGCGAAATATTTGGCGAGTCGTATTCAAAATGTTCATCTACAACCGCGATGGTATCGGTTTTGCGCAGGGATTCCACAAGACGCTCTGCAGTCAGTTTCAGAATCTGATCACCGGTTGTGATGCCCAAAGCCTCGTTGATACGTGAAAAGCTGTCAATATCAACGGAGATAATCGCCGTTAGTTTATGGTTGCGCTCACTACGAGCAAGCTCCTGGCTGATGCGATCATTGAAAATATACCGATTTGGTAGTCCGGTGAGTTCATCTTTGCCCTGTCGCCGAATCATCTCCTGACGGTTGAATTCGAGCTCTGACTCAAGATGCCCTACGATATCCTCCAGGCGTAATATTTCACTATGCAGATGACGTTCCACCTCCGACATCTCTTTCCATTCGGAGTCGGAGATCAAGCGGGAATCGTTCTTTGTCTCTCTGGCCGCATTGTGCCTCAGTTCCGCTGTCCAGTTGATGATACAGTTACGCCCCTGTTGTTTGGCCTCATACAGGGCGCAGTCTGCATTGTTGATCAGCAACATGGAGTCCTCAACATTCGCTTCTAGGCCCGCCATGCCGATACTGGTGGTGACAGTTTGCGGATTGGTAAACAGGGAGTGGCATTTTTGCTGGATATCCATGCGCAGTCGTTCAGCAATGGAGCGTGCTTCATCCATCGAAGCATTTGGCAGTACGATCGCGAATTCATCTCCTCCATAGCGGCCAACAACATCTTCAGGTCTTGAATTGCTGCTGAGTATTTCTGAGACATACTTGATGACTTTGTCTCCGTTGGCGTGCCCATAGTGGTCATTGATAAACTTGAAGCGATCGATGTCTACCATGATGAAGACCAATGATCTGTCTAGCGCCTTTGCCTCTTTGAACAGTTGATCGAATTTTTTAAAGAAGGCGCGTCGGTTCAAACAACCGGTCAACGAGTCGCGGGTTGCAAGAAATTCGAGCTCAACGGTTTTGTTGCGCAGTGCTTTCTCTGAGTTGCGCAGTTTCAGCAACGCGGACTTGAGTTGTCGATACTGCTTCTCAAGTTCCGTCATGTCATCAAAGGTGGCTAATACACCACGGATCTGACCGTTGTTATCAAAGATCGGCGCACTGTTGACAGAAAAGGTCTTATCGCTACTCTCTTTCGAGGAGAGCCGTATCGGGACACCGGTCACACGCTGGCAATTGTTGAGGCTGATATGCCAGGGGAGCTTCTCGGTTCTGTCTGTGCCCTCTCTGCGTCTCCAGGGCAGGGCATCGGCGCTGCTATCCAGCAGGGTTTTAAAGTTTTCACCGATTTTGTGGCAAAAGGATTCGTTTGCCAGAATGATTCGATGACGGTGGTCGAGTATCAGTAGCCCTTCAGAAAGCGCATTGAAGGCAGCTCTGACTCGCTCTGGTATGATGTTTGTTGAATTTAATCCTAGTTTATTATTTGCACTGAACAGCTGATAGATGATTGCTAGGGTTAGTATTGACCACAGGCTGATAATGGTGATTTCGATTGTCGACCACTGAGACTCAGCAGACGATTCAATATAGCGCATCGACAAGCTGCCGACTAAGTTGTTGCCGGAGCCAATCGGCACTCGAAGCTGCTCTTGCGGTGTCTGTTGGAAGTTGTCTGCTTGCGGTGAAACCGCCCTCGTCTTCTCGCCATAAAGTGTCTCAATTTGCAGAGAGATTAGAGACGGGTTATTGGCGATTCCATCGGTCAGCAGAGCCAATGACGTTGTCGGGTCTTCTTCAGCGAGCAGAGGCTGGAGTTGTTTCGCCAGGCGATGAGCGTATGTCTGTAGCTTTTTGCTATGTTGGATTTCACTCGTAGCAAAGAACCCTGACATCTCTGCAATGGTCAGCAACAACAGACCTATCATCAACGCTGTGATGGAAAATTTAGCGAGGAAATGAGAGTGTTCGGGCATAAGGCTTAAGCGGATCCATGCTCTGAAATCATATACATCAGAAATTGATAAGCAAGCTAGTGTTTGGTGTAGAAGGTTACCTTAGGCTGCTCTATAAAGCTTGCTTCAAATGTAAAATCTCTATCTGCCATTGTATCCTCATTTATCCAATATCCTGGAAATCCTACCCAAATCGATTTTCCTTGGGCCAATCATGCGCATCTGTAACCCATTTCTTCAAGTCTGATGGGGTTTAAAAGGGGGGTGATCTGTACTGATTCTAAAGCAGTCTTCACCTAACTAGTGTGGTGCTTCATACAAATTGAC
>JARRQD010000216.1:0-6371 GCA_037382205.1 Candidatus Thiodiazotropha sp.
CCCCCCTGTTTAGCTGCTTTCAACTGGAGTTTTTGTCGTTGCGAAATCCAGATATAGCCGAGTTTTAGCCCGGAAGAGAGATGGGAGTCCTGGTATTACGCATATCTGGAGAGGCCTGACAAAACTAGCCCATATGGTAGTGGGAATGCGGTTATATGGTAAGATTTATGGGTAATAGAAAGCCTACGATCCCGGAAGGTCGGATTTCCCGATTCCGGTTCTAACTTTGGAATCTATCCATCTACTGCCTTTACCACAAGGAGGCTTAAATGGTGACGCATGTTCACCCCTCTTATCGATCGTTTGCCTGTAGACTTCAGTTCAACTCTTACTCTGAATTCTTCCGAAATATAAGGAGAATAATCGCAACACCAAATGTTACATATGGGAATACGATGATTGTACCGAATTTATTGTCTACCTTTAACAAAAAATGACGGTCTGAAGCGCAGGCGTTGAGAAAACTTGACGGCCAAAACCAGATTCCAGGTTACTAAACCGATTGCACTCGCCACTGCCGCTCCAATGACACCCATTGAGGGAATCAAGACAAAAGCTGCGATGGCATTTCCTATCAGAGCGGAAAAGTGGCCTATCAACGTATCACGCTCGTAGCCGCTCATGACAAGAAACAGCCCAACCGACCCAAAGGAGACGTTTATAAGTTCGGCACCTGATAGTATCGCCAGCGGCAATGTGACACCATCCACATACGCCTCACCGTAGATTAGGCGGACGACCGGTCCACCCAAGAAGATCAGCGGCAGCGCGATAGGTAGTGCAACGGTAATGGCTGCAAAAGCCGATTGCCGAGAAAGTGCCATCATCTGTCGGATATCACCCGCGCGGTGAGCCCGGGCAACGTAAGGACCAATTACGATGTTAACGATCGTGAGTGATAGGACTACCAACATAGACCCACTCTGTGCGACCCGTAATAATCCGACATCGGCATGATCACCGAGCCAACCAAGAACCAGGACCCCGATCTGGCTATTGAGCGTACTCACGGTTACCATAAGCATAAAGGGCCACAATGCCTTGCCCCATTCTCTATCTAGGTACTGAGGTGAGGTACTAATTACCACCTTAGGCCGATTCCTACGCACGAACCATGCGCCAAACAGTCTTGCCCCGGTAGCCGCACAAATCTGGCTAATCAAAACCGTAACCGGGCTCAGTATACCTGTCATCAATATCCCACCTGCAATAAGCAGATGCAGACCTGGCCGAACCAGTAAATCCGGAATTTGGGCGTGAAACACACAGGACAGGCCTCGTAGCACGCTGGACTGGAGCGCGCCGAAACCCAACAAAGGTAACATCAGACTGGCAACAAATAACAGGGTCCAGTGGTCGTCTACCGCCCATGTAGCTTGTCGGCTTGCAACCAGGGCAATAACGAGTGCGATTAGTACAGAACTCATGCCAACCCACTGATTAGAGCGGCGTAGAAAGCCTCGGAACAAACCCCACTTTTCCTCCAAATGATAACGGGCAACTTCCCTAGTAATATATTGATCGTATCCAGGACCCACCGGTAATGCTATCAAACCGATAACCGCCATCACGAAAACATATTTTCCGTAACCATCAGGTCCCAATCCACGAGCAAAAAGAATGGAGCTAGCCATGACCAGGATCATCGAAAGTATTTTTAGCCCTCCTACGCCAATGGCGCTACGTAGGAGATGAGCGCGCAAACCACTTCTGTTGCCAATAGCAAATTTCCGTATTTGAATCATATTTCTCATGCACTACAGGACTCTATTAGAACCAGTCACAATCAGCTCAACCTTTAGCTAAGCTTTATAACAGCAAAACTCATCAGGTAACTCTGTTGAATATTACTCACAAAGAAATGTGGACGTCATCGTGAAGAAATATCCGCGTATCTGTCGTCAGGTTGGCGCTCCTAATTCATAACTAGTGTGGTGTAACGTATAAAGTGAACCAATCAGCGTGACGCTAAGGGAGCCCCGCAAATCCCACAATCCTGCGTTGCAGGCCTTGAAAAGGGCTTGCCATTCCATCCTTAGGTTCGTAAACGGTACATCCCTGTACCACTTCTCCCTGCGACCTGCTCCTTGGCTTGAGGGATTTGCAGGGCTCCGATAGGTTCACTTTATACGTTACACCACACTAGGCTTATAAGCGAAATTACTCCATTCACCGTAAACCATCTATTTTTTGTTACCCTGGCGACAAAGTAAATCGCCTTCAGCTGAAGTGTGCCTGCCTGCAGCCAGGCATCAAAACGCCGCTTTAACACTCCTACTGCAAGTTTGATAAAACAGACTTCGGGCAGGTACAATTTAGCCTGTCTTTAAAAATCATATTGTTAGGGGCTTCAAGCATACCCTTGCTCGGTGTTACGGCTCTTGACAAGGGAACAACCATTGCCTGCGAGCCGCGCCTTGATCAAAGCATGCTTGAAGCCCTGAAGACGACATACTTAGTTGCTGGGTTAATAACTATACTGTTACAACTAGCAAGCAACAAGTATTCAGAGACTGTAGGTTTTCATCGAAAACATCACTGTTTACCAGCGATAACGGTTATCGAAAAATACTCGCGCATGAGAAAACCAAGAGGTTATTTATAGCCATCAATTAAATTTGCCATATCAAACTGGCCAATCTCATTTTCATCCTAAGCGGAAATGGATCAGTACTGAACGGCGCTTACTTTATTTCTGGAATGGCCATTTTTCCAGACATCTCCTCAAACAATAGCCCTTAGTTTGGTATAAAACGGAAGGGAATTCCAGGATGTTGAAGGAGATCTAGTTTCCCTGAAGAAATTTTGAACTTTGCCGAATCGTCTTTGAGTATGGACCTAACAATAACGTGTCCTAGCAATTGATGTTTCGGAGCTTTATTAAACAGACACATCGTTAGTCCATGGCTGAATTCAACCTAAAAAGATCAGTTGGACGGTGTGAAGGGTGCGCTTGTGCTGGTGCAGGGCAAGGAGTTGCAACGCCGCCATGTGCCGCCACGAGCGTGCAATTCACGCAGTAGCGTGATTCACCCAATAGGTGACCAGGTAGATCGAGGTTACTACCTTCATAAAGTGATAGCCGTTTCTCTGATACCGCTGGTCTTGAAATATATCGGCATAGCCGCTCCAGCTTCTGCCGTTCCCACGCCTGCGCCGCAACTCCGGCATGCAGGCCGCACCCAGGTGTTCATGATGGCACTCGGTACATTGCACCTACAAAAAAACCGGGCTCCAACCGGCCGCATTTGAGGTAATCGGCAAATTCCTGTTCCACATGCAGGGGCAAGGGCTTGCCCTGCTCTGCCATCATATCCCTAAACGACGGGTAATACTGCTCGATGATGATTTGATAGAGCAGCGTCTGTTCCGGCCGGTGACGTTTATAGGGCGGGCTATGGGGTGACCGATCCGTGATCGATGCTTTAGGCATAGTGTGCTCCATTCTATGGAGCCGCTGGAGAGTAGATCTTACGCTATGTCTACCAGCAAGCTCATCAACGTCATACACAGGGTTTGAATCCTGGAGGGATCTTGTTCAACTGATTTTTTTAGGTAAAACAATGATCTCTTCCTTCAGGGTATCCTCAACACTCTAGAAGAGACAGAGTTCGATGCCGAGCTGTTAGAACTGAAGATTACTGAAACCACCATGATGACCGCCCCAACCACTTGTCAGACATCCTGAGTCAGCTGTGTGATATCCTTGCAGTAGCTCTTCCATTTTTTCATGGGTTTAATCGAATATCACCGTAAGCGCTATCCTTTCGTGTGTTTACCCAATCGATCAGATCAGCAGGCAACAGCGGGCGCGAATAGAGATACCCCTGGACCTCTTGACACCCCTTACTGTTGAGAAATTCTGCCTGAACCTCATCCTCGACACCCTCTGCGATCACCTTCAATTTCAACGCTCTTCCCATTGCGATTACCGCCTCTGCAATCGCCATATCATTTGGGTCCGCAGGAATATCCCGCACGAATGACTGGTCTATTTTGAGTTTGTCGATCGGTAGAGCCTTCAGATAGGTTAAAGATGAATATCCGGTGCCGAAGTCATCAATCGCAAGTTCGATACCAATATCACGAAGCTTTAACAATACATCAGTTGCATGACCAGTGGCTCTCATCACAAAACTCTCGGTAACCTCCAGCCCCAGTCTCTCTGCAGGTAAACCAGTCTCTTTGAGACAATCACTCACCAGTTCAATGAATCTCGCATCATGAAGTTGCGGCCCGGCGACATTAACAAAGATCCGACCAAAATCCAGCTTCTCATCCAACCATGCGCGCCCCTGAGCACAAGCAGATCTCAGGATCCATGCGCCAAGGTCTCGGATCAGACCACTCTGCTCAGCGACGGGTATAAATTTAGATGGTGGGATCAGGCCTTGTTCTGGATGTTGCCAACGTACGAGCACTTCAAGACCCACCAGAGCTTTTGTATTAAGATTGATTTGCGGCTGATAGACAAGAAAGAACTGAGATCTCTCCATTGCTTCGCGTAAAGCACTCTGCACAAAACCGTACTCAAGTGCCTGCTCAGTCAATGCTTTAGTGTAGAAACGGTAGGTATTTCGCCCTGCCTCTTTCGCCTCATACATCGCCGCATCCGCAAAACTCAATAAAGCATCGGGATCCTTGCTATTGTCAGGATATAAGGCAACGCCAATACTCCCTGTCATACGCAGGATATGATCATGTACCTCAAACGGGTTGACGAATACCGACAGCAACTTCTCTACCAGTGGGACAGCGTCAACCGAAGAATGCAAGTCCTCAAACAGCAAGCAGAACTCATCGCCGCTGATGCGCCCAACGGTGTCACCTGTACGGATAAGCATTTTCATTCGCTGAGCAATTTCAACCAACAGTTGATCACCCACGCCATGCCCGAGGGTGTCATTGACATTTTTAAAGTGATCAAGGTCCAGGAAAATGACAGCAAGCATCGATTTTTTTCGTTCTGCGCCTTCCAGGCCATGTTTCAAGCGATCCCTGAATAGCATTCTGTTCGGCAGGTCCGTCAGTGGATCATGATGGGCGAGATGATCCAGGCGGGCTTCCGTTGACTTCAAAGAAGAGATATCTGCAAAAACGCCAACATAGCCAGTTACCTCTCCACGTCTGTTTTCTATCGCACTGACTGTGAGTATCTCGGGAAAAACTCTACCACTCTTGGAGCGATTCCAAATTTCACCATGCCAGTGACCCTTCTTGTGTAACTGCCCCCACATATCTTTATAGAAGTTATCATCATGTCGTCCTGACTTTAGTATTTTCGGATTTCTTCCAATCACCTCTTCACGGGAGTACTCAGTAATCCGGGTGAATGCGTCGTTTACATCAAGGATCGTCCCTTGTTTATCCGTTATCGTGACACCTTCACCAGTACTGCGAAAAACAGCTGCGGCTTCCCTGAGTTTTTCTTCCGCATTCTTTCGCTTATCGATGTCTTCAATTACCGCAATGAAATAGAGCGGTGCATTGTCATCTGCACGAACCAGAGATATGGTATGGTGGACCCACACCAATTCACCTGTCCGACATAAGAAACGCTTGTCCATTGCATAGGCATTACTTGTTCCAGCCAGTGTTCTCTGAAAAAGCGTCAGATCTTCGACAAGATCCTCAGGATAGGTAATATCCTGAAATTTTTTAGTCAGCAGTTGATCTTCAGGATAGCCTACGATGTCACAGAGCTTTTGATTAACATCCAACCATTGCCCATCTGTACCTACTCTCGCAATGCCAACCGCTGCCTGATCAAAGATAGCTCGGAAACGTATTTCACTATCTTTGAGACTATCTTCTGCCTGTTTTCGATCAGTAATATCGTATTCTGTCGTCAGAATAAGTGGCGGATCATTTCCAATATCGACACGTTTGGCATTGACCGAGACAATGAACTTACTACCGTCCCTACGAACGTGTTGACTCTCAAAATAAATAGGTTCACCAAGCATTATTTTTGCGACTCTGGCTTTAATCAAACGTTTTGTTTTCTCATCATCCAGGTCAACAATCGGTCGCCCAACAAACTCATCTCTTGTGAAGCCATGAGCTGAGCAGGCTGCCTCATTCGCCTCAACAATGATTGGCACGCCATCATCCGTATTCGGGTCGAGGATCATGTTGAAACCACCTGCTTGCTCAAAAAGTGCTCGAAACTTCTCCTCGTTTCGCCTTAATGCAATTTCAGTGTTTATAAACTCAGTGACATCAGTTGCAATGCCTTCAATTGCCACAGGCTTACCGCTATCACTTGTAATCAAAACATTGCGCTGACTAATCCATTTTTCCCTACCCGAGGGGGTAACAATCTGATACTTATAGGTGGGGGGTATATCTCCAGTCAGAAGCCGATCCCA
>JARRQD010000217.1:0-6350 GCA_037382205.1 Candidatus Thiodiazotropha sp.
TGTCGAACGACTCGGGGGTAAAGGTGTTGGCCAGTCCTACCAGCAACTCCTCTTTGCTGGCAGCACCATGGAGTACCAGGTAGGCGCGGTTTACATCGATGATTTTGGCGAGATCGGCACACTGCCGGACAATTTCCGGGTGCTGATCGAAGTAGGGTTCAATGTCTGTTACGCCTTCATGGCGTAGTTGATCGAAAAAGGTCTTAACTGCGGAAAAATCCTCCTCCCAGATCGAAACGGGGGAGTTCTCAAACAGCGTGCGATAGCGGCTTTCACTCTCCATCGGGTCGTTCGGGGGAGAGGCGGGCAAATCACTCATGATGCGATTAAACCTCTTTCAGTGCTGCCAGGATGGCCGGGTAATCAACTTCATCGACCATGCAGGAGAGGATCGTTGCCAGCTCGGTGCTGGTGTTGCCTATTTGACTGATGGCTTCAGCGATATGGCTACTGTACAGACTCTCTAGCGCGAGTCGAAGGTGTCCTCGCAGTTCCGGATAAGTATAATGAGAATAAACGCAACACCCCTGTATATCAAGGCTGAAAACTGGAGGCTGGATATAGCGGAAACATCCGTCTATCCTGCCTCAATCGATTCTACTCCCTGGATTTCCGGCTGAATCGCCCCTCTTCCACTGCCCTCCTGGCCTTCCGGCTTAGTTCAGGCAACATGCCTCCAGTCAAATCATAGAGGTAGAAAAGGAGGATTATTACGAATTAAATTCCTTGATTCGGCGCATCAGTCCAATTATAAAAAATGCTTTACATTCTGTTGAAAAGGATAGGAACAGCGACAATTGCAGCGAATCCATGTACAGACCATTGTTATGAGATTTTAAAAATCTGGCTCCAGATGCCATTTTGCATCCACCTTTTTTGCGTTTTGAAAAACCTCCAAGTATTCTTGAAAATCATCTATTACAGCGTCGTTATTAAAGCTGGTTTCTTCAGATTTAATTTTATCTGTAAGTAACGTAACCCAATCTATACCTTCTTATGTGAAATCACTGATCTTGCTTTACAGCCTGCTTTAAGTAACTTTTAATCTTCTCCTCTTCTATTTCACCGAGTGAAGAAAATTTCATGTGTCGCATATCTTTCCCTGTTCCTTCGAGTTCAAGAGCATCTTTTAGATGTGCGCCCTGCATTAATTGAAAATTTACGTGATTCTTATGTGCCATTATTGAGCAGATATTCTTCTTCAATGAATAAGTTGGTACACCCCATTTTATTTCTTCCTTTAGCTCTGTAGAAAATGACCTGACTATTCTGCGCAGTTCTTTTGATATTTCTATCATCGGGAAATCGAGCCTTTCAAAATAATCTTCAACTTTCATTTCTACACTCCTTTTACTTCATATAACGTTGCCAAAATCCGCAAGTGGGTAGAAGAGCCAGTCACCTGTTCCTCCACCCTCCGTTAGAACCCATCGGCCCTAATATGGACTCACGACCTGATCTTTGTGTACGCATGTGTTCAATACAACCTATGGCAGATTTAACTGCTTCAGATATTCTTCTGCTAGTACAATCTTGGCACCCTCTGGTCATAGTAACCGCTAACTCAACCAGATGTTTTTCTCTTAAAGATAGGTCATTGAGTGAGTTTTCATTCTCTAACTCATTTTAAAGCTATTTTATGCGAAATTTTGTTATATCCATTGCTTTCCTATATTTCTCAAGATGCTAACGCTCACTAAAACGCGTGCTTTTCAGCGTCGTTTTGAGCAATTTGTTCGTGCATTTTACTTTTTATCCGCATTCTAGGTAAAACTCTTTGGGTCCCAAAAATGAAATTATGAAGTTCATCGATTTTTTCTGCACCATGATGCCGATAAAAGCCCTCTGCATTAGGATCCGCGACAAACTCGTTCGTTTCATAGCCAGGATCCAATGCTTCGCCGCATACCCTTGTGAATAATTGCTTACCAAGGCCAGTGCCAATATATTCAGGCTCGATCCACAAATGGCCAAGCTACGCAAACTTATCTTTGAACTCTAGCCAAAAAAACCAACCATCTTTTCATTTGTCTCGATAATTACCACAATTTTTGATTCAATATAATCTGGAGTGATAGTTAATTCCTCTTACCACCCCTCCATCAATTGTTGTAGATATCACCAATGAGCTTTAGCCCTTCGTATCAATGATGCGAGTATTTCTGCTTCTTCAGTTTTTGCCTTTTATTAGATTTGCATACTGATTTAAATTCGAAAATTGAATTGCGATTTCCTGATAGCACTAAGCTTTGCGTAGCCGCTAGATAAAAGTAGCGTGGCTGTTGCGTAGCGGAAGCCAACGCTTTTTTACCAATCCGAGCTGATACTTTTATTCGCCATTTATGGTTTGACTACCTCTAATACCATACCTGCTCTTATACCTACTTCAGACAGTGATCGTTCATCGGTTAAAGGTACGCCTGACTTTGTGCCTGAAATCATTCTGGCGTTCTTTATTACATGGCCATCGGATGGGTCTCTAATTACCCATGAATAGCCATATTCGTATGGGCAAACATGATTTTCTATTAAAAAATATATTTCATCAGTTAGATCACTAAACTGCGAAAATGCGCTTTCAGGAAACTCGAAAACATCTTCATCGGAACCAGTTAGTTGACGAGCATCGATGGTTATAAAAGAGGTACTTCTAATTTCATTTGTTATGGATTCCGCCGCTTGTTTTAGTTTTTCTCGCAGCTCTGCTCTGTTTTCAACATCAGGGAGAAGATCTTCGGACGACAAAGCTGTTTTAATTTTTTTCCCAATTTGATTATCGAGCTCTTTTAGACCAGGCCGAGCTTCTTTCCTGTCTTGAAGTACTTTTAATAATGCTTCGTCGCTGTTGTAGTCTCTTGGCGCATAGAGTTTTTCGTAATGCTGACTTACCAGCCAACCAAATACAGCAAGGACAATGACAGGAAAGATCACCAGAAACCAAACTATGGGATAACGCTCTTCTGCTCCTATTTGAGAGCTTGAACCAACTAGCAAAGCTGCAAATCCGTATATGAGAACGATAAATAGCGCAATGATTCCGAGAGGATTTTTAGATAAAGCTTTTGCTGAATCTCCGAAGTCTTTTAATGTGCCCATTGGTCATCCATTTCTTATGGCTAACGCCGCAAATCACCGGCGACAAAAAGCAGAGCGAAGCGGCGCTTTTTGGCGTCCGAGTGAATTTGAATTGTTATGTTTCTATCTCTCATAAACGCCAAATGCCCAATGATTCGATCCCGGATTTTTTGGCCCAGACCAACCATGCCGCCTTAATTCATTTGACAGAATTCTGTTGTAAACGCCATGCCCGACAAAGAGCACACTCTCATACTCCCGTGCTATTTCTGAAAGTTTTTCCACCGCTTCTGATGCTCTGGATTTTGCTTCTTTAAATGACTCCGAATTTCTTGAGTAGCCCAACAACCAGAGAGTTCTAAATGCTACTGCCCATATTTTTGGGGATAACTTCATTACTTGCCAATTCGCAACTGGCAATCCTGCTTCATTAAATATGGAATCTGATAAAACGATACTTTTATTATTAAAGACTTTTGCTGACTCAATTGACCTAGGTAGTGCGCTGCAAACAACCGCATTGCATTCATTAGCACACTTTATCGCGTGATCCGTTGGTTGTGATGTTGGGCATAATCCAGCCGCATTGTACTCATGCACCCACTCAGAAAATGCAGATGCGCTAAGTTTTCTTAGTGATGGGGTAACGGGCTTTCCGTGTCTAAGTATGACGATCTTCATTTTGTCCTTTTTAAACATAACAGTTGATTATGTGGACGGCTCATAAAACGACTTATGTGAATGACACATGTATTGTATTATGATGCCTAATGTACTATAAATGTACTCATTCATGGAAGAGTAACCAATTAAGAGTACAAATTATCATGGAGCGAATGACATCTACAGATCCACGAATTACAAAATTCTGGAAGAATTATACAGAGTTGCTTAAGCGCTGCCGGATTCCTCAAAAGTCTATCCCCTGGTATCGACGACATATCGAAGCATTTCTGGATGATCATCCCAATATCCGTCTTAAATCTCATTCGCCAAACAGTATCACTATCTGGCTTGAGGGCATCGGAAGAGATCCCCGTATCAATGCTTGGCAATATCGTCAGAAAGTTGATGCTCTGAGAATTCTTTTTAGCCACTTTCTACAGCTACCCTGGAGTGGTGAATTCGACTGGGATAAGTGGTTGAATAGCGCCAGAGCGCCGGAAAGCGACCACGTAACAATAGCTCGTATCTATGAGATGATCGAAAACTCGGTCAATGACCCCAAAAATCATATGGCAAAGGCCTTTCCAGACCTCTATCGGCGCTTTTTGGTGACAAAAAGGCTCCCTGACTACTCTATCAATACTGAAAAGAGTTATCTCGACTGGATTAACCGTTTCCTTCATTTCCACACTGATAAGCATCCCTGTGACTGCACTGAAACTGATGTTGCCTCATTTCTAGAACATTTAACACTGAAACGCAAGATTGCCAGCGTAACTCAATCCCCTGCGTTAAATGCCATAGTTTTTTTCTATGCTCATGTTTTAGAAAGGCCATTAGGCAATATTGGCTATTTTACATATTCAAACAAACCAAAACGTATGCCGACAGTTTTAACTATTCAGTAAGCTGACAAGGGGCAGTTGACCAAAAAAACTCAACCAAGTGTTCAAAAAAGCAAAAAAAGTGAGTGATCACAGGATAGATTCACCGATCTGCTGTGTTTGCCTGGGTGACATCGAATATTCAGGTCAGGATCACCGCCACCACAACGAGTACAAGATCCACCAACTGGAAGCAGGATAAACTCTCAAAGGCACCAAGTAGAACGCTCTGAATAACTGAGTCAGATCCGCTCATTTAATTGAACGACGATTACTATAAACCACCAAAATTAACGATTGGCATGGGATGAACCGACAGTTGCGAGGTCAAACGGGATGATTTCAGTTGACGTCTCGTCAATAAATTGATCTATTTCTACTCAGCTCATTACAAGCTGATTTAATTGCCTGCCTGAACAAATAGTTAATTTAACCACAAGTTTGATTTTATTGTATCAGTATGCATTAAATATTGAGCTTACTAATAAGTTAGCAATGGAGTGCTTTAATGCCTTCTCGAGTCTATATCAGTGGTTTCTCCTGCCGCTTTCCGAAAGCGAATTCCGCCAGATCATTCTGGAACAATCTGATTAACCATGTCGACATGGTCTCTGAACAGTCAGATCGCTGGCCTGCTGGCGCCTATGGAATCCCTAAGCGTTTTGGGACGCTGCAAGATATCAACAAGTTTGATGCCAGTTTTTTTGAGGTTCACCCAAAACAGGCTCACAAGATGGATCCGCAGCTTCGAAAGCTGCTTGAGGTGAGTTACGAAGCCATTCTCGATGCCGGCCTGCAACCTGAGATGTTAAGAAATAAAAAAGTAGGCGTCTTCATCGGAGCTCACTCCAGCGATTCACAATGCAATTTCAGCAACCAGCCAGAGGCAATGACCGGTTATGAAAATACCGGCACAACCCTCTCCATGCTGGCCAATCGCCTCTCATTTTACTATGACTTCACCGGCCCTTCGATGACCATCGATACGGCCTGCTCCTCCTCACTTACCGCTCTGGATGTGGCGGTCACCGCGTTGCTGGATAAACGCTGTGATTATGCCCTGGTTGGAGGCGCCAATCTGATTTTGAATCCGGCCATCAGTGTTGGCTTTGTACGCTTGAACATGGTAGGGGAAGAAGGGGTTTGTCGATCTTTTGATGAACAGGGCAAAGGTTATGCACGATCCGAAGGGATCGGCGCACTCTTCTTGACCCGTGATGATGCAACGTCAAGAAAGCGTGCCAGGGTATTGGCAACAGGCGTCAACAGTGACGGCCACACCAGTGAAGGCATCACCTTTCCTAACGGTTCAGCACACCAGAGACTGTTGGAGGAGACCTACCTTAGAGCTGGGATTGATATTGACAGGATCGAGTATATCGAAGCACACGGCACGGGTACGCCTGCGGGTGATCCGCAGGAAGTGAATGCCTTGTCCCGTTTCACCGGTCATCGAAGCAGACCGCTCTATATCGGATCGGTGAAGTCTAACATGGGCCATGCGGAAGGCGCCGCTGGCATGGCCGGCCTGATAAAAGTACTTCTGATGATGGAGCATGGAGAGATCCCTGCCAATCTTCATTTTAATCAAGCAAACAAAAAAATCACGGGGCTACACGATGGTACGATCGAGGTAGTGGCAAAAAACCAAGCCTATAAAGGCGGGATTGTCGGGATCAACAGTTTCGGTTTTGGCGGCACCAACGCCCATGTTATCTTGGAACC
>JARRQD010000218.1:0-15903 GCA_037382205.1 Candidatus Thiodiazotropha sp.
GGGGTAGAGATCAGGTCTTAGTTCGTGCCTGCTTAATTTACCCTCAGAGAAGCGCTCGAGTAACAGGGTCAAGCGACCGCTGGGTTTTCTGAATCCGGAGGCAATTTGCGTCAGATAGATATACTTGGTTCCACTCATCGTGGCCAGGCGAGTTGCTGCCTCACGACCTTCCATTTCGATAAATGTTTTCATGTCCATATTGAGCGCGAAGATTAGCATAAAGCTAATCAGTTAGCAAGATGACTATGGTCTAAAGTATAGCAGTTTGCTATTATCCAGCGACCATGAATATTAGGACGATACGTAAAGCCAATCTGTTGGAGCAGATCGACCGATTTGATTCCCAGCGCGCGTTTTCTGAGCAGGTTGGGTTGACGCCCGCCCATGTGAGCCAGATGGTCACTGGAAGGCGCAACATGGGGGATGTGGTTGCGAGACGAATTGAAAACGGCCTCGATCTACCGGAGGGGTATATGGATATCCAGCACCCGGTTGAGGGTGTGGCGTACCTATACCCGAAGATCAAGGGGCGCAAACTCTCGGCTGTATCGGATGGGGATAACCTGGAGACGCTGTTGATGTCGGTGCGCCAGATTAATCAGCGGCTCTCGCCGAAAACCCGCGAGGTGGTCGCGAAAATTGAGCGGGCTGCATTGAACGGCAAGTTGACTGACGAGGAGTGGACAACTCTGGGGCGTTTGCTGAACTGTTTTGAAAAGGGTTGCTGAGCCTCTCAGTCGCTCTATTGATGATTCAGGTTAAGGGATGAGAAGGGCTGAATCGCTACCCGATCCCCTTTGCTGATGCCCGCACAGCTTTCCGGCAGCAGCATAAAGCAGTTACCCCGACTCATTGAGGTAAGGATGCCCGAGCCCTGCTGACCAACCGACTCTACTCGGAGCTCGCCTTCATCACCTTGAGAAAATATTCCCCGGATAAACTCATAGCGTCCAGGTCGTTTGCGGATATCGTCACCGCACAGCGCCGACAGGGTGAAAGGTTTATAGGGCGTACCTGTGGCCAGGTAGTGGAGCGCCGGTAGTACGAACTGATAGAAGGTCACCATCACCGCCACCGGATTACCAGGCAGGCCGAAGAAGCGTTTTTCACCCAGCTGGCCGAAGGCCAGGGGGCGACCAGGTTTCATGGCGATTTTCCAGAAGTGTATCTCGCCCATCTGCTGCACGATTTTTTGCCTCACGCAGGGCATCCGGATCGTCTTTGATAACCCCCATGTCGAGCAGATCTGCGCCACAGCCTTTCAACATGCCGTGCAGGCTGTATCGGTTACTGTCGTATACATCGCCTGCTCTTAGGGGTTCTCCGATGCCTCGCAACTCGTCGCCGGTGGAGAAGAAGGCGACGCGGGGTTTGCGCCTGACACTGACTTCACCGAAGCCGAGTGACGCCATCACGCCCAGGTCGGCGGCGCTCAGGCGTCGGCCTGGTTCCAGAACCCGGCTGCCTTTGGCGATATCTTCTCCGGCGTGACGAACGTTCTGCCCTGGCTTGTGCTGAGAGGTGAAGCTGACCATCTGCTGGTCATCAAGTTCGGCCTGCTCCTGCATGATGACGGTGTCTGTGCCGTCAGGCATTGGTGCGCCGGTCATGATGCGAATGCACTCACCAGACTGGCAGGCGCCATCAAAGGGTTGTCCGGCGACAGTGGTGCCAATCAGTTTAAAGGCTGTGATCGTTGCAGATTGCAGATCCTCACCTTTCAGCGCATAGCCATCCATTGCGGAATTGGTGTGGCCTGGCACATCGAGTGGTGAAATGATTGGCTGCGCCAAGACCCGCCCAAGGGTGTCGCGCAGTGGTAGTCTTTGGCTGCTCTGGATCGGTTCGATACCTGCCTGGATCGCCTCTCTGGCTTCAGCGACTCGAAGGGTGCTGGACGGTTCGGGATCAGCGCAACTGGTTTGATGGTCGGTGGCTTGCAGAGTCATGGATGGGGCGTTCTCCGAATCGATAGAGCTGGTGGCGGATAAAGGTTGCAATCGCTTGCGGTTGATTGAGATCCAATACCGGCAGACCCTCCGGCAGGCCGTCGATTGACCGATCCGTGGCGATCGCTATGATGTTCGGATCGGTCAGGCAGAGCAGTGGCTTGCCCAGTTGCGGACGGTGCAGTTCGATCTTTGTGATCAGGGCGCGTTTAAAGCCCTCCACCAGCACCAGGTCGAGATGTCGATGATCGAGCTGTGGCAGGGTGGATTGCAGGTCGGGTTCATGCTGATCTTCGGTCTCTGTGATCAGAGCTGTTCTGCCTCTGGATGCGACCAGCATCTGGGTTGCACCGGATTTTCGCAGTTCATAACTGTCCTTCCTCGGGTGGTCGATTTCAAAATGATGCTGGGCATGTTTGACCACCGCGATCCTCAGCCCTTCCGCTTTGAGCAACGGCAGTAGCTTGGTCAGCAGGGTGGTTTTGCCGGTGCCGCTGTAGGCGCTGAAGCCGAGCAGCGGGATCGGGAAATCGATCATCCTGTGTTTCTCATTGCTGAGCGCGTCTGGGCTGTTCAAATTCACGTCGCTGTTCCGCTGTGTTGATGTTGAGAAAGGTTTCAGGGATGTCTGAAAAGTCAGCCTTGGCCATCTGGTGTTGTGCATACCAGAGGTCGATTTTTCGATCGCCACTGTCCAGGTAGGCTTTCAGGCTCTGGCGCAGTTTTTTCGGTATCAAAGCATAGACCGGCTGAAGTCGCTTGCCGTCGTGAGCCACGGCGATCTCAGCACCTTCGGCGTCACGGGCACCTACCAGTCGGTTGACCAGGTCTGACGGTAATCTGGGGCCGTCACAGGGTACCGTGATCAGCTCTGGGGTAGTGATCTGCTCGAGCGCTGAATAGAGGCCTGCCAACGGGCCCTGGTAGCCACTCAACTTATCTCGTATCACTGGATAACCGTATTGTTGATAGTCTGATAGGTTGCGGTTGGCGTTGATCAGTAGATACTCAACCTGTGGTGCGATGGCGGTGATGACATGCTCAATCAAGGGTTTGCCATCAAGCGCTACCAGGCCTTTGTCATGGCCGCCCATACGGCTTCCCCGGCCACCGGCCAGGATGACGGCTGTGAATTCTGAACGGTGGCTCACGCAGTGCTCCTGAAGTTAGGGTGGGGCTGATCCAATTTGACCAGACTCTGATCGCCGATACTGATCAGTTTACCCTGATCCAGGTGTAAGTGTTGGTCGATTAATGAGGGAAAATGCATGGGATCATGGCTGGCCAGCAGCATGGCTGTGCCCTCGCTTTTGAATGCCTCCAGTAGCTTGAGGGTGCGCAGTCTCGACTCCTGATCCAGATTGCTGGTGGGTTCATCGAGCAACAAAACAGCGGGCCTTTTTAGCCAGGCCCGAGCCAGGGAGACCCGCTGTTTCTCACCGCCGGAAAGGGATTTTGCCGGTGCGCCGGCGAGTGGTTTCAGGTCGGCCCACTCGAGGGCTTGATCGATCTGTTGCTGGCGTTGCCGTTTTGTCAGTTTGGCTGAGATGGCGTAGTTGAGGTTGTAGTTCACCGTGCCATCAAACATATAGGGATGTTGATGTAGATAGAGTGCCTGACGTTGTAGGGCGGTTTTACTGTTTCGCCAATTGAGTGTGCCGTACCCCAGGTCGATCTGCAGACGATCGGGTTTCTCCAGACCGGCCAGAATGCGCAACAGCGTGGTTTTGCCGGCGCCATTGTCACCACTCAGTAGGTGGGTCTGTCCCGCTTGCAGAGAGAAGGCGATCTGATCCAATACCTGCCGTTTGGCATAGCGTTTTTTCAGAGCTTGGACTTTGAATCGATCGTGGCAGCTCATCAGGCTGGTTGCCCCTTGCCTTGAAAGTGTTGCAGGAAGGCGTTGAGTGTGAAAGCCAGCAGCAACAGAACTAACCCCAAAGCGATGCCTTGCGCAAACTCTCCCTTGCTCGATTCCAGGGCGATGGCGGTTGGGATGTTACGGGTATAGTGAAGGATATTGCCACCGAGCATCATCGAGGCGCCCACTTCCGCAATGATGCGACCAAAACCGGCGAGTAAGGCAGCCATCAGACCAAATCGCGCCTCCCGCATGATGGTGATCAATGCCCGTAGCGGAGTGGCGCCAAGGGTACGGGCTGTCTCCCAGGCTCGGCGGTCGCAGGCTTGTAGTGCCGAGTGGCCCATCGCCACAAGAATCGGAAAAGCCAACGCGATCTGACCCAGCACCATCGCGGTCTGGGTGAACAGTAACTTCCACTCACCGAGCGGGCCTTGTCTGGAGAGCAAGATGAAAAGTGTCAGGCCCACCACCACGGCTGGCACTGAGAGCAGCGTGCTGTTGATGGAGATCAGCAGGCGTCGGCCCGGGAAGTGGTAGTAGGCGAAGATGAAAGCGACCAACAACGCGGGCGGCGAGGCGACCAATATGGCAATAGCGGAGACTTTGAAGGAGATGGCAATGATCTCCCAGAGCTGTGGATTGCCACTGAGCAGTAACTGTAGGGCCGCCAGGGTTGTGGTGGTGAGTGATTCCATCGGAGTGTGGTCCGCCCCGGGCTACTCTTTGAATGAGGCAAACTCACCGGCATCGGCGGATGGGGTGAACAGCTGGTTACCGGCAATCCGGAAATTGTTGATGCGCTCCTGACCCTCTGGTGAGATCAGCCAATTGATTAATGCCTTGGCGCCTTGATGATTGGTGTCGGGATAGCGCTTCGGATTGACGGCGATGATACCATAGGGGTTGAACAGCTGCGGATCGCCCTCAAAGCTGATTTTCAATGGCGACTTCTTTGCATAGGCGAGCCATGTGCCCCGGTCGGTCAGGGTATAGGCATCCATCTCCGCGGCAATCTGCAGGACCTTACCCATCCCCTGGCCTGCTTCGCGATACCACTGACCCTGAGGAGTAACCGCCGCTTTTTTCCACAACCCCAACTCTTTCTTGTGAGTGCCGGAATCATCCCCTCTGGAGACAAAGTTGGCTTGATGGTCAGCGATCAGCTGCAGCGCGGTTGTCGCGTGCTTGGCGTTGGCCAAGCCGGCCGGGTCGGATTGTGGGCCGACGATGACAAAGTCGTTGTACATCACACCGAAACGCTTCTCGCCATATCCCTGAGCGACAAACTCATCTTCTGCGGCCCTGGCATGCACCAGTACCACATCCACATCGCCATCCCGTCCCATGCGCAGTGCTTTACCTGTTCCGACCGCAATCACATGGACATTGTAACCGGTATCTGCCTGAAATTCGGGTAACAGCTGATTAAGTAGGCCTGAGTTATCGGTACTGGTTGTGGTGGCCAGTCGGATGGTCTTATTGGTGTCGGCATGGACCAGGCCGAAGGGGATGAGCAGTGTGATCAGTAGTATTGAGAATGAGTGTTTCAGTATATTTTTAATCATTGGGATAGACCTCATTGCGGTATAGACTTTTTAAGCGTTAAGTATGACCCGTTAAAGTACGGGCATAAGCGCAGCGAATCGGGGTGTATTGGTTTGAAAAAACATAATTTTATTTGTATTCAGTTCTTTTCAGGGTCGCTTTACACTCACTGGGCTCCAAAAAATCTTACTGCCATATTCCATAGATTGGGCTTTCCTGTGAGCTGGCATTCGCCAGGATGATGAAAAAAAGATTCATCCGAGTTTCCCTGACTTGCCGCCATCTGATCAGCAGTGGCAGCTGAAAATCATGTGCAAGAGTGGTGCCATACCTATCCATGGGAGTTGTCATGGTTTTTGCAATAGCAATTGGTTCTCCATTGTCTACTATGTAGATAATGGCAGGACTTTATACCCGAATTCTGCATTCTTTAGCTGTCGGTTTCTCCCTGGGCTGTTGAAGGGAGTCCAAAATTGAGACAAATGTTCCCAAATTGACACACTGCTATTTGGACATTATGTCTCACTCGGCCGTCAGTGGATTGCCTGACAGAACAGTGATCGATGAATATAAAAACAGAAGAGCTTGTGGCGCGGGATGAATCCATGAGCCTATCTCACAAGGATGGTTTGCCCAGTAGAATGACCTCAGTGCTTATTGTCGACGATGAACCTGGCATTCTCAGCTTTCTACAAAAAGGTTTGAGGCGGTATTTTGGGTTGGTGGAGACCGCCAAGGATGTGGCAACGGCGGAAGAGTTGAGAAGACATTGCCATTTTGATCTGATCATCACGGATATCCGCCTGCCGGGTCATACCGGTGGGGTTGAGTGGGTCAGAGAGTTGCGCCAGCAGGGGGGAACCACCGGGGTCATCTTCATGACCGCCCACGCCGATCTGGAGACAGCGATCTCCGCGCTCAGGGCCGGGGCGGAAGACTTCATTATGAAGCCCTTTCGCATGGAGCAGATGGTCGCTTCGGTGGAACGCTATCTCGATCGGCAGAAGATGCAGCGCGAGAACTTCGTACTGCGCCGCCAGGTCGATCAGATCTATGATAGCTCCGGCATCGTTGGGGAGTGCCAGCAGATGCACGCGCTCTGCGAGGTGGTCAAGCGAGTCGCACCAATGCCATCCACGGTCTTGATCGAGGGTGAATCGGGAACCGGTAAAGAGCTGGCTGCCCGGGCGATCCATGATTTAAGCAGCCGCTCCGGCAGTTTCGTACCGGTCAACTGTGGCGCCATGAGTGCGGAATTGTTGGAGAGCGAACTGTTTGGACATGTCAAAGGTGCCTTTACCGGCGCCCATCTCTCCCGGGATGGTCTGTTCACCTATGCCAATGGCGGCACCCTGTTTCTCGATGAGATTGGCGAGATGCCCCTGTCGATGCAGGCTCACTTACTGCGTTCCCTGGAAGCGCGCACGGTTCGGCCCGTCGGATCAAATCGCGAGGTGCCTGTGGATGTGCGGATCATTGCCGCCACCAATCAGGATTTAGCCCAAGCGGTGCAAAAAGGTGATTTCCGTGAGGATCTCTACTATCGCCTCAATGTTTTGACGCTGCGCATGCCGGCACTGCGTGAACGACTTGAAGATATCGCTTTGCTGGCCAACCACTTCATGAATACTCTGGCTTCGGATCTGGGGGTCGATGTCCCGCTATTGGGGGAGCAAGAGATCGAGTTGCTGATGCACTATGACTGGCCGGGTAATGTGCGGGAGTTGAAAAATGTGATTGAGCGCAGTCTGCTGCTGAACCGCTCACCGAGCCAGTGCATTACCGGCATTGAACGACAGGATGGTCAGCCAGTGCCAGAGCTGTGTGAGGCGACGCTGCAACTTGAGGTGGTCGAGAAAAAGCATATTCTGAAAGTACTGGAACTGCATGGCGGTAACAAGTCAGCCGCAGCGCGGGTGTTGGGTATCTCGCGTAAGACCCTCGAACGTAAGGCGCAGGCCTGGGGAGTCTGCTGAATCGGTGTTGAACTTAATGCGGACCATCCAGAGCACTCTGCGTTACAAAATGCTGGTACTGGTACTGTTTCCGATTTTGCTGATTATGCCGATTGCACTTGGGCTGGCAATCTACTGGGGTTCCCAGTNNNNGTCTTCAATACCGCACTGGAATCGAAAAGCGCGGGTGTGATCAACCAGCAGTTGGGGAAAATCCGCCGGCAGAGCGGCTTCTCCTATCTGCATCTGCTGGGGCTCGACGGCCAGCTTAGCTTTACCACAGATGCCAAGCTGCCACAGCGGGCGCATCCCTCGGCCTCTTTGTTGACAGCCCTGCAGGGATCCCCAAAAGCCGAGATTGAGATCTTCTCTGCAGAAGCGCTTGATGCCCAGTCACCTGGGTTGGCGAATCGGGTGGCATTGCCATTGCTCGAAACGCCCAGAGCGAGACCTTCAGAGCGACGGGTGGAAGAGCGAGGGATGATGATCCGAGCGCTCTATCCGGTAAAAAACTCCACAGGAGAGGTTGTTGCAATACTCGATGGTGGTGTGTTGCTGAACGGCAATTTTAGATTTGTCGATACCATCAGAGATCTTGTCTATGGTCCCGGCAGTCTGCCGGAGGGGAGCATCGGCACGGTGACGGTATTCCTCGATGATGTACGGATTACCACCAATGTACCAAGGGCCGTGAATGAGCGGGCATTGGGAACCCGGGTCTCTGATGAGGTGCGAACCCAGGTGTTGGATCATGGCGACAAATGGATCGATCGCGCCTTTGTGGTGAATGACTGGTATATCTCAGCCTATCAACCGATTATCGATGTTAACGGTGAGCGGGTTGGCATGTTGTATGCCGGCTTTCTCGAAGCCCCTTCACGCAATGCTTTATGGCAGGCCCTGGTGGTGCTGATCCTGCTCTTTCTGGCTTTGATGTTGCTCTCCTCTCTGCTCTCCATCCAAGGTGCAAAGTCAATCTTCAGACCGTTGGAGATGATGATGAACGTTGTGCGTGCAACACGGGACGGTTATACCCGGCGTATTGGCCAGATCTCATCCACCGATGAGATTGGTGTGCTGGCCAGAGAGTTTGATCTGCTGCTCGATCTTCTGCAGCAGCGCAATCTGCAGATGCAGGAGTGGGCGGATCAGCTGGAAGAGAAGGTGGAGGAGCGCACAACCGAATTGAAGCTGAAGAATGAGAGACTGTTAAGCACCATCCAGACCCTCAAGCAGACCAGGGCACAGCTAATCAATGCGGAAAAGTTGGCCGCACTGGGTGAACTTACCGCCGGCGTGGCCCATGAGATCAATAACCCGACGGCCGTGATGCTGGGCAATCTGGATCTGTTGGTTGCCGAGCTGGGTAAGGATGCAGAACCCGTAAAAGAGGAGATCGATCTGGTGGTTGAGCAGATCTTCCGCATCAAGGATATCATCGACAGTCTGCTGCAGTATGCCCGCCCGGATCAGCTCAGTGGTGAGGCAATCGATATCGATATCAATCGGGTGATCGAGCACACATTGGTTCTGGTTCGTCATCTGCGCAGCAACAACGAATTTGATATCAGTCTCGATCTGCAGGCAACCCGACGGGTTAAAATCAATCCTCAGGAGCTACAACAGGTGCTGGTTAACCTGGTGGTCAATGCGGTTCATGCACTGCACAAGCAAGGTGGGAGGATCCATCTGCGCAGCGATGACTGGGACAATAAAGGCGTAGTGATTGAAGTAATCGATAATGGCACGGGTATTGCGCCAGACAGACTGGGTAGCATTTTCAATCCCTTCAATAGCGGTAAACCGACCGGGGAGGGTAGCGGGCTGGGGCTTTCGGTCAGTTACAGTCTGATTAAGAAGTATGGTGGTGATATCGGTGTTCGATCTGAGTTGGGTGAGGGGTCCGTGTTTACCATCTGGCTCTATCAGGAAGCGGAGATGGTTGATGAGGAACAGGGTTGGTTTGAACGATATAATAGATAGACTCTCTCACTTATGAAGGCAATGGTTGGGGGGAGAAACTACCCATTGATATTGAGCTTGCCAACAGGATAAACCAAACAATAAGCAGTAAACTATGAACAATAATCTACTTCAATTGATCGTCAAAGCGTTGGCGTTTTCTGCCAGGAAACATCGGGATCAGCGACGTAAGGATGTGGAGGCGACGCCCTATGTCAATCACCCAATCACCTTGATGGATATCCTGGTGAATGAAGGGGCGGTCTATGATGGGGAGACGCTGATTGCCGCGCTGCTGCATGACACGATCGAAGACACGGAGACCACATTCAATGAGATAGAAGCTGAGTTTGGGCTGGTGATCGCCGGTCTGGTGATGGAGGTGACGGATGATAAATCCCTCTCCAAGCTGGAGCGTAAAGCGATGCAGATCAATCATGCCCCCAATCTTTCGGATAAGGCCAAGCTGGTCAAGCTGGCTGATAAAATCGCCAATCTGCGGGATATTGCCCAGAGTCCACCGGTCGGTTGGGAGCTTTCCCGTCGGCAGGCCTATTTCGATTGGGCCAAAGATGTCATCGACGGTTTGCGAGGCACCCATCCGCATCTCGAACAACTATTTGATGAGGTCTACTGTAAACGGGCATCAACTGGCTGACAAGCGTATTGTGAAAGATGACCGCTATCAAATCAGGGCAGTTGTATCCGACTGGGTGGCCAATCCTGAGATGCAGGTGATTATCACCACCGGTGGCACAGGGTTGACTGGTAGAGATGGCACGCCCGAAGCGGTTGAGCCTCTGTTGGATAAGATCATCAATGGCTTTGGTGAGATGTTTCGCTCCCTATCTTACGAGATCATCGGCACTTCGACCATGCAGTCCCGAGCCATTGCCGGCGTTGCCAATGGGACTTTTATTTTTTGTCTGCCTGGCTCAACCGGCGCCTGTAAGGATGGTTGGGAAAAATTGATCTCCGCGCAACTTGATTACCGCACACGACCCTGCAATCTGGTTGAACTTATGCCGAGGCTGTTGGAGCGCTGATCCGCAATGGCTTGGGTCGATCGATGCCATAACCTTGCGCATAATCACCAGCCACTTGATCAGTTTCAGGACTTCAACAAACTCAGCAATGGTCTCTATACCCATTTGTCTGGAGTTTCGACAGATCGACTCCAGCATGGCGGTATCCACCGGGTCACTGAGAAGATCACGCATAAAGCGGTCATCAGGCTTGATGTGGTCAACTGCCATGGTCTTCAGATAACTGAATGAGGAGGGGCTGCTGCCGAAGTCGTCCAAGGCGGTAGCTGCCTGATCGGTAACTTGGCTGCTGAGATGGGCTAAGATCCAGTGATCAGGTTAAGCACGATAAAGAGCAATACGAAAAAGCTGCCAACGATCGTCCAAGTACGGTTCCAGAGGGCGTGGCGACGCTTGAGTTGGGCAGTTTCTACATCAATTGCGGCCCTTGTTTGAGCGTCTATGGATGGATCAATCCAAACCTGTTGATGGCCTAGGTCATCAGACTCCACCACCGAGATGGCGTGGCTAACCTCGGTCTTGTAGAGTCGGCTGTCCAGGTCGAGCAGTCTGTTGTGAAGCTGGTTATGCAGATGCATCAGAGCGGCTTCTATATCATCAAAACGGGCGATATATCGGATTTTAGAACCGGCTTCAGATTCCTGGGTATTCGGCAGCTCATCTCGGATTCTGGCCCTGATCATACCCACATGATCAGGATGGGTTTCCAGTACCAGATAACCTGTTTTCATAATAGACTGACTACTCATCCCCCCACACCAGCTCTCCCGCTTCGCTCAGGTCATAACCCCCAAGTCTTTCTCCCATGGTTTGGCAATTCGGCGATCTGAGTCGATTGATCAAGTCCTGAAACAGCCGACGAAACCAGATATTTCTCGGCAGCGCCAGATCGAAGGATTCCCAGCCAAATGGAATAAAGTCCAGGCCATACTCTTGTGCCGCCGCTCTCGCGCCTGGCGCGGCATCCGCCTGATTCATGGCGATGCTGGCGGCAGCTTCCCGCTCCGATAGGGCGGTGCAGACTGAATTCAATTGTTCGATATTGATGTTGTGGTGGCTTAGCACCTCAAGCAGAAAACGTTGTGCGCCAGCACCGGATTGACGCATTGCCCATCGATAGTTACCTTCCAGAAGGGTTTTGGTATCGGGCCGTAGCTCGCCCAATTTGTGGTTTACCATCAACCCCTGTTCCCGGCGAAAAAGCCGAATCAGTACCCACTGCCTGAATTGGGGATACTGACGCAACAGGGCCGGGTGCCGCGTGTTGCTCTCCTGGTTGGGGCCCCAGTGAATGCCACAGGCATCAATCCGATTGGCCTGCAGGAGATCGAGGCCGAGTCGGGTGCCGGTCGGTGAATAGCTGATCAAGGCATGGGCGCCGGTCTCCTGGGCAAAATTCATGATCAGTCGATACAGCAGTGGATCGTCGCTGCCGGCAATCACCAGGCGGTTGGTCATCAATCCGCCATGGGCGGAATCGAGCATCCAGCGATCCACCAGCTCTCTGGGGAAGAGCCACTTACCGGTGATCTTAGTGGCCGGAATACGCTCTTCATTGACCAGCGAGTAGATCTTCTTCTCATTCAGGTGCAGGTATTCGGCCACCTGCTTGACGTTCATGAATACCTGCTGCTCCTGAGCGATCACTGCAGCCATATCGTCTCCTTAATCTGCAGTTTGAGTTCGCACAGGGGGAATGGCATCGAATGTGATGTTTTCTGCCCCGTTATAGATTAGAAAGTGCTTGCCCTTGGCGCGGGCGATCAGGGTGACGCCGATGCGTTTGGCCAGCTCCACACCCATCTGAGTGGCGCCTGAGCGGGAGAGCAGCAAGGGGATCCCCATCTGCGCAACTTTAATCACCATTTCAGAGGTCAGTCGGCCGGTTGTATAGAACAGCTTATCGCTACCGGCTATCCTGTCGAGCAGCATATGCCCGGCAATGGCGTCTACCGCGTTGTGTCTTCCCACATCCTCAATGAACAGCTGAATCTCGGCACCCCGGCAGAGGGCGCAACCATGCACGGCCCCGGCTTTCTGGTAGACCTCATTATAGCTACTGAGATTCTTAAGCAGGGCGTAGATGCCTGATTGCAGGTGGTTTGTTTGTGCCAGTTGGATCTTATCCAGGTCGTCCATCAGATCGCCGAAAACCGTACCCTGGCCGCAACCTGTGGTGACCGTTTTGCGGGCGGTCTTCTGCTGCAGATCCTGAATGCCGTGAAAGCTGGTGACAGCGGCCGAATTTGTCTCCCAGTCCACCTGAATCGCCTTGATCTGCTCAATATTTTCAATCAGCCTTTGGTTGCGCAGCCAGCCTAATACCAGCATCTCCGGACGGGTGCCCAGGGTCATCAGGGTGACGATCTCCTGCTTATCCAGGTAGATGGTCAAGGCCCGTTCTGCAGCGACCCGGCCGCGGCGCACTTCACCATACTCATCCACCGCAGAGGCTGGATGGGCCGCGCTCAATCCGGCATCGGTGAGTTGTGGGCGATGAGTGGCCTGATCTGCCTGGTTCATGACGGACATCCTACCCACCGGTAGCATTCATATGCCGGAACAAAACCGGTTGGCTGCTCAGGTCAAACTCATGCCCCTTGGGTTTGATCTCCATGGCGTCGATGATTGCTTGACGCAAAGGGGCGTCGTCAAGGGGATTGGCGCGCACGATACGGCGTAGATCCTTTGAGTGCTCCTGGCCCAGGCAGAGCAACAGTCTACCCTCGGCAGTGAGACGAACCCGGTTGCAGTGTTCGCAGAAGTTATGGCTGTGGGGGGAGATGAAACCCACGCGGCTCTGTGTTCCATTGAGGCGATAGTAGCGTGATGGGCCACCTGTGCTCTCGGTGGTCGGGATGGTCTCATAGTGCTGTTGGATATCTTGCAGCACCTGATCGCTGGAGTAGTAGACCTGTTGCCGGTCGTGCTCGTTGATCACCCCCAGGGGCATCTCTTCGATAAAACTGATGTCCATACCTCGGGTTTTTGCAAACTTCACCAGGTCAGCCACCTCATCATGATTGCGATCTTTAAGAATCACCGTATTGAGTTTGAGTCGTTCGAAACCGGCCTCCAGGGCAGCGTCGATACCAATGAGCGTACTCTGAATATCGCCCGTTCGGGTCATGGCATGGAACCGATCTGCGTGTAGGGTATCCAGACTGATGTTGATGCGGGTAACCCCAGCGGTCTTCAGTGCCTTGGCGTAGCGGGAGAGTTGGGTGCCGTTGGTGGTCAGGGTCAGGTCATTCAGGCCAGGCAGCTGACCAAGGGCCTGGAACAGCTGCATAATGCCTCGTCGAGTCAGGGGTTCACCGCCGGTGATGCGGATCTTGTTGACCCCCAATTGGACAAAATTCTTGGCCACTCGATAGAGCTCTTCCAGAGTCAGTAGCTGTGATCTGGGAACAAACTCCATCTCTTCAGACATGCAGTAGACACAGCGTAGGTCGCAACGGTCGGTTACCGAGATACGCAGATAGGTGACCTGGCGATTGAAGCGGTCAGTCAGTCGATGGGGTTCTGTTGCCGGTTTATTATTTATTTCGGACATTTGCGGCGATCTCTCCAGCGTAATTTTCCTTAATTTATAAGCAAGAGTCATACCGCAAGCTAAGTATTTGAAAATACGACTTCAATATACATAACTGCACCAGAGGCGGTAAAATGTGTCCTATAGATTGAAATTTTATGGGACATTTTAACCCTCGAGTGCTTTCACTCCCTATTTCGGATTATTTTTCGTATTTCGACGTGGTTCATTTCAGCAGATCACGGTTCAGTGAATATCCAGGTAGGGGGGGATTCTTTCTGTGAGGTGATTTCTTATTGCCTCAAAATCCGAAAAAACTATGTGGACAGGGAATATCTCAGGAGGGTATCACAAGGTGCAGGTCAATTAGGTTTAATCATGGGTCAGGTTTTTAGCCAATTCGAACAGGGTGCAGGTGAAAGCTTCATTTCAGGGAACTGAGCCGCTCCAGCATATACTAGTTGACTTTAGGGGCGGGGAGATAAACAATCATCCAATCTTGCTTGTCTTTTACCCCAGCTTGGTTGTTGCACAAAGGATCACGTAGAGCGGCTATGCTCCCCTTTGTGCGCCTAGAATCCGGGACAAAATCCAGTGCAATCTTTGGGTGATTATTAATTTCCCCGACTCTTATCCCATTGCGTAGCGATAAATTTTTACAAAATCTACATATATGACATATGCAGGATGAATGATGGTGTTTGCAGCTTTGCTCTAATATGAACTCCAAAACTTGAGTTGTAAATATCAATGCTACTTTTTCCAGGTTCGGTGGGGTATGGGTGTGGTTAGAGGGGCTGCAGGTTTAAAGAATAAATTGAAATGTTTAACAACAGTAATTATTCCTTCTCATTGTAAATGTATAACTTTAGGTAGAAGATTATAACCAGAAGGAAGTTTGTAATAATTTTCATAAAACGAGATTCTAAAGGAACATTTAAACAGATGGCATAACTAATAGTTCGGGAAAGTGGTTTGTTAACAACTGCCGATGCGATCGAAGTATAGGGTTTTAAGATATAGTTATTTGAGCGTTACTTTATTATGATAAATATATAATTTCTTTTGCGATTTGTTTCGCATGAGATTGTTAGCTTAGTTCATGGTTTTCCCAGTATTATGGATTTTAATTTAACGCCGAATATTTGTACTGCAAACAAGGGTAGAACCCATTGTCTAGAGATTCTTTTTGGTTGTTTAATGAGTCTGTAGAGCCACTCTAGACCGCATCGGCAAAACAATTTTGGAGCACGTTTAACATTTCCGTTAATAACATCAAGTGTACCACCTATGCATTCGCATACTTTTACGGTCTTGAGTTTTCTTCCATATTTTTCTATCCACTGCTCCTGCTTAGGTGAACCTAGTGCAAGGAAAAGTATTTGTGCTTCAGATTTATTGATCATTGTTACCAATTGATCCATTTTATCGTCTGGCCAATAACCGTGATAGTGGCCAACAATATCTAATTCAGGAAACATGCTTCTTAACTTCTTAATGGCTCCGAACAGTACATCTTGTTTTGCGCCGTAGATAAATACTTTATAACCTTGATCTTGAGCGTGAGCGCAAGTCTGTTGCATAAATTCACACCCTGGAAGGCGTTTAATTTTGATGTTGTGCAAAATCCTTGCAGCGATGACAACACCTATACCATCTGGCAGCAGTAGATCAGACTTTTTAAATACTTGATAGAGTAATGGGTCAGCAGGTACTGAATAGTTCTTTTCTGGATTGGCTGAAAATACAGTGTGTAATTTTGAGTCATCTTGAACAAAATGATCAAGCTGTTCTATGGCTTGTTGTTGTGTAACAGAGTCGGTCCATATATTTAAGATTTGATATCTCTTGACCATTGCTTGTATCTCAGTTGCCGATAAAAAAACTGATATCGTTGATATTAGTTGATATACAAAGAAGTGGACCCCAAAAATTGGACAACACGATAAGTGCATCCTTGGGTTATGCCGCCTCCCTGACGGCGTCTTGATAATACACACTGTCCGGCGTCTTCCTGTCAAGAAACTGATGCCGTCGTTTGCTGTTG
>JARRQD010000219.1:0-9247 GCA_037382205.1 Candidatus Thiodiazotropha sp.
CCCCCCCGGGAAGCCTCTCGACAGTTTATGGCAGTATCAGATCTGAAGGTAATATTCTGTATCTTAGTGAATTCGATGAAACAACTCGCCAGAACAGTCTGAACTTGACAACACCCTACTATAAAAACTGAACGGCGCTTCATACTAGGGCCTAGTAACATTAATAAACTAGTGTAATCAAGCGTTGGGATTACCCCCAAGATGTTTGCGCTAACCAGGAAACCAACTGCGCTTAATTGGCCAACCAAGTTGCCATTGATTACATAGACGTTTCCACACGCCAGCCGAGCTCTTCTGCCTTAGCCCTGGCCTGTGCGGGTATGTCAGTGGCCACAAAGTGGCGATGCAGCACCTGCACACCAAGCATGTGGTTGATGATCGCATCCAACTTGTTCTGAGTGGCTGCGGTCAACTGCTTATCATCATGCAGTGCAAATAGCGCCTTAACCCCGTCGGCTGAGAGCAACCCTGCATCGGCGACGGCCGCCGGATTTAGGTACTCATCAGCCAACCCCTGCATGGCAGCCCACTTCTTCGAATCGGTATGGGCAGGTGGCGCCATGAATGCGAACTTTTCACGCTTATAGAGCACCTCTGGAAGCAAGCCTTTCATCGCCTCGCGCAGTACGTACTTTTCTGTCTTGCCTTTGATACGCAGGGACGGAGGAAGCTGCGCCGCCAATTCCGCAAGATGGTGATCAAGAAAAGCGGGGCGGGCCTCCATGGAGTTGGCCATATCGACCCGATCACCACCCCAGGTTAGGATCTGCCCTTCGAGCATGGTCTTGATCCAGACATACTGGGCCTTATCCAATGGGTGGCGTCCAGCAAGCTGCTCACCGTCGAGCTGCTCGGCGATCGCCCTACCTGGGTCGTAATCGGTGAGCCGTGCGTTCATCTCATCGGAGAGCAAACCGGGCACTCGGGCAGCAGAAGCGAGCCAGGGCTGTAGACAACTCGGGGTGAACCCAACCTTCTCTTCCAGCGCCTGATGACGAATCTCATCTTCCGCAAGCATCGCCCCTTTAAACAGTTTGTTCTGTTCTGCCAGCAGCTTCTCCCACTCGGCCCGCTCGTCAGCGGAGAGATGATCCAAGCCGTGCAGAAACATATCCCGACGAAAGGCTGGGTAACCACCGAACAACTCATCGGAACCTTCACCAGTCAGTACCACCTTGTAGTTGACACTTCGCACATGTCGGCTCATCAACAGTTTGGCGACCCCTAGGGTGTTGTAGATGGTTCGTTCGGTGTGCCACAAGGTCTCAACGAAATTATCGTAGAGATGGGAGGCATCCAACATCATCAGATCCTGATCAGCGCCAACGCTCTCTGCCATCTCCCGGGCGATCGGGGATTCGTCATAATCCTTATTGTCGAAACCAATCGTGAAAGCCTTCACAGGATTTTGCCTGGAGGCGGCAGCCAAGCCAAGAATCGAACAGGAATCGATGCCACCGGAGAGGTAGCAACCTACCGGGACATCCGCCTCGAGGCGCAGCTGAACCGCCTCCAGGAGCTTGGCCCGAACCGCCTCGATCCACTCTTCCTCATCATATTCCGAGGGCCGATCACCCTCTTCTGGAAAAGGCATGTCCCAATATTTCTGCTGAGAGACATGCAGCCGTCCATTCTTCCGTTCAACCACCAATTGATGGCCAGGGGGTACCTGATGAATATTTTCGAATGCAGTAGAACCCGGCACGATGGTCTGCATCAGTTGATGATAGACACCAGCCGGATCGAATTTCCGCTGCACCTCAGGATGGGCAAACAACACCTTCAACTCAGAACCGAACACCAGCACGCCATCCGCCTCGGCCCAATAGAGCGGCTTGATACCAAAGCGGTCACGCACCAGCATCAGCCGCTCGGCCGGCTTGTCATATAGGGCAAAGGCAAACTCACCCCGTAGATGGGGCAACATCCCCTGCAACCCGAGACGTGGATAGAGATGCATAATCATCTCTGAGTCACTTTTGGTCTGAAACCGATCCCCCCGTGATGTCAAGTCAGCTCGGATCCGTTGATAATCATAGAGCTCACCGTTTTTAGTCAGCATCAACCGACCATCGGTACTCTCGAAGGGTTGCCGTCCGCGACTCTGATCCAGGTCAACGATAGAAAGCCTCGCATGGCTGAAGCCAACGCCCGGCATGCGCCGCACCCCAAAGCCGTCAGGGCCACGATGGTGTTGAATGGCAGCCATCGCCACCAGGGTTTCAGGGTCGACCGGTCGATCCCGATCTGCATAGATAAATCCAGCAATACCACACATATTTTTCTACTTCAGCTATAACTTTTTAATAACACGGAGAGCAGCGCCATGCGCACGAAGACCGCGCCCCGTGCCTGGGCGAAATACCAGTTGAAGGGGGTATCATCCAGACTGCGGTCCAGCTCTTCCCCCCGAGCCAGGGGATGCATCAGCACCGCACCAGGTTTGAATGGTGAGTCGGCATCGAGGCGATAGGTTCTACCATGCTCCTCATAGCCATCTGATACCCAGGCAATGGCATTCAGATAGACCACATCCAGGTGTGGTAACACCTCATCCAGATCTGCCGTTGTGCGGAGCTTCAATCCCGCTTCGCTCAACTCTTTACGCTGCCCCTCGGAGAAAGGATCCGAATCCTCACTGATGATCACCACTTCACTGATCCCTTCGGCAAACATGGCGAGAAGCAGCAGCAGGCTGCGGATGGTGCGCATCCGTCCAGGTACACCGATAATGCCGATGCAGATCTTTTCAGAAGCCTTCATGTTGCCTGGATCAACCAGCTCAGGCACCGCCTTGAGAATGGTATAGATATCCGCCATCGCTTGGGTTGGATGTTCATCGGTGCCATTGCCCCCATTGACGATTGGAATACGCAACGCCTCAAGCATTTCATAGACGGCACGATCGTCGCTATCCCTCAGCACCACCAGATCCCCGTAGTGGTTGAGCATCTCCCCCACATCGTAGAGAGACTCTCCTTTAGCAATACCGCTCATAGAAGGCGGAGATCAGAATCTTGCCGGTCAATGGGCGGGTGATGCGGTGCGGTTCGGTCTCATATTTCGCCGCCAGACGGCACAGCTGCACCAACTGCTCACGATTGAATTGACGCGCCGAGATCACTGGCCGGTGAGCCAGATCAAGCAACGGCACCAAATCCTCTGCTAGATATTCCATCAGGGTTCTGGGTCGCTCAAAACCCTGCACATCCAATGCGGGCTCTTCCAAAGGTTTGGATAGTTGAGCATCGATATCATTCACCACAGAGTTCCTCCTTTTTTATCCCGGAACCAGAGCAACAACAGAATGACCGGCGCAGCGGCCACCATTGCGGTTGCAGAGACTATTAACAAATTAAGAATTTCAGGGGGGACAATCATCACGACTCCCTGGCAGTTGTCGGTGTCGGATTGAGCATTTGCCAATCAAAACCGCGGGGCGCCAACCAAGTGGTCAGTAACACCAAGATCATGGAGACAGCGGCCGCCACCAGTGCCGCCACATAGAAACCGATCATGAAGTAGCTCAGCAGTCCGACCAGGGTACCCAAAGCCATCGCCAGGGTAGCTCCCATTGGATTGATGCTGCGCCAGTAGAGTCCGGCGGCCACCGGCCAGATGGTGCTGGCGACAAAGGCACCGGTGAAATAGAGCAGTTCCGCCAGGGTGGTTATGCGGGGCCAGCAGAGCAGCCAGGTCATCACACCAAGACCAAGGGTGATCCAACGGGCCGCTTTGACCAGCTCCTGTTCCCCGGCCTGGGGTCGCAGATGCCCTTTGTAGAGATCGGTCAGCACCAGGTCAGAGGTGGCCGCCAGCAGGGAATCGAGGCTCGAAGCCAGGGCGGAAAAGACCACGATAAAGACCAATACCGCGCCACCAGCACCCAGTAACTCACCCGCCACCAGAGGACCAACCATATCCGCCGCGGGTACATTGATATTCAATGCAGGAACGCTCAGGGCCAGAAACCCGGCGACAATCGGTACCGGCGCCCAGAACAGACCGGCAATCAGATAGGCCTTGAAACCAACCCCTTCACGAAAGGCGAAGGCCCGGCTCCACCAGACATTGGAGTGAAAGATCTCACCGATGCCAAACAGCAGATTGTTGAACAGAAACATGATCGCGGCAGGAAACAGCAGATTGAGCAACTCAGGCCGCTCCGCCAACACCTGCTCATGCATGGTATCCACCCCGACCTTGCTAATCGCCAACACCGCCAGTATGACGATGCCGGTAAGGATGATCAGCGATTGCAGAAAATCGGTACCGATTACCGCCCGCAAACCACCCAGCAGGGTGTAGCTGACACAAACCGCAACGATGACCGTCATACCAATGTGATAGTCGATGCCGGTCAAGGCATTGATCAATACCCCGCCAGCCATGCCAAGACTGATCAGCCAACCGAAGGCATAGAAAAAAGAGATCACCAGAAACACCCGCCAAGCCAGCTTACCGTAACGCAGACGGATGAAATCACCACTGGTGAAGCCTTGCGGCATCAGCTGCCGAATCCGTTTCGCCAGCGGTGCAAACAGAATCAAACCGATTGATCCCAACGAGTATCCGACCATGCCCCAGATACCCATCTGAAAAGCGAGCTGAGGTGCCGCCATGGTGGTATTACTGGTCACCCAGGTAGCCATAGCGGTTGCAGTTCCCAGCGCCAGACCGACCTTCCGACCAGCCAGCATGAAGCCATCCAGCCCCTGGGCACGCCGCCCCAGCCACCAGCCAAGCCAGATCCAAACAGCACTGAACAGAGCCAGGATCAGCCAGCCGAGATCGGCTCTGAGTACCGGATCCGAGTTCACAGGAAAACCCCCTCGATCTCAGCAAGCGCCTCTTCGGTATTCATCAAACGGGCATAGCGGTCCTTCATGGTGGTGTCTGTTGCCTTCTGCAACTCAGGGGTCACCGTCGCGATACCATCGGAGATCAGGGTGACATAAAAACCCAGATCGCAGGCGTCTCTCACGGCGGTACTGACACACTCATTTGAGTAGACACCGACGACGAACAGCCCAGTAATGCCCAGGTTACGCAGCACATACTCCAGGTTGGTCGAGGTAAATACGCCGGACGCGGTCTTGTTGATGATGATCTCATCCCCATGGGGTGCAATCAGGGGCAGGAATTCAGCCTCTTTTGAGCCTGGTGGCGCGTGCAGATTGAGGCGCTTATGTCCCGGCCCCCTGTCCCGTCCGTCCTGGGTCAGGGACTGGATTCGGGTATGCACCACTTCCAGGCGATTGGCGCGAAAGGCCTCCTGCAGACGTCGCACATTGGGCAACACCAGGTTCTCCAGGCGATCGAAATAGTAGGCCTGGGATTCAGGGGGCAACCCAGATGAGTCCGCATCGGCAAACACACCATAACCGGGTGCTGCATCGAGATACTGCATATCGATGCACAACAGAGCCGTATTGTGCCGTTGCAGAGAGTGGGTACGGCCGGCGGCTTCTGCGATCTTCTCCCGATAGGTATCGCGCAGCGGATCGACATTCATATAAGGGTCGGGTTGTTTTTCTTCTTGGTCACTCATGGTAACTCCTCGTTGGCAAGTTCATAGAGTGTGTTGAGCAGCACATTGGCGCCGGCATGGATGTCATTCCAAGAGGTCCACTCCGCCGCAGAATGGCTGCGCCCATCCTTACTCGGTACAAAAATCATGCCGGTTCTGGTGATCCGCGCCAGCTGCTGGGTATCATGGGCGGCGCCGCTGGGTAACTGGTGGTGGCTGTAGGCAAATGCCTGAGCCGTGGATTCAATCAGCTGACGGATCTGCTGATCACAGCTGACCGGTAACAGTTCACTCACCACCTTGAAGTCGAACATCAGACCACGACGTCTGGCGATAGCGGACAGAGTGCGACGGAATGCATCGCTCAGATCGTCGAGGATCGACGCTTCCAGGTCGCGAAATTCGAGGGCGAAGCGGGCCTCTCCGGGCACCACATTGGCTGCGCCGGGTTGCAGCTCAACACGCCCGATGGTGGCGACACTCTGAGGGCCACCATGCTCCTCCAGGATCCGGTCGATCTCCACAGAGAACTCAGCCAACCCCTGAAAGGCATCACTGCGCATCAGCATCGGCGTTGTACCGGCATGATTGGCAATACCGGTGAGACGCACATCCCATCGCTTCAGACCACAGATACCCTCAACTACGCCGATCGAACTGCCCAGCCCATCGAGCACTGGGCCCTGCTCGATATGCAGCTCAACAAAGGCATGCAAGCTATCCGGCGACCTGGCTGCAGAGAGTGCATCTGAGGCATCCAGACCTTGAGCGGCCATCGCTTCAGTCAATCCCAGTCCAGACAGATCCCTGGCGGCATGAATCCATTGGGGTGAGATATCTCCGCACAGCGCCTGCGAGCCGAACATACCGCTAAAACGTCCCTCCTCATCGGAAAAAGCCGCTACCTCCAAGGGTCGTTTAAGGGCAATCCCCTGCTCCTTCATCGAGCGTAGCGCTTCCAGCCCGCATAACACGCCGAGCGCGCCGTCCAGATGCCCGGCACCGGGCACTGTATCGATATGCGAACCAACCATGACGCTGGGCTTTTGCGGATCCCAGGCCAGGCGGCCAAACAGGTTGGCCGCCCCATCCTGATGGTATTCAAGCCCCGCCGCTTCGACCCGCTGCCGCAACCAGGCACGGGCCAGCATATCCCCCTCGGAAAAGGCCATCCGATAAACCCCCTGATCATCCGCCCGACCAATCGCGGCCAACGCCTCCACATCGGATTTGAGTCGAGGAAAATCGACCTGTAGCAACTTGGAACTCATGAGCCTATGCTTGCCGTCTCGCGCCGAGAATGATCAGCAGCAGGGTCGCCGCAAAAACCACAGCCCCAATCGCAAAGAAAACCATCGCCTTGGTAAGGGAGTGGTGCTCGACAAGTAGATTGACCGATGCCCCCCAGGGTGAAATTGCACCGTTTTGACGCACGAAACGTGCACGGAAGTGATAAGATCCATCGCTCAGGCCAGTCAGCACGGTCGAACGGTCACTGCCCTGATAGAGCGGTGTAGGTTTGACAAAGTTATTGTCCAGGCTTGACTCAACTTCCACACTGGCGCCTTCGGGAAGATCCCAGCTCAGTGTGGTTTTGCCATCGGTACTCTGAGCCGGTGCCAGGGAGAGCGTCGGTGAGTCAGCTGCCGCTACTGCAATGTGGCAGAGAAACAGACACAGCAGAATTTGTCCATAGAGATATTTTCCTGCTTTTTGCATAGAAACGAGCGCCTGAATAGCACCTCATGTGTCAGGCGTAAAAACCTTTTGTTAGTAACGATGATTAGTATTCTAAACAATTTAGCCATAAAAATCCCATAATTATCAGCAACCCCTGCAAAATTACTGGTAACAAAAACTTAACATTATTTAGGGAACATAGTTTCATGAGCCAAACGGACATCACCGAAGAGATCTTGATCGCCATCAGACGGGTCATCCGCGCGATCGACCAGCACTCAAGAAACCTGGTGCAAACTCATGGTCTTACCGGCCCTCAAGCATTGCTTCTAACCGAGATTGTACGCAGCGGGCAGATCACCGGCAGCGAGCTGGCCAAGCGTGTCAGCCTTAGCCAGGCCACTGTCACCGATGTGGTAAAACGACTTGAGAGCAGAGAGCTACTGGAGCGAAGTCGGGATGAGGAAGACAAGCGCAAAGTGATCCTGATGGCCAGCAAGCAGGGGGAGGTTTTGGTCAAACAGTCAGTTCCTCTGCTTCAGGAGCGCTTTCAACAGCGACTGGAGGAACTCAAGGATTGGGAGCAGAATCAGCTCCTCTCATCCCTGCAGCGGATAGCAGAGATGATGAATGCAGAAAACCTGGATGCCTCACCGATGCTGACCAGCGGCGCGATCACAGCATCACCGGAAGCGATACAGGATGTGGTCACCCCGACGGATACCCCAGCAGGAGCAGAGGAAGCATAAGGCAGTGGCCTATCCGTTTGGGTACTGGCTCTGCAATAGATTACTCACAGGCAACTTCCAAGCGAGCGCTGCATCAGGAACATCGATCTTTCTCGCCAGCACGCCAATACTCTGATGAACCGGTATCAAATGCACCTTGGATGTGGTTCGGTCACGGGACAAGGAGAGGATTCTGGCTGGCGTTCCCTCTACGGATTCCAATATTTCGAAACCGGTTCTTTGATTCAGCAACACCTTGAAGGTTTCACTGGAATAACGCCAAAAATCCCAAGGTAGTTCATGAGCCGGAATCACTGGATGCGTGGCAATAAACAGCAAACCACCAGGCTTCATCACCCGATTAATTTCGATCACCACCTGCCAGGGCATCGCTAAATGTTCAAATACAGAGATTGAAAAAACCGCGTCGTAATGGTTTTCCGGCAGATGGGCTGAGAGTTCATGAACATCAGCCACGACATCCACGTTCTCCCCAGCATGAATATCCAGTCCGGTATAGTCCACAGTAGACTGAAAAATATCACGCCTCACCTCGCCGGTAACATTTCTTGAACCGATCTCAAGCAGCTTGGCATGGGGCATTTCGTTGACAGTTGCAGTAAAACGATTGAAAACATGATAGAAGGGATCTTTGTCTACTTTTTTCTTGATTGGTGTTAACAGCAAGCTAACAATCGACAACAGCGGCGCTGTAATCAGATATAGCGCAAAATTGTCGATACCGTAGTTTTTAATGAACTGAGGAATCTTCCTGATCTTGCTTATTAACTTATTTTCCATATCAAATCCAAGGGGGGCAACGCTGCAATCGAGGCTTGAGTCGCTTGTCAGAGAGCGAGCTAAGCGATTGAAACACAAACCGAGACGGGCCTCGCCTAAATATCTAACTATATGATTTTCATAGGATACTACACGAACAGCGTGAGATGAACGGAATCCAAGCCTCTATAATACAACATGGACTATTACGCCTGCTTCAATTTGTGCTGGTAGCGGCCGTAGGCTACTTGTCACTGATCTATCGAGAGGCCTCTCTGGCTAACCCGCCTCCTGAAACTGCGGGCCATAACCGGTGTTTTTGTCACACGCCGCAACCTACAATCTCAACCCGTCCAAGCCCTTCAACAACAAATCGCAAACTGGCAATCGATGCGTCAAGATCAGGGATTACCTCCGCTGTGGATTGCCACGGATCAAGAAGGCGGCATCGTCTCACGCCTCTCACCCCCACTGACCAAGTTACCCCCCTGCAAGGTAAAAAACCATGTACTGCAAGCAATGAGGACTC
>JARRQD010000220.1:0-8145 GCA_037382205.1 Candidatus Thiodiazotropha sp.
CTGCGATATTCCTCATAGGCCGGTTCACCTGATTTGGCGTCTTTTGGCAGTTTCAATTCAAACTCAGGTTTGTAGTGAGCGCCTCGGCATTCATCTCTATGTAGGGCACTGACTGCAATCACCTCACCAAGTTTGATCATCTCCTGTAGCTGGCGGGCAAAAGCCAGGCCCTGGTTGTTCCAGCTATTGTACTCCTGCAGGTTGATATTGTGGCTCCGCTGCTGAAGCATCTGTAATGATTCGATGGCATTGTGTAGCGTTTGATTGTCCCTGACAACACCGACCTGGCTGGACATCAACTGGCCCAATTCCCGGTGAAGCAGGTAGGGATTCTCCTTTCCTTGGTTGTTGATCAGTTGCTGGTTAATGTTCTGTTGATGAGCAATTTCAGAGCTGAAAATTGAATCTTTTTTATTTGGTTGGGAGTATTGCAGTCCTTTCAGATAACTGCTGACAGATTGGCCGGCTATCTGGCCACTATAGGAGGCGGACAGCAGTGAATTGGCGCCAAGTCGATTGGCGCCGTGATAGCCATAGTCACACTCACCGCAGGCATAGAGACCAGGTATATTGGTAGCATGATTTCGTGGGCTGCCGTGCTTGATGCCACCACTGGAATCATCAACTTCAAAATCGACCCATAGCCCACCCATAGCATAGTGTGCAGACGGGTAGATCTCCATGGGCTCATGGAGTGGGTCTGTGCCGTGAAATTTACGGTAGATATCCAGGATCGCATGCAGGCGCTGTTCGATAAAGCCTGGATTGAGGTGGGTCAGGTCTAAGTAGACTTTGGCTTCACCGCCAACGCCAAGTCCAATCTTGTGCACCACCTCCCAGTTGGCACGGGAGGCTAGATCACGGGGCAGGGTATTACCATAGCTTGGATACCACTCTTCAAGAAAATAGAAACGCTCAGACTCTGAAATCTGATTGGGAGAACGGTGATCCTGAGGATTCCTGGGGACCCAAATCCGGCCGCCTTCGCCTCGGGCGGCTTCACTCATCAGACGGGTTTTGTCATCTCCCAGCATGGCGGTGGGGTGGAATTGGAAAAATTCTGTGTTGGCGAGCCAGGCGCCCTGTTGATAGGCTCGACATGCTGCAGCACCTGTGGAATTGGTGGAGTTGGTAGAACGGTGACCATACACTTGCCCCATACCACCGCTGGCGAGAATCACCGCATCACTGGGAAATGCCCGGATCTCCATGCTGCGAAGGTTCATGGCAATGATGCCCTGGCAGATCCCTGTATCACTCAAGCCCAGAGAGAGAAACTCCCACCACTCGAACTTTTGCAGCCTACCCAAAGCCTCTTGCCGTCTCACTTCCTGATCCACGCCGTAGAGCAGTTGCTGACCTGTACTGGCTCCGGCAAAGAGGGTGCGACGATGTTTGACGCCGCCAAACAGGCGCAGATCCAATAGACCCTCTGCGGTGCGAGAGAAAGTAACGCCCATTCGTTCGAAAGTCTGAATCAGTCCAGGCGCCTCTTCACACATCGATTTTACCGGTGGTTGATTGGCCAGGTAGGCGCCCCCCTTGAGCGTGTCGACGATATGTTGCCAGATACTGTCTCTCTCGCCCTTACTATCGAAGCAGGCATTGATGCCGCCTTGGGCGCAGACCGAATGGGATCGTTTGACTTCAAATAGTGAGAAAATCTCAACTTGAAACCCTGCTTCAGCCGCACTCAAAGCGGCCCATAAACCGCCCAGGCCGCCACCAACCACGATCACCTTTCTCGGTTTGTTCATGGTAGAAATCCCAACATGCCATGAACGCCCATTGCGCTAAGTAAAACAGCCAGAAGTGCGCAAAAAACTAACCAGATGGATTGTGCCTGAGGTGATGTGGTCAATCCCCAGCTGATTGCCATGCTCCATAGGCCGTTTGTTAAATGAAATACTGAACAAAGCAAACCGATCAGGTAGATCAGAAAAATTACAGGTTGGGTGAGTAACTCCTGCATATGAGTGAACAGATCAGCTTTAATCGTAGGCTCCCAAATCGCCCAGATACGTGTCCAGCCAACGTGCAGCAGCAGAAACAGCAGGATCGCAAAACCGGAGAGGCGCTGCAGAGTATAACGGAAATTTGTTGGCCATGGATAGGCTGAAAGATTGCTGTTGCCGTTGTAAAAAATGAGTAAGCCATAAGCCGCGTGAAACAGCAGAGGCAGGGCAATTAGAAATATTTCCAAGAGGGTGAGATAGTTGAGTTGCTGAAGCCAGCCAACAACCTGATCGTTGTAGTGTGCCTGACCAAATCTTGATTGAGAGTTTTCCCAGAGGTGAAAGACCAAAAAGCCACCAACAGGCAACAACCCCAGCAGCGAATGCAGCCGGCGCATTAGAAAGTGCGAATCGTGGATAGAGGCTCTCATCAATCAGTACACCCCATTTCACAAACTATAACTATATTAGTTTATTGTTAATATCTGCTGCACTGATCCAGGGCAGTGAAACATAAGATTTCTAAAGTGAATCAGAAATTGGTCGATGTTTGTGAAGAAGATTCCTTTTACTGGGAATCGTTTCGCTGCACAAGCTTACTGGTAGTGTCCAAGAAATTGATCAAGCCAAGGCTTTGAAACAGGATAATTTATATAGAACGGCATTTATTAGACGGACGTAGATAAAAAGGATGTAGCGTATATCCTTGAAATAGAACTTAGCCATTGTATGAAAAGTAAATTGAGTAGCTAAATCTAAATGTACAAGCATGGATCATGATTTATAGAAGCATCGGAGCAAAGATATTGATGGTGGTCGGTATTGCCGCACTGCTCTCCATGGTCGGATTGATTCTCTTCTATACGCAAAGTCAAAGGTCAATTGCTATCAGTGAGCATAGGCTGGTAACGGATCGAATCGTCACAACCGTTGTCGCCGGCCTGGGCGTAATCATGGATGCGGGAAAAGCCGACATCGCCCAGAAGTATGCAGAGGATGTCAAAGCTACTCTTGATCTGGAGGATATTCGATTTGTACGTCTGAGCGGCCTCGAAGCCTTCCTAGACAATCAAACCATAGAAAAGGTAAACAGCCTGCATGGCGCCAATCTCTTCCAAACACGAAAAAAGACAGTCAGCAACAGATTGTATGAGCAAGATGATCCGGTTTTACTTGAGGTGCAGACGAGTGGTAAAGCCCACCGGATAATTGACGCTGAAAGGCAGCAATACAGGATTCTTGCGCCAATCGTTAATCAAGAGAAATGTCAATATTGCCATGGTAGAGAAAACACTGTGTTGGGTTTTATTCAACTCACCACATCGATGCGGCATGTGGAGCAGTCGGTTGTAGAGAGCCGCAATTGGGCTACCTTGGTACTGTTTGTGGTGTTAGTGCTGTTTTTGTCGACCACTTATTTTCTCCTGCACAACGTTGTCATATCACAGATACGCCGAGTCACCTCTGCCATGCAGCAGGTAGAACAGGGCAATTTTAATCAGCAGGTGCCAGAGTTGAGTGAGGATGAACTGGGGCATATGGCAAGGTCTTTTAACCGCATGACTGAGAGGCTACGTGAGACCTATACTGGCCTGGAATCAGAGCAGGATAAGCTGACCACGATTATCTTGAATGCGGGAGAGGGGATTGTTGTTACCGATAAAGATAGTCGCATTGTGTTGGCCAACCCATCTGCAGAACAATTGCTCGGCAGATCTGTATCAGAAATAGTTAGCCATGGCTTTGAGCAACTGGTTGATGATTCGGCGATGATGAATCGATTGCTGGAACACCCGGATCCAAATTATGCAGAATGTGCGCTGTTGGGGGATCGTTACCTCAGTGTGATGGCCGCCAGCATACATACAGAACAGCGGGGCTTACTCGGTAAGGCTGCACTAATCAGAGATGTAACGGCGCAAAAACGCCGAGAGGACTACCTGGAAGCACTCTCATTCAAGGATGAACTGACTGGTTTGCTAAACCGTCGATCACTCACCGATGTGTTGAACGAATCGGTGGTTGAAGCAAATGAGAGAGGCAAACCATTAACGCTTTTAATGTTGGATATGGACCATTTCAAGCAGCTAAACGATACCTATGGCCATGCCATGGGAGACCGGATGTTGAAGGCCCTGGGTGATTTTCTCAATCGGCGCCTGAGAGATTCGGATTTCGCCTGTCGATATGGAGGCGAAGAGTTTTCTGTGATTCTCACCGGTACTGGTGTTGAGGGTGGTTTCAAAACCGCAGAAGATATACGGCAAGCAGTCAGTGAAATCACCATCGATGATGTATCCATGACCATAAGTATCGGATTGGCCTCACTGGAGCATTGTTGTGAGACATCAGTGAATTGTTTGATGGAGGCTGCCGATAACGCGCTTTATCTTGCCAAACAGCAAGGCAGGAACAGAACAGTTATCTATGCCTCGGATGACTTAAAAGATGCTGGGATTGAAAATGGCTAGTCAAAACAAGATTGGATGATTATTTACCCTGGCCCTTAGTCAGTGTTAATCCTGCTTTGTTGTTCTATTCAATGATTTACTGGGCATCGGCAACCAGAGTGCGACTGATCAGCTCCAGCTTGGATACGAGTGGCTGGATTGTCATCATGAAGTCGTCCCGATACTTTTCCGCAATCGGTTCTGCTGCAGGCAACTTGACGGTCAAAGGATTGCGATGGATGCCATTGACGCGAAACTCATAGTGCAGATGCGGGCCGGTAGCCAGGCCGGTTTTCCCCACATAGCCTATAACCTGGCCCTGCTTTACTCGCTTTCCCTTGCGAGCTTTTTTATTGAATCGGGAGAGGTGTGCATAAAGGGTTGTATAGGTCTGACCATGCTGAATGATAAGTGTATTACCATAGCCGCCTTTCTTTCCTCGGAAAATTACTTTGCCATCTCCTGAGGCTTTAATAGGCGTGCCGGTTTTGGCGGCATAATCCACGCCACGGTGGGGGCGTTTTTTTCCCAATACAGGGTGGTATCGCTCTTTAGTGAATCTGGAAGAGATACGTCTGAAATCGACCGGTGCTCTGAGGAAGGCTTTACGCATACTTCTGCCCTCCGGAGTGTAGTAATCGGCGCGACCGCTTTCATCGACGTAGCGCAAAGCTTGATAGGTTTTACCCTGATTGGTGAATTCTGCAGCAAGGATCGGCCCGTCGCGCAATTTCTCCCCGTCGAGATAGTCTTCCTCAAATATCACGGTAAAGCGATCACCGGATCGAATCTCCAGGGCGAAATCGATATCCCAGCCAAAAATGTCAGCAAGTTGCATGATCAGCTGATCCGAAAGGCCAGACTTTTTGGCAGAGAGGTAGAGTGAGCTTTCGATAACACCACTCAGGTGAGTATTTCTTGTATCGACCTCTCGGCTATTCTCGGTTGCGGTGAAGCCATCGGCAGTGGCCAGGATCATTAGGCTGTCGACCTTGCTATGCTGCAGGCGCAAGCTGAGTAGTTTATCATCCGAATCAAACACGAGATGGAGAGTCTCACCAGGACGGATGTTTGTGAGTTGTTTGGCTGTCTTGCTCGAGTTCACGATTTGGTGAAGCAGCGAAGGGCTCAGCTTGTTTTTCTTGAATATGGAGGCCATCGAGTCGCCGCGACGTATCTCATATACCGTTTCGTGCGTCTCTACCGGAGCCACTGGTTGCGGAGTTTGCTCAGCTGCAGGGACAATTTCAGCCACTTCTTCTGTTTCAGGAGTTTCGATTGTCTCTCGCGCAGCGGCCTCACTGATAATCCCATCCGTATCCTGTGGTATTGGGGATAGTTGCTGACTGCTCTGTTGTGACTGACCGGGTAGGGAGAGGGGGACAATCAGCTTTCTCTGCTTATCCTGCTTGGGTTCGGTAGCATCGTTAGGCTTGTTGGCCGGTTGTGACTCTTCAGATGGGTTGGAGATCAGGAAGATAAAGCCAGCTGCAAGGGCAAGAAGGAAAATGACCGAGAGCACCAAGCGTTTGATAAGCTGGCCTTTTGCGGGTCTACGGTCCAATGTATACGATTTTAAATCTTGCATAGTACCTACAGCAGTCAATGATGGCGGCCCACTTTTACGCAGATGGATTCTAATTATGAATCTTAGGTTAATCGTTAAGAATCACAACACCCAATGGTTAATTTTATCAGATGCTTCTAGTAGAGTGTGCAACCATTGTCTTAATTTTTGAGATTTGATAAATGATCGATGTCATAGAACCCCTAAATTTAATTAAACGTGGTACAGAAGAGGTTTTACCGGAAGATTTGCTGGTTAAGAAGCTCAAAAGGGGGGAGCCACTTAAAATCAAAGCGGGTTTTGACCCAACGGCTCCTGATCAGTTCCAAGAGTTAGGTCATGAGGTGATTTTTCTGATCGGGGATTTTACCGGCATGATTGGCGACCCTACTGGAAAAAGCGCTACTCGTCCGCCGCTGACGAAGGAAGCTGTGTTGGAAAATGCCAAGACCTACGAGCATCAAATCTTCAAGATTCTTGACCCAAGCAAGACCACAGTATTGTTCAATTCCAGTTGGATGGCTGAAATGTCTGCCGTCGACCTGATTCAGTTGGCCGCTAAACACACCGTGGCCAGAATGCTGGAGCGGGATGACTTCAATAAGCGCTACACCAGTGGTCAGTCTATCGCGATCCATGAGTTTCTCTATCCATTGGTTCAGGGCTACGATTCAGTTGCCTTGAAAGCTGATGTGGAGCTGGGCGGTACCGATCAGAAATTCAATCTGCTGGTTGGCAGGCAGCTGCAGGAGGCCTATCAGCAGGAGCCTCAGGTGGTGATCACCTTGCCAATTCTTGAGGGGTTGGATGGTGTGCAGAAGATGTCCAAGTCACTGAACAACTATATCGGCATTACGGATGCGCCTGAAGAGATGTTCGGTAAGGTGATGTCGATCTCCGACGACCTGATGTGGCGTTACTATGAACTGCTCAGTTTCAGGCCGATGGATGAGATTGAGGCATGGAAGGCGGAGGTCGCTGGGGGCGCCAACCCCAGGGATATAAAAATTCGCCTGGCTGAGGAGCTGGTTGAGCGCTTTCACTCAAAAGAGATGGCCGACAAAGCCCACCAGGCTTTTATCGCCCGATTTCAAAAAGGTCAGATCCCGGATGAGATGCCTGAGTGTGAATTGAAGGCGGAAGCGGGAAGCTACCCGATTGCAAATCTATTGAAGGATGGGGGGTTGGTAAAGAGTACCTCTGAGGCGATGCGGATGATAAAGCAGGGTGCTGTACGAATTGATGGGGAGCGGGTTGAGCAGACTTCGCTGAGTATCGAGCCGGGTAAGACGGCTGTATTTCAGGTAGGTAAGCGTCGATTTGCCCGAATCACCGTAAGCTGAAGCTGTTTGTCCATATATATAGAGTGAACAGTCTCGATATTCGAAATCCAGAAATATCTTCTTGACCTGGTGAGATTGCCCCTTATAATGCGCCCCTCCTCAACTTGATGGCAGCTGAAAAGTCGCCGAATCAGGGCATGAGGAGAGGCAAAAAATAGGTCGTTAAAATTCCTTTCGAATTTTAGTTGACGATTGGATAGATCGACGTATAATGCGCCCCTCCTCAACTTGATGGCAGCTGAAAAGCCGCTGAGTCAAGGTTTGGGGAGAGGCGAAAATAGGTCGTTAAAATTCCTTTCGAATTTTAGTTGACGAACGGAAAGATCGACGTATAATGCGCCCCTCCTCAACACAATGGTTACTGAAAAGTAACCTGATTAAGAGTTGAGGTGAGGCAAAATTAGGTCGTTAAAATTCCTTTCGAATTTTAGTTGACGAACGGAAAGATCGACGTATAATGCGCCTCCTCTATCGGCTCTACCGGAAGCGGTAAAACGATAGAAAGAGAGTTGAAAAAACGGTTCAAATAGTTGTTGACAAAGACTTTTCGAACGGTAGAATACGCGCTCTCAAACAGGCCGGCTTGACCGACTAGCTTGAAAAAAAGTTGAAATATTACTTGACACAAGCAACCGGCACTGTAAAATAGGCGGTCTTTCTCGAACAAAAATTTCGAGAAGCTCTTTAACAATTAGGTTAGGTAATTTGTGTGGGTGCTCCGTTGATTTTGGGTAACCAAAGATCGACAAAGAGCATTCAAAAAGATAGTAATTTCTATCCGATGAATCTCGAGTCAAAAAGATTGGCTGCCATAAGCAGCTATCAAACTT
>JARRQD010000221.1:0-15165 GCA_037382205.1 Candidatus Thiodiazotropha sp.
GACAAAGTTGCTTAAACGCTTCCCGAGCACCGGCAGACTCGGGCTGTGAACCGTTGGGTATCAGGGTTCTGTCCAGGTCGGTACAGAGGAGCAATTTAACGCTCATGTCTCTTCGGGTACATGGCAGCTTCTGAAGAAGTCGTAGTGATCGATCGCTTCAAGTATCCCCAACGCATGGGACTGCTTGGCAAAATAGATCCGCTCAAGATCGATCATGTGGGAGAGCTCTTCGTGATGCCGGTTGGCCACCACCACGGCCAGGGTATTGCCGCGCATCATATCTTCATCGGATCCGGAGCCGCCGGCAACCAGGGTGTTTTCCAGGGGCACATCCAGCCTCTGCGCCACATAGCGCAGCGCTTGCCCCTTCGAGGCTCGGGAAGGCAGCACATCGAGAAACTGACCAAAGGCATGAATCACATTACAGGTCAGCTCCTCCTTACGCAGCAGGGTATTGATCTCCTCAACGGTGGGCGCCTTGTTGGGATCATAGTGATAGCCAATCTTGAAATTGCTCTGATCCCGTTTTGGTTGCGGTTTTATTCCCGGAAGATCCGCCATCACCCGGCGAATACCTTTCGGTTGCCACAGATGGTCGATATGCTCACCCCAGAAATCATCCATTTGAAGACCCTGGCTATAGTGGATCTTGGTTCCGAGACTGGTGATCAACACATCGGGAATCGGAATCGAGTACCTCTTCATGACTGACAGGGCGTCATCAAGCCGACGCCCAGTGGCGATTCCAAAGGTTGCACACTTCCGGTTGTCGCGCACCACCTGGATGAAACGTTTCAAGCCGGTAGGATTGCCTAAAAGATTCTGATCCAGATCGGTGAAGATTGCCCGATCCCGATAGCGATATTTGACATGCTTAGGCGGCTTAGTCGGCAAGCGCTCATGTTCCGTGGGCATCGGCTTGATCAAGGTCAGATATTTCTTTGCATGGGCTTTCCATGAATAGTGTTTACGAACACCATTCAATCCATTGCGGGCAAACTTCTGCCACAAATCGTTATCGTGCAATATCTTCAAGAGACTGCGACGGATCGCTTTTTTATTCAGCGGGTCAACCAGTAATCCGTTATGACAGTTGCCGATGATATCCACCGGCCCACCATTCTCCGTTGCAATCAGCGGCAAGCCACTGGCCGCCGCTTCCAATAGGGTCAAGCCAAAGGGTTCGGTCAGTGCAGGATTGACGAACACCCCTTTGGAAAGGGCTGTCAGCCGATAGATCTCGGGCACCTCTCTTGCCAGGTGGCGTTTGGGCACGGCAACGCGACCATACAGATCATAGAGATCGATGGTCATCAAAATCTCAGTCAGCACCGCTTGGGAGCCACTCTCCATATCCCGGATATCATCCCGGTTACCCGCCACAATCACCAGGTTGGCGGCACTCTGCAGCTGGCTCGACTCACCATAAACCTCCAATAGAGTAAGGATATTTTTACGCTCATCAGGCCTGGAGAGCGCAAGGATGATTGGCTTACCCGGGTCGCGCAGAAATCGTGACAGGGTTTTGCGGAAAGGGACATGATCCCCTGGGGATGGGGGATGAAACTGAGTCAGGTCGGTGCCGGGTGGGATGACTGCCATATTGTCCGGCCGATAGTGGTTGTAGAGGCTGTACTGCTCGTCGATCTCGTTGTGGGTACTGGTGATCACCAGATCCGCATTGGCCAACACCTCCTCTTCCGCCTCCACACGGCGATCCATATTATACCGCTCCCTGATCTCCTTTCTGGTCAAGCCCTTGGCCAGCAGCTTCTGCTGTTTGTCCCGTCCCAATGAGTGGCCGGTATGCACCAGCGGGACGCCCAGTAGATGGGAGAGCCGCACACCGACATAACCCGCATCGGCATAGTGAGTGTGAACGATATCAGGCATGCGCGGCTGGGACTTCAACCAGTTGAGCAGGTTATCCATGAAGCTGTCGAGATGATCCCACAGGGTCTCCTTGGCCAGATAGCCCTCGGGACCCGCATCCACCCGTACGATCTTGGCCTTATCTGAGAGCAGCTCGAGGGGATCGGCATAGTCATCACTGACCTCTGGGTCGACCACCCGCCGAGTTACCAGATCGACCCGGCTGACGCCATCCTGCTCAGCCAGGGCTTTGGCTAAATCAACGACATATTTTGTCTGACCACCGGTATCGGCATCACGCCCCAGTTCGAGATCATGACCGCGAATCAGACCATGAACACTTATCAGACAGATATACATCGTGGAATCGTCCTGGTTTTAGCTGTACCAATCCTGCATCTTGATCGCTCATCATACCAGAACAGGTGGCTAAAATCGCGACAAGGGGAGCTACTCGATCATTGTGTTTGCCCATCTGATGTTCCTGCCTGACACGTCATCCCAGCGAATGCCCACTACTGTCAGGGATATTTTATATCATGGCCATACAGGTCACTACTCAAAAACCCCTTCATCAAGTTTAAACAGCAGTGGTTTCTTCACTTGATCAAATGTGAGGATCGCCACCCCTTGATGATCCTTCAGAAATTCCTCCGCATCAGCCTGACTCTCCAGCGGAATCAACTCATGGCCCATTGGTCCTAATACATCGGAACCGATAACATAAAAGGCCTTTCGAGCATCGATACGGGCCAGGCTGTAATACTCGGTGACGCCAATACGATCGATCTCACTCAGCTGGTGATTGGGCGCCCATTTGTCCAGATCATGAAGATATTTAAAAAGATCTTTTGCACCGTCGAAATGGTGTGCATGACCATCCTTGTAAACCACTGTGGCGACCCACTCAGGGTATTTTGCGACAAACATGCCGCACACTGGACAGGTATCCTTGGGACCAGGACTGGGGAACGGCTTAAGCTCTGCACTGATTGCCTGCATGCTCCACAACAGGAGCATAATCGACATAACTTTCACCACTCTAAACCAAAGCGTTCTACTACTCATCAGCTTACTATCCATACAGAAGTCTCACAGATCACACGATGGCCCAATTGATCAACTTCAATTGGGCCATCGTAAATCACGATTCAACCGATTCCACTCTTAATGATTTGCAAACCGGTTGTTTTCAGCAATTAATTTATTACCCCTTCCGCTGCTTCATCTTTTCCATCATTTTTTTACGACGCTCCGAACGTTTCTTGCGCACCATCATGGTGTCCTTTGCCATCCCGGCATAGGCCGCAGTCAAGGCCTCATCGAAACTCATAAGATCGCCCCCTTTTTCCGCCTGAATCGCTTTCGCCGCATCAACTGAGGAGAAGGCCATTTTACTTCGGGTGGTCATCGTGCCTTTCAGTTTGGCGCCGATTAAATAGCTCACATCATCCACATTGACCAGTGGCTTGATCTCACCTTTTGCGCCGAAGTCAGCTGCATAGATGGCTTTCGGTCCGCGATCGATATTCAGTGAGAGACTGATTGCCAGACAGTGAATCGAACAGGTGGCATCCACCAGATCATCATCGTAGTGAACCAGATGACGGCTATGATGCCACTTGGTGCGATCCATTCCGCAGTAGGGACACTTGGTATACTTCTCCAGCTCATTCTCTAACGGATTCGCGTCAGGCGCTTTTTTAGGAATGAACTGCAACGGCGTGCCATCCCCATCACAACTTTCACCGGATGCCTTGACCCAGCCTTTACCCGGCACCATTACACCAACGCCCTGCCCGGCCAATGCGCCACCAGAGAGCCCCGTAAGCCCGGCAGCTGACAGCAGCTTTAACAGATTCCGACGCTCCTTATTACTCGCTTCTGACATAGTTTTCCTGCTCCTCTTTAACTCAAATAAAACTGCGGTTTGATCAATGAAATGAGATTGAACCGCACCACAACCTCTGGATCTACCAATTGGCCAATCCACGCATAATGTCGTAAAAAACCACCCCTTCATAAACTGTCCATAGCCCCAGAAATACCACAACCACGCCAGCGATTCTGGCCAGGCTGTCACGAAATGTTCGCCCCACAAAACTGCCGAGCAGACTAACTGTAACCATTGACGGCAAGGTTCCAGCGCCAAAGCTCAGCATCAGCAGTCCCGCATATAGGGGATCCGCTGTGGAGACTGCTTTCACAGCAACAGAGAAGACCAGACTGCAGGGCACCAGACCATTCAGCAGACCTGCGATTACCGTCTGGGTTGTGGTTTTCTTGTTCAGGCTGGCCAGTGAAACTTTCGCAATGGGCGCCTCTCTTTTCACCAGCCTGTCGAATGGCACACCCAGCAGATTCAAACCCAAGAAAATAACCAATCCACCCGCAAGGATCATCAATAGACCCTGTGCCTTACCGACGATACCACTCTGCACCAAAACCTGACCGACTACTGCCCCAGCGATTCCGAGAAGCGAGTAGACTGTGATGCGCAGCGCGTGGAAAGTCAGCAGTTGGCTGAATCTCAGCCTGGGTGCAAAATGGATGAAGTAGCCCCCATTGATACCACTGCACATACCCAGGCAGTGAAAGCTGCCGAGTATGCCGGTTAAAAATGCCACACCGAGGGTCAACTCTGTGTTCACATCAACGCTTCCACAATCTGGGCAAACAGTTCGACCGTTGACTCCCCGATAATCCGAGTGTGCAATCGCCCCTCGCGATCAACAACAAACGTGGTGGGTAATCCGATCACCCCATAGGCTCTCGCCACCTCACCCTCTTTATCGAGCAGAGCCGGGTAGCTGATATCCAGTTTTTCAATAAACTCTGCCGCTATGTCACGATCCTGGCGTACGTTCAACGCCAGAATGACCAGGCCCTTGTCGTGGTATAACTGATAGACAGGTTCGATACTCTGCATCTCGGATTCACAGAAGGGACACCAATCCGCCCAGAAGCGGATCACCACAACCTTGCCCTTATAGTCCTGGGGGAAATTCGCCAACTCGCCATTAAGACTCTGCAATTGGAATGCAGGTGGTTGCTCTCCCTTGGTCAGTGCGCGACTTTCCGGTTGACAGCCCATCAGCCCGGCCAGGCCGAGCAAAACCAGAGAGATAAACAATGTCCTGACGATCACCACCAAACCTCCATCATGGTCAACTGGGAGCGCCAGACTGACCAGGCTGCAGTCAGATAAAACTGCACAAAAAAGAACACCGCCGACCAACTGACAACCGGCACCATCCTGGCCACAGTTTGACTCAGACTGGCAATATTTCGCCATGGCGAGACAATTCCCGCACTCAAAGAGAGGGCCGTGGCGAGGAACAGAGGTATGTAGAGAAAGTAACCCACATAGTCGTGTCCCTGCTTGAGAATACAGAACGGACAGTGGTGGTGAGGGTGCTCATAGATATAGAGCGATATGGATGAGACGATGGCCAGGATAGCGATACAGAATGCACCAATACCTAACAGCGAAAACAACCAGCCGCCCTTTCCACATATTGCCACCCATACCCCAGCTGCGATAACCAGAATGGCCGACAGGCCCAGTGTATAAATCGATTTTGCGGGGGCGATGCCGCTGACTTCACCGGAGATGCCCTCTGCATCGGCGGAAAACAGCGTGCCACAACAAGAGGTGATCAGATTTGGCTCCATCTCTGTAAAGTGAAGCCATAACAGCACTGCCTCTGTCATCGCCAGAGGCAGAGCCAGTAACAGCAAAGCATACTTAACTCGGATCAGTGGATAGTCGTAACCCCGATTATCGAGATAGTTCAAACTCAACCAGACAGCGGCAATAAAAAACAGGGTGATCTTTAAGAACAGCGTCGGCCAACCCCAGGGATTTAAATTCAACACCCCGGTGGCGCACATTGCGCCGACAAACTGCCCCGATAAAGCTTCGGCGTTATAGATGAACAGCAGCAGGGAGAGAAACTCAAACAGGAAAGCCCAGATCAGCAGGGTTGAGATCAGATAGGTACGCCTTTCCAGCTGAAGCTGTAGCTCACTGCCACTCTGGATATCCCAGTGGCGCAGGATTCGGACGGCAAAACCAGACGCAACCAGCAGCATCAGAGATACCAACAAGGAGACCAACAGCAGCGCTAGAATGGCGGGATTCAGCATCATGGCCTAGGCGCCCTCAACCATCAAACCATCTTCCAACTCCACCACTCGGTTGACCACAGGGGAGCCGAAGACAAGCGGGTCATGGCTGGTGATCAGTACTGTCTTACCGGCGTTTGATAGCTCACCGAGCAAAACCAGGAATTCACGGGAGAGTCGACTATCCAGATTGGCGGTAGGTTCATCCGCAATGACGATTTTTGGGTCATTGATCAAAGCACGACAGATGGCAACTTATCCGCCAAGAGAAACTGTTCAAGCAGACGATCAGCTCGACTTCTCAAGAGGCTGTATTTCACCCCCAATGGATAGGCGGGTAGCATGATGTTCTCCACCACACTAAGCCCAGGAATGAGATTAAAGCGTTGAAAGATGAAACCAAAGGTGTGACGCCTAACTTCAGTTAGAAAACGCTCAGGCAGCGAAGAGGTAATCCGATCCTCGATTCGAATGCGACCACTGGTAGGCCGGGACAGACAGCCAATCATCGACATCAGGGTGGTTTTGCCCGATCCACTGGCACCCTTCAGGCAACTGATCCGGTTTGAATCGAAAGCGGTGGTAATTCCCTTTATCGCACAAAACTCATTCGGTTTACCCTGATTAAACACTTTGCGCACATCAATCAACTCTATCAACATAACAAACTACCGCATCACCAAATCAGGATCCGTAATAGAGCTGCGCCAGACAGGCACGATGGTCGCCAGGGTATAGGGCAATACAGTAAAGAAAAAGAGTGTTGCAAGCTGCAGCCCATCTACCGAAGGGGTTAACTGAAAACTGGGATAGAGAACAGACCAACCTTTGAGCACCGGCTCAAACAGCCCTGCGGAGGTATAGAAGACATGCAGGTAGGCCGCAAGATAACCACAAAAAAACGCCACCAGTGAGATGATTGCGCCCTCCCAGAACTTCATCCGCATCACTTCGCTGGTCTCCCAGCCAACCGCTTTCAGGATGCCGATCTCCTTACGCTCCTCAGCACTCAAACCGGAAGCCTTATCCCAGGCGAATATCACGAAAGCCAACACCGACCCGAGCAGTAAGATCAGCATCACCCCCTGCCGCCAGGAGAAGAGACTCTCATAGGTACGTAATATCTCATCGCGAAGTATCGGTCGACTGTCCGGCAACAGCAGCGTCAGTTTCTCTGCTATTTTTTGAATCTCCCGGGGGTTTCTCACCGACAAGACCAGATCGGTATAGAGGGATTCGTCGATACCGAACAGGCGGCGATAGGCGTCTGAATTGATCAGCAATAGATCACTGCTGATCAATTCAGATTCACTCTCTAACAGTTTTAGCACCTTGAATGAGAATGCTTTACCTTGGTATGAACGCAAGGTCAAATAGTCGCCAACCGCTAATCCTCTGGTACGTGCGATCCCAGCACCAATCACAATATCGTTTAACGACAAATGGTCCTGCTCACTGGCCATGATGGTGTAGTTGGCCTTGACGGCCGGGTCGTAGTAGTAACCCCACAAGCGACCACGTTTTTCAGTAACACCTCGCAGATTACCGATTCGCTGCAGATAGTCGGCCGGCAGCATGACACTTCGTCCCGCTTGGATACGTTGCACAATGATCTCTGGGGAATTGGCCAGCAGAGTGACCGCTTCGCGGCGCATGGCATGGCTGAACAGCATCACAGAGGCCAACAAAAAGATGATCAGTGTGTAGACTGTCAGCAACCCAAGGCTCTTACCCTTGTGGCGCAGCATGATGCCCAGGGTATAGTCAATGAAATATTTGTGCTTGCGCAGCATGGCGATCATGGCAAGTCTCCCATTGGAGGCTGCACGAACGAACCGCTGGGAAAATGCTCCAGAGCCCCAGGATGATCCTGAAAGGCGGAGTGGATATCACTCTGGGTGGGATGTCTGGTGTAGCGGGCTTCGGTAAACAGCGCCAGGTCGGTCAGGCCCAGCCTACTGACCAGATCGGCAGAGCGTCCAATCAGAGGCGTCATTTGCTCACTCTGCAATGCCGCATCCACAACGGTAATCACGAAGCCTATCAGCAACACCGACAGACAGACGATAAAGTTGGTGGATCTCTTCATGTAGCGCCAGACAGACCTATTAAAAACCTAAACCTCCGAAAGTCTAGCCGGCCCGGATTCCATCTCTCATTGACATGAATCATTTATCGATCTTTCACCGGCTTTTTGAGTCATATGACACAGAAGACAGGGCAACTATTAAGCCATATCACTCGATCACGGCGATCTCAACGACGTCGGACTCTGTGTAGCAAACGGATCAATGGATCTTGGTTTTTCAGATTGTGTGAAGTGGTGCACAGCCTAGTGCGCTCCGGAGTCGCCACTGGAAACAGAGATAAACCATCAGCGTGCCATCCAGGTCGCAGATGAAGGTAAGTTTAGCGGGCCGCCTCTGTTGAGACTTAGCCAACAAGAGTGTCAATTCTAGTGTAGTGTCCTATATAAAGCGTGCATTTAGAAAGCCACTCAAGCCGCGAGTGCAAGGCGCAGCCCGCCGGGAATGGCGGTTCCCTTTCCAAGGGCGGCAACGCCGCAATCGTGGGGCCTCGTCTAAATGTATGATTTATATAGGTAGGGCCTGTTAACACTAATCCGATAGGCCCGAGCTCAATAGCTCACTCAAAAAGGTGCCTATTTGATTTATATAGACGATCGGTCTAATATTGACTCATGTCGTCAACCATACCCATCAAGCGCCGCCGCGGCCGACCGCCCAAAGATCAGGCCGCTTTCAGCCAAACCAAGGCTGATCTGATCCGTTCGGGTATGGAGGTGCTTACCGAGAAAGGCTATAGCGCCACCGGTATCGATGAGATTCTACGCCGTGTCGGCGTGCCAAAAGGCTCTTTCTATCACTACTTCAAAAACAAGGATGCATTTGGCGCTGAACTGATCGAAAACTATGCAAACTTCTTTGCCCACAAACTGGACAAATCCTTGGGCGACCAATCCCTCTCCCCCTTGCAACGTCTGATCGCGTTTATCGATCAGGCGACTGAGCGTATGGCGGAATATCAATTCAAACGGGGTTGCCTGGTAGGCAACCTAGGCCAGGAGATGGGCGCGTTACCCGAAGCCTTCCGCAAACAGCTGATTGAAGTATTCGAATCCTGGCAACAGCGGCTCGAGCGCTGCCTGAAGGAGGCCAAAAAAGCCGGGGAGATTTCTCCCAAGACTGACTGTAAAACGGCTGCCTATCTGTTCTGGACAGGCTGGGAAGGCGCCGTGCTGCGTGCAAAACTGGAACGCCGCCCCACTGCCCTGCAGTGTTATGCCCAGTTTTTTATCAACAGTTTGAAATAAAACCGAATTCCTAAGTTCAGGAAAATTTTTCGTTAATACCAGACGATCATCTATACAAAGAGGCTCAGTTATGTTTAAAGGCATATTGATCGACAATCAGAATGACAATTACACCGCCACGATTGCCGATATTGATGAATCGCAGCTTCCACCAGGTGATGTCAGCATCGATGTGGAGTTCTCCTCCATCAACTACAAAGATGCACTGGCGATCAGCGGTAAATCACCAGTAGTCCGTCGCTTTCCCATGGTGCCGGGTATCGACCTGGTTGGCACAATCAGCCAAACCACTCATGAAGATTACCAAACAGGCGATCGAGTGATCTTGAATGGCTGGGGTGTGGGGGAGAAGCACTGGGGTGGTTTGGCACAAAAGGCCAGAGTTAACGGGGATTGGTTGGTTAGAGTGCCGAAATCGCTGCAACCTAAGGAAGCGATGGCCATCGGTACGGCGGGTTATACAGCCATGCTCTGTGTTTTGGCGCTGGAAAGAAACGGCATCACCCCAAACAAGGGAGAGATCCTGGTCACAGGCGCCTCCGGTGGGGTTGGCAGTGTGGCGATCGCCGTGCTTGCCAAACTGGGTTACTCAATCATTGCGATGAGTGGTAAACATCAAACCGAGTCCGACTTCCTGATAGGCTTAGGTGCCGCTGAAGTCATCTCGAGTGACCAACTCTCGCAACCAGCAAAACCACTTGCCAAAGAGCGCTGGGTCGGTGTGGTTGATGTGGTTGGCTCCCAGGTTCTCGCCAATGCCTGTGCAAGCACCCACTATGGCGGTGTGGTTACCGCCTGCGGTTTGGCGGGAGGCATGGACTTTCCGGCAACGGTAGCCCCGTTCATATTGAGAGGCGTTTCCCTGATTGGTATCGATAGTGTGATGTGTCCCAAACAGATTCGTCAGCAGGCCTGGGATCGTTTGCAACAAGACCTGGATCTCACCAAGCTAAATAACATTGCAGAAGAGATCGGCTTGTCAGAGGTGATTGCGACGACTGACGATCTACTCGCCAGAAAGATCCGAGGTAGAAGAATTGTCGATGTGAATCGATGACTGACAAGCAAAACCTCGCTGGCTGGGAATGGCCAACAATAACAGACAAAAGTGGCAGACCTATCACTCCAGATTGGGCAGAAATTCACGATCATTGCTGAACAAATTAACTGGGATAGCCATGCTTGCTTATGGTGATTTAACGACTATGTCCACAATGACGAAAGGCCCATCAACCAAGGTTTTTAGACTTTTAAAATGTTTGCATAGCGCCAGCATCGGCAAGTTACTCATCAGAATATATCCCCGCAATACTCGAAAACCATTCTGCGCTGCGGACTCGATCAGTTTACTCAGTAATTGATGACCAACACCCTGCCCTTGATACTCATCGACAACGGTAATTGCAAACTCAGCCATACTCTCTTCGTCAGCCAACCTGATGTATCGCGCAATCCCAATACCACGCTCATCCCCATTCCTGGTTACAGAGGCACACCAGGCCAGTTTGTCTTTGTCGTCCAGGTCGGTCAGATAGTCGAGCTGTTCATCACTCAAGTGGTTAATCGAAGTGGCAAAGCGGCTTTGCCGAGAACGCTCAGACATATGCTGAAATCCAAGCTCGATCTGCTTTTTCAGAAACTCAACATTGTGTCGGGTATTGGGTTCCACACAGAGCTGAACACGACATTTGATGCCGTTCTTCAGTTCAAACACAATGGCAGACGCCGAATCAGTCACTGGGTAACAGTTTCGAAGCAAACTGTCTGCAACTGAGCAGCAGGCGCTTGGCCAACTTGGGATCATCGATGGCTCGACTGATTGCGACACCACCGATCATCATCGCGGTTACGGCATAGGCCGCATCGCTACTATCTCCCTCGGCGTGATCCAGACTGAGATAATCTTCCAACATACTCTGAAACCATACCATGCCCTGTTTGCCGTTATTCAGATGCGCCGTAAAACGACCGTTTTTAGCCGCGTGATTCATCGCTTCAATATAGAGCTCAGCTTTGCTGCTGAAATGGGCGTAGAACCCACCATGGGTGAGACCGGCATCCTGCATGATCTCACCGATACCTGTTTTCTCATAACCTTGTAGCAGGAAAAATTGCGCCGCACTATCAAGAATCCGCTGTCGACTCTGTTGCTTATGCTCTGATGTGTAAGGCATGACTGTGGAAATATTCGTTAATATTGCATCAAAGGAAAATAGCACAAGTTGTTAATATTATCTTGATCATATTTAGGATTTGACTAGGATTTACCGCGATTTCACGACAACTACAGGGAAAGTCATGAACCAAGCTAATATCTTGTTTCCCATGATCGGTCTGATACTACTGACCGGTGGTCTGGGTGTCGCCATGCTTGCCGCTCGTTACAAGGCGCTAAGAGAGGGCTCAGTGAGTATCGCCTACTTCAAATACAATCGTGGCGGCAAACAACCGGAGTATCTGCTCAAAATCAGCCACCATTTCCAAAATCTGCTCGAGACACCGCAGCTCTTCTATCTGAGTTCGATCGTAATTCTAGTGCTGGAGCCATCAGACCCCCTCTATCTGGGGCTGGCCTGGTGTTATCTTATCTCACGTATCATTCATGGCTGGATCCACCTGGGAAGCAACAATGTACTGCATCGTAAGAATGCTTTTGTAGTCAGTTACATTCTGATTTTAGTTATCTGGATTAGATTGCTATTACAACTGTTGCTGGATTGAACGAACACATGCTCGACTTAAGTTGTAAGCCATAGCATGCAGGGCAAATTCACATCGCACGGCTTTTAATCCTTTACGCCTGAATCTTCTTAAGCCCTGGCGGCATTTCAACTGGCTGAACACAGGCTCTACCATGCCTTGACGTTTGCCGTAGAATTGACGATTTTCAGGCTTCTCCATCTTTTGGCGATACCCTCCGTAGGTTGCGGGTGAGCGGAGCGAACCCCAACATGTCCAGCCATCAACTACCCACCCCAAGCTGAACATGAAGACAATACCGCCACTACCACCGCAGAAGGTCACGACCACATATTGGCACATGATCGAAAATCATGATGCGGTTCGTACCTCACCACATCCTAAATAATAGGCTTACCACAGGTTACCAATTCGCAGAGTTTCTTTGATTCCCTCACCCCATCCCTCTCCCGAAGAAGGTTCTTGTAAAAGCATGCCACGAATATTCGCAAATAGATTTTGCGCACAAAAGAGCGCAGTTCTTACACGTTTTAGCCCGTAATGGTGGGGCAAGGTCGCACCCTACGGCTTTTGCGACACCCTCCACAAGTGGTGGGGACGTTACCTTACCGGCCTTTTCGAAGTACTTACACTCATTCTGGGACTACTGCGCATCTACTTCCTGGGGCACTTTGTCATCTGTGCTGACCTCGGGCAATCCGAATGAGAGCAATGCGGCCAGAATGACAAACAGTGCCGACCACCAGAGACACCCCTGCAATCCGTAAGTCTGATAGATCAAACCGGAGAGTACGGTACCAACCAGCCTCCCTCCGGCATTGGCCATATAGTAGAAACCCACATTCATAGAGACCTTTTGGTGGTCTGAATAGGCCAGAATCAGATAGGAGTGTACGGCTGAGTTAACGGCAAAAATCGCTCCGAACAGAATCAGCCCTACGATCAACACCTGTTCTGCCGGCCACCCCAGATTCAAAGCCAGTGCGATAGCCGCCGGTGACAGCGCCAGCAAAAACGCCCAGAGACGTGCAGTTCCCCCACCCGGCCCCTGCCCCTGATGGACACGCCCAAGCAGTTTAGGAACACTGGCCTGAACAAAACCGTAACCAATAATCCACAGCGCCAGAAAACCACCAACCTGGGTAAAGCTCCAAGCTAAAACCTCATAAAGAAACACCGGCAAACCGACCACAAACCAGACATCCCTGGATCCAAACAGAAAAAAACGGGCCGCGGAAAGCCAATTGATCGCCGCTACCGTGGAAAACACCTGGGAGAATTTCGGTTTCGACTTCATCTTTCCCAGCCCGGATGGAAGCAACAGCGCTGTGATGACCAAGACCAGTAACAGCATCGTCGCCAGAAGCGCCAGTGCGCCACGAAAGCTGATCCACTCCAGAAGTGCCGCGCCGATTAAATATCCAGCGCCTTTAAGGGCATTTTTTGAACCAGTGAGCATAGCCACCCATTTGAACAGCTTGGACTCCCCACCACCACGCACCATGGTTTTAACCGATGCTTTGGCGGACATTTTGTTCAGATCTTTGGCAATCCCAGAGAGTGCCTGGGCAATCATTACATAGACAACCGAGAGCCAGGCATCGGGCACGGTCAATGCGGCCAGAGCGACAACCTGCAACCCCATGCCGATATGCATGGTCAGATTGAGACCGATACGCGCCCCCAGCCAGCCACCCACCAGATTGGTGACGATGCCGAAAAACTCATAGAAGAGAAACAGCATCGCTACTTCAAACGGCGAGTAACCAAGCAAGTGGAAGTAGAGCACCACCAACATGCGGATTGCACCATCAGTGACAGTGAACGCCCAATAGCCTCCAGTTACCACCAGGTAGTTGCGTATGCCCTGATCCATGTTATAGCGCCGCTGCCGCTTTGCGGGTGATATCGATCATTCGGTTCACAGAGCCCCACTCATTGTCATACATCGACCCTCAGAGCTAAACGCACCATACAACCAAGACCATTGATACCTGTGCGTACTTTCAAGAATCTCTCCCAGTTGAATCAGAAATTTCATTTCTCTATCGAACACTATAGGCAATTCAGCTGAACAGAGGCAGATTGTGCCCTGAGATTGTTGCAAGCCGATTACAATCAAACCGCTGATGCTGTCCTATACTGGAGTCGTGCTTCAACTGAATAAAGATCCATCACACCTTCATCCGCTCAAGGAGCTATCCGGCGCCTTCGCCGATCTCGGTACCTTCTTGCCGATCGTGATTGCCGTGTTAACCCTGCAGAAGGTCGATCCAACCGGACTGTTTTACGGCTTTGGCATCTTTGCACTCACGGTTGCAGCGGTCTACCGGCGACCGATTCCAGTACAGCCCATGAAAATGGTAGCGGCAATCGTGATTACCCAAAACCTGGATGCCCAGACCATTGCTGCAACAGGATTTCTGCTCGGCTTGGTGGTTGCCGCACTTTCACTATCCGGGACCATCGATAAGCTGGCCCGTAATATCCCGGCTCCGGTTCTTTCCGGCATCCAACTCGGCATAGGCCTGTTGCTGGCGTGGGCAGGCGTAGGATTGATTTCTGAAGCGCCCTGGATAGGTGCTGTTGCCACCAGCCTGCTGTTACTGCTTCTGATCACCCCCCTGAAACCCTTTGCAGCCATTCTGATTGTGGCAGGCGCCATTACCTGGACACTGGCAACCAAGACAGATCCACTGGAGACGCTGAGATTCGGTCTGCATTGGCCACAATGGAGCAGTTTTAGCTGGCAGCAGCTTGGCTTTTCCGCCCACGCGATACTGTTACCCCAGCTCAGTCTGACACTGACCAACGCAATCATCGCCACTGCGGCGATTGCCAGCCACTATTTCCCTCAAGACAAGCAACGTATCACACCAACCAAGCTCGGCCTCACCACCGGTATCATGAATATGCTGTTGGCGCCTCTCGGTGGTTTTCCCATGTGCCATGGCGCCGGAGGGCTTGTTGCGCAACACCGCTTCGGTGCAAGCAGCTGGTTGGCGCCGGTGCTGTTCGGCCTGACAATGCTCGGGCTGGGCCTGACACTCGGCGCAGATGCAATAAAGCTGCTCATGCTGATTCCACTGGCAGCTGTGGGTGCGTTATTGCTCTACGCCGGTATTGATCTG
>JARRQD010000222.1:0-12435 GCA_037382205.1 Candidatus Thiodiazotropha sp.
GGTATACTCTGTCAATACACTGCCAAACTATGGCATAACACGACGCTCCACCTGACCAAAAACCGCGATGCGGTTTTGGTCAGGTGAGCTGGGCGTTAAGTTTTAAATGGCACAGAACCAGGAATCGAAAATTAGAGACCGGGCGCTATTTGATCGCCTATATGTCGCCCAAGAAGATCTGCGTCAAGCGATGAGCTTCGCCTCGATGATCTTGAAGAAAGGTTGGCACTTCCAACCGTGGGAAAAACGGCAAACAATTTATATTCAACAATCTGCCTACACAACGGCACTTGTTGTAGCTTATTCCCGTCCATTCACTGAAAGTCGTGGCTGGCCAAAGTTACCGATGAGGCTTATGAAATACAATGAAGAACAAAAGCAATTACATAAGCGAGTGTTGAGTTTAAGAAACGAAGTATACGCGCACACGGACGTTGCGAAACGCAACTTACGCACCTTCGAAATTGATGGGACACCTTCAGCAATTGAGGCCTTACCCGCGATGAGGTTCACAAGGGAAGAAACGGAAATGATTATTGCAATGATGCATATGGCTTACGAGTCCATTGGCAAGCGGCTGGTGGAACTAATGAAGTCAGTTGTAGAAGAAACTTAACAATGGGCTACACAACGACGTTAAACTCTCCACGTCTTTATGTGCATTCCGCTTCGCTTCATTTTTGCACAAAAAGTCGCTCCGAGTTCGCCGCGTGTGAGCCCGGGCGTTAGGTGATAAAAACAATGGACAAGAATAAATTACTAGTCGCCTTGTATTTTGGAATGGTCGCTCATTTCGCTCTCCCTCTTGGCGCATTTATAGTAGGAATAGGAAGCGAATATCCGGTTAGGTGGGAAACAACGGATATTCCAGGTTACGCATCTTGGTTCTTATTTGATCCTGTGTTCTGGGCAGGTGCAATTGGGGGCTATTTATTAGGTGTAAAAATCTGTATTTCATATACGGAGTCTTGGCTTGGCTTCATAAAAAGCATCTTGGTCGGGTTGGCCATTACATTGTTGGCTTCCGCAATGCTAGGTTTATTTGGCGGAATATCCAGTATATTTACAGGAAAAGGTGGGGTTCTTGAATTAGTGCTTTCGCCTATTACCGGTATATTTGGTTTTGCATTCTTTACGTTAGGTACTATTTATGTTGTTGGTTCTGTTTCTGCCCTAATACTCCATGTTGGTTGCTGGGGCAGAAAGCAGCTAACAAGGTAATCAACACCGTTCGCTGTCGCTCACTCGGACGCGCTGTCGCGCGCCGGTTATTTCGACGTTAGGGCAAAAGTAATGTCAGAACAACAGGAAAAGGAAATTCAATATTACAGTGCTGCTGTAAACACTTGGTTTGCAACACGCTTGGAACACGACAAGCATTTATTGACCCTGTCAGCAGGCGGTATCGGCTTACTAGTTACGCTTTTGACTGCCATTGGCGTCAAATCGGCTGAAGCATTTGTCTTATATACATTAGCAATAGTTTCTTTTGTGGTTTGCGTGGTGATAGTACTGGCAATTTTTACCCGTAATTCAGAACACATAGAAAAAATCATTACAGATAATGCAACTGAAGATCCTCTTCTAAGGTTACTAGACAAATTAGCTAAATTTTCGTTTATTCTTGGTGTTGTTCTCACCGCAATACTAGGTATTTCCATAGCAATGACTAGCTTATACAAGGAGAATACAATGACTAAAGAGACGAAAAAAACACAAAACACCACATTAAGAGAAAGCGTTAATGGTGCTGCGCAGTTGAAGCCAAAAGAGCGTAAAAGCATAGAAGGTGCTGGAAAACTGAGGCCCTCAAATCAAGGTAATTCTGCAAGCAACAAAAAGGATGAGTAGCCCTAAATGCAAGTGTACCAAAAAATACCCCAGCACTCTGCTGAAGTATTTATGATTTTAAGAGGTTTTATCTGGTGCTAGTGTAAGCACTAAATGGTTTTTTCCAGGTAAAACTTGGAGGTGTTTACCAATTTCAAAGCCTATTTCATTTAACCAATAGCCTTTGAGATAAATAATGGGAACTGGAGATGGTCTATGCCGCATCTTCAGGTGGTAGTCATAATAGGTATCACGGACTTTAAGGTGGTGAATTTTCATGTTAGCTCCTGTAGCAATTTTGAAGTTGCGTAGTAAATGGTGGCCAGGAGGTTCAAAACAGCTACAGGAACTGCTCTGGGTATTTCCCTTGCGGGCATTACATTCCCCAGACCTCCCGGCCATAGATCCCCGAATTTCGGGCGCAAAAAAACCGCAATTCTCACGGGGTGCGGTTTTGCCCGCCTTTAGGAGTTTTGAAGCTCCTACCGCCACCGCCAGAGCTGTTGCCAGCGACGCGGGCCTCACCCGATTCAGACTGGTTTGCGTAGCTATGGGTTTCACACTTCTCTAAGCGGCACAGCAACAGAAAGATAGGCTGCCTGGAAGCCTGTTGGCTGAACTAGGTTCAGGCCCCAGTTTTCTGCATTGATATACATGGATGATAGCGGTTATTCTCCTTATACCTCGCGACGCGAAATATGTGGCATTCGACATCAAGAAAATTTTAAGAGCGCCTGTTATTGAAAGGCAACGTCGTGGTCAAGAAGGCCTATTGCGATTGCGACCGGTATAAAGAGTTCAAGGCCGCCATGCACGAAGCTGCATTTGAGTTGATCGAGATCCCTCATGTACGCCAGTCGGGAACGAATTCCGCCGATATCAGAATGGTCGTGGATGCATTAGACCTTTGCTACACCAAGCTTCACCTTGACATCTTCGTGATCATCAGTGGCGATTCCGATTTCTCCCCATTGGTCAGCAAGTTGCGTGAAAACAACAAGGTCGTTATTGGCGTAGGGGTAAAAGAGTCCACGTCGGATCTGCTCATCGCCAATTGCGATGAATTTGTCTTCTACGACGACTTGGTTCGCGATGCCGAAAAGACCAGGCCTGCTCGGCAAAGGATATCACCCAAAAAGTCGGCTAAGAGACAGGTTGCAAAACAGAAAGTCAGCGAAGAGGAGAAGAAAAAGCAGGAGGCACTGGATCTTGTCATCGTCACGGTGGAGGATCTATTCCAGGAGCGCGGCGAAATGGAGAAGGTATGGGGATCCATGGTAAAACAGACTCTGAAACGTCGCAAGCCGGGCTTCAACCTAAAAAGATCAGTTGGACAGCGTGAAGGGTGCGTTTGTGGGGGTGCCGGGCAAGGGTCGCTCCAGCACATCCATGTGCCCGCGACACTTGTGTATCCCTGCACGGCGCGCAACGACGCACAATAGCGCGCTATTCCAAGGAGTTGCAACGCCGCCATGCGCCGCCACAAGCGTGCCATTCACGTTGTAGCGTGATTCACCCAGCAGGTGACATAACCATCGAAGCGATTTTCTTTAAATTCAGTAATCTGCTAGTTGCATGGAGCGGTCAACTGATTTTATTAGGTTCAACGAAAGATATCATGGGTTCAGTACCTTCAGCGAACTGCTAGAGTAGTCGCGATTTGATCTAACCGTTACCGGTTTCGATGGTGTGTCTGTCAGGTCAAGTTAAACCTACACTCTTTTCTTCCAGATTCGATTTCGGAGTTTCAGTGTAGCCATTGGTGTTCGGCCACAGCACATCTTCCCCTGATGCGTACGCTGCTCATTGTGATACATCAACTATTCTTCAAGATCAAGCTGTAGCTTTCCAGATCCGTGTAGAGCTTCTTTCGGAAGGGGAGCTCTGGCACAACTCCTGCAGGATCGTCTTATGGGATCTCTTGCAGATTTCATTGGTATACGGTGACTTTGCCTTTGGCTTGGTGTGCTCGATATTGTTGAAAGCCAAGTAGAGCTGATAGCCGAATAATCCCAGACTCATTATCGTATCTGGCGGAATGATTGTTAGCTTGCAAGAAAAAATGTTGTATTTTGAGAAGCGTATCTGAATGGGTGTTTATCTATTTTGTAAACTGCTCGTATACTTGATCTAATGGTATCTCTGACTATTAAATCATTATATAGGCATATTTAATAGGGCATTGTTTAAATTACAAGGACTCACCATGGGATGGTCACTGACAAGAAATAAAATACCAGCAAATGCAGGTAAACATAAGTTGGTATGGCATGTAGATAGGTATTCTGAGATTACTGGACTTGCCATGGAAAACTTTGACAAATATTCAATACCTTTCAGCCTGGCCATAAATTCACCGCCTTGGACGATAATTGGACCAAATGGGAAAAAGTACTCTCGAATTGCTAAGCCACCGGAAACTGCTGTCGACAAAGGCACTGGTGATATAGAGGAGCTTGAAAAAATACTTCCGGAAGATGTCGTAATTCAGCTTGCTCAGAAAGAAATAATGAATTATGGCTATGGAAAAAATATCAAACTTAATGATTTTTTATTGGTCTCCGCGTTTCTGGAGAATAAGATCACTGATTTTGGACAGAAAACATTAAAAACCGGTCAGTACTCGTTTGATGATTTCATTTTGAAAAAGTTAATGATCAACAAAAGGAAAATAACAAAAAAAGACCGGTTTTTATATGGCAGCGTTTATCCCGGATCCAAAATCAAGCTCTACTCCAATGATCGTATTGAGGATTCATATGTGCATGGAACTGTCGGATTTGCGCTAATGAAATCAACAAAGTTCGTGGTTAGCAATAGCTATAAGGCGGTTTTTGCAGAAGTGGGGGCACTTGATGATAACTGGGATTACTCTTCAAGCAGTGGCTTTGCAAAATTAATTAATAATATATTGTATTCATCGGGATTTGGTGTCTACAACAAAATTAAGATTGCCATGGAATATTATGGGCCTGGAAAAAAGATGAGTATTAAAAAGCTAAATAAATAGCTAAAAAATACGCTGGAAAACAAACGCGGGTACATCCCCGTGCATCAGCCGCCGGTGGCTCTGCATGACATAGCATTTTTAAAAGTCGCTTCAAAGGGCTTGTCGGGATGATTCAGGCCCCAGTTTTCTGCCTTGATATACATGGGTGATAGCGGTTATTCTCCCTATACCTTCCGACGCTTGATTATTCGTGGTTGCGTTGATGAGACCCTAACGCCCTGCCTTATATGAGAGCGAACGCAGTAATTCCTTTGGTGGTACTTGTTATGAGTTAATTTAATTGCTTTAAAAAACAGACTATTCGATCAGTTTCAGTGAAGCCTAAATGTTTGTGAACAGAAATACTTCGTTTGTTTGCAACCTGAGTGTCACTCGCCAACTCAGTAAACCCATTATTTAGTACCCAATTTTCAGCCTTTTGAATTAATTGTTTACCATAACCCTTTCCATGAAACTCTGGATGGGAGGATGGAGCCTCGTTTGTCTTCTCGAATAATGCGTCCCGTCCAGTCGAAGTGACTATACTGAAACTGATAGGCTGTATTTTTCAGCCCCATTATTTAGATTTGAAAGGCTTGAATGCTTAACTATCAGTTTAATAAAGATAATTAGAGGTGTGTCATAGCAAACAGGATCAGAAGGCGCATGCGGTATTTTTGGACGCATCGACAACCTTGGGATCCCTGACATCACCGTCTCCACCCTACGGACCGTTGTGGGGATGGGGCGCTGGCAAGAGCTGTCCGTGAATGAAGAGGAGGAGTCTCTTGACAAGTAGATAACGATGTTAAAGGAAGCGCTTGAAGCTTAATAGTAGCAGATGGAGATTGAGTTGTTGCCATCTACATCACATGAAAACGAGCATAGCAGCGGGGTGTGAAAATGACCATAGAACGCAGGCATGATATGGGAACCGGTGGCGATTGTATCTGCCCTAAGTGTGGAGAAAATATTCGCCATAAACGAGGCATTCCCTGTCAGGAAGAATGTTGCCCTAAATGTGGAGCAAAAATGCTTCGCGAGGGCTCATATCATCACGATCTGCTGGAGAAGAAACGGGCTAAGATACAACCATAGTAGGTCTTAAGAATGCAGGGAAGGCATTTTAGATATAAATATCTTTGAGGGGGTAGCATGATTACTTTTGGCCCAGTACCGTCACGACGCCTTGGACGGAGTCTGGGTATCAACAATATTCCGCCAAAGTCATGCACTTATTCGTGTGTTTACTGCCAAGTTGGACCAACCCATCACAGGGAGGTTGAGCCTCGCACATTCTACATACCTGAGCAGATTCTTTCAGAGATAGAAGCCAGTGTAGAAGTGGCCACTCAAGCTGGTCAAAGCATTGATTACCTAACATTCGTACCGGATGGTGAGCCGACTCTGGATGAGAATCTCGGGCGAACAATTGAGCTACTGCGTCCACTTGGATTGAAGATAGCGGTTATTTCCAATGCCTCACTGATATGGCGAGAGGATGTTCGAGAAAGGCTTGCAGGCGCTGATTGGCTGTCTCTGAAGGTGGATTCTACGGATGAAAACCTGTGGCGACGTATTAACCAACCACATCCATCTCTCCAGTTACAGAAAATATTGAAAGGCATTCAATTAGTGGCGGAAACCTATCAGGGTGAACTGACTACTGAAACCATGCTGGTAAATGGTATTAACGATGGTGATGTAGCGATAGCAGAAGTGAGCAAGTACCTTGAGCAACTGAATCCAGGCAAAGCTTATCTGGCAGCACCGATACGACCCGCAGCTGAAGTAGGTATTCATCCACCTACAGAAGAAAAAATAAACCGTGCTTTTCAAATGCTTCGCAAGAGAGTGTCGCAGGCTGAGTATTTAATTGGCTACGAAGGTAACGCCTTTGCCAGTACCGGAAATGTGGTTGACGATCTGCTCAGTATCACGTCTGTTCACCCCTTGCGTGAAGAGGCAGTAATGGCGCTACTGAAAAAAACAGGAAACGACTGGAGTATTGTAAAGGCGCTTATCAATGAAGATCGGCTCAAGGAAGCTGAATATGAAGGGAAGCGATTTTATGTGCGTGTGCTAAAACAGTCGAAAAGTGATTGATAGAATTTGATAATTGATCTTTATCTGAAGTCAGCTTGATTATCAACTTATACTTTTTATTCAAGAATGAGTTTAATTCTACTTTGTCATGATGTTTCTACGCATTTTCAATCGGTTGCGTGATCTTATCTTTTTCTGAGCTCATACCGTTGTCGTTCTCTTGATGAATTAATTGCCGCTTGTCGTTTCCGGTGGCGTTCTTTCATAAGCGCCAATACGTCTGTAGCAGGTCAATGCCTGTACTGGCTTTTCATATTGTGGTGTTTGCGCCAGTACTTCAACCGGCTCGTCATATTCAGTCAGGATATTATTGAGCGCTTTTAACTGGCGCACCAGCAGTGATAGGTTAACCTTAAAGTGCCCGGAAGCGACTTTGATGGTTCTCTCAAGTCAGGCATAGTGCGGGAGAGTCCAGTGGGTTTTGTAGTGAGTCTCGGCCTTGAAATGCCGCCCATTTCGATGTGACAGGGCTTGAATATGCTTGCGCAATTCCGTCTGCTGATCTAACCGCTTTTGGCGCGAGCGCAGCAGATCCCGGTCTTGTTCCTGCTCCACCTCGGGTATCGAAACATTTGAAAGCCATCACCTCACCGGTCTCAGTGTTGAGGGCCGATCCGTGGTACTGGTTATCATCGACATCGAGGCCGATATAGATTACATTTTGGTTCATAGATGCCACCGTTTTTATGATGGGGGGGTATAATTTACCACGTAGAGGTATCCATCAATGATGGTAGTCCTCGGTTAAGAGGGGGCGTCTATATCTTCTATACCTGGACGCAAAAACAGTCCCAGCAGGGCGTATTGGATTAGTGTTAACAGGCCCTAGTCTGCTTTTGCTATCGCTTTAATCGGCGTTTCAAACTCGAAGATATGATTCCCAGACTTGGTTATGTAGCCATGAGGACGCCACCCATGCCATATAGGCTGTTAAAGCTTGCTGAGGTTTGGGGGTAATCAGGAAAACATTAACTGGTTAAATATCAAATGGTACTTGGTTCATGTTTCCAGGAATGGTACTCTATATGAAGGTTTAGGATTTAAATATCGTTAGATCTGCATTTGAATTTCTGGATGACACAGACTGCGTCCATAATAATGGCGAACTAAAATCAAGGAAGAAACTCATGAAAAGACTAACAATCTTAATCACCACCCTGCTCGCAATGTTTACAACTCATACCAATGCCGATGACTTTAAAGTGATCGACTTTGGTTATATAAATATGCATAGAGGCGATAGTCCTTGGGTGATAATAATCAACAATCAACTCGATTGGGAGACCTTTTACGAAGAGCTACTCGAGGCGAATGAAATCGGCAGGCTGGACTACTGCGGAATAGGTCCATCCGATGCAGCAGACTGCATCGATCCACCAAACATACCTACAGTCGATTTTGAATCACATCAGGTCGTTGCCGGTGGCATCGGAACCAGACCTGTCGATGAAAGATTGGTTATCTCCAGTGTCCAAACACTAAGCGATCATCGTATAATCAACGTAGTGCAACTCAGATATACCGAATACGAGGGCCCAACCTGCACTATTTCTACACTAGAGAATGTATATACCAAATCGTTCATTTCGGTTGGGTTAGTAGTAGGGCCTGTTTACACTAATCCAATCGGATCTAACAGGCCATCGTCTGGGTGCCAGGATATTCAAATCACTAACTACAACCTGAGTCCGTAGCTTCATAGCCAGACACACCCAAAATGAAAAATGTCGAACGGCTAGAATCAGAAAAAATGAGTTTATCAATTGAATCGGCAATATTTCAGAGCATATCATCGATCCATATTGATAATGACAATCATTCTTCATGCTGTCGCTAACACTTGCCCCTGGTTCTTCAGAACCCATGGAGAGGCCGGCAGTCGAATCGGGATATGTTATTCGTACGCCAGCTTTCTATAGACGCCGGTGAACGCGACCAGTGATCGACAGCCACACCTAAATGATAGCTTGATCGTGCGCGCTGTCCTGATCATGCGGGCTGCCACATACATCAGTTCCTGCATAACCGTTTTGATGCGCCGCCTTTTGGCTTTGTTTCGTTTTGGAAAACCCGGACCCAGCAAGCCGTTCTGCCCGATATAGCACAGAATCTTGTAGGCCAGCATACTGGCTCGCAGCACCAAGACATTGGTGGCAAACTTGCCTGAAGGCAACCGCTCACTCAATATCGAGATCGGTTTTGAACTCGCTATGAAACTGCTCAGAGGTGCCGTGATTAGCGTAGAGTTGTATGACATCTTCTTCACTCACCGTCAGACTTGTCTACCAGCCCTCCAGGTCAATCTCCGGTGTCAGCAGTCGTTGACCTGTCTTGTCAATCGTGCGCTCAGTCACGCGCATTACCCGTCGAATACAATACTCATAGCCCTTGCATTGGCGCTTGTGTTCGACACTGAACAAGGCAACACGTTTTCCTTCGCGCGGCGATCCCCGGCGTCCCTTTCGCTCGGCATAATCCAGCCATTGCTTAACGATGTCCTTGCGAGGGTTCCAATTGATCAAGAAGTCCACCCGTACCTGTTCTGAGAAGGCCTCGTTGTGTTTGGCACCACATCGATATTCTCAATCGAGTCGTTACCCCCGTCGAGTCTGAGCAGCAAGGGCTGGTCCTTGATCTCCTGGGCATGGCGCAAGGTGCGTCTCAGCAGCGCGGGCGTGTCTTTTTGGCAGTGCTGCTTGCCCTCGCGCAGTTCAAATTCCAAGCAGTAGCCCTCTTGCCCCAAGTAGACTGGCATCGGAGCATAGCCTTCACAACCCTTGTAGGTTCTTGACACCCCTTCTTTTCGGCTGCCTGAGTTAGCTATCGGAGTTACATCGGCATCCAACAGGAATATGTCCGGTGGTAAGGGGCTGCAGATCGGGCTTTAGGGCTTCGAGAAAACCTGGTACGCCTTCTCGATGATCGGCAGAAAAACTACCGCATGTTCATCCATGCGTTGTCGTAAGGTGGCTTCTGAGGGTATATCATCGATGCCCAGGGCGCTCATGAAGTAGAATTCACTTTCGATGATGTTAATGGCTGCAAATATCGACCCACTGATAACCGAGGTTTGATTATGGCAATGGCTGCATTGGTAGAGTTTTCGAGTGCTCACTTCGCAGCAGCTCTTATGCCCGCATTACGGGCACTCGAAACCATCTGACCATCGCCACTGGTATAATGCCTGATGACATTGCTTTTCTGTACCATACTCGTTCAGAAACTGCTTTATACTGAGACCTTTCTGAAATGGAATTGGCGTCCATGTCAGGTGCTGTTATGTGGTTTCTAAATCTTAGAAAAATCAACAATCTCCCTCACCAATTCATCAGGCTTTTCTTCAATTACCAGGTGGCCCGCATCATCAATCACGCGAAGAACCGACTTCGGAATCAAGCCATGGAGTTCTTCCCCGCGCTCCAGCGGTATCCAGCTATCCTCTCGTCCCCACAGAATTAAGGTGGGTGTGGTAATCGTGTGGTAAAGCGGCTGAACCTCTTCGGTGTATTTTGAATCTGCTTGAGCGATCTGACGATAGAAAGCCGGCTTGCCTTGCTCGCCAGTCCACGGCGAAACGATTCCTTCTAACGTTGCTTTATCAAGCGACCTGAAAGCAGCATTTTGCACATAGGTCTGGACCACTGCCTCATGAATATAATCGGGCAACCCTGAAAATGCTGTTTCGTGTTTGTTTACATGCCGAAAGAAGGGTGAACCCCAGGGAGAAACCGCTACCGGGTCGATTAGGATCATTTTCTTGAAGGGCCGATTATTAAGAAGATGAGTTCGTAAAACAGTAGCGCCGCCAAAATCATGACCAACGATAATAGGCTCATCCAGTTCCCAGTGGTGAAGCAGGCTATCCAAAACAGCATTTTGCAAACCCAGTGATACATCACCTTCAGTCATGCACGACTGACCGTAGCCCAGTAAATCGTAATAGTAGATGGTATATTGTTTGGATAGCTGGCGTATCAAATGACGCAGATTGAATGATGACCAAGGAGTTCCGTGTGCAAGAACCATTGGCGGGCCTTCACCGAGCCGCTCGTATCGGACTTCTCGCCCTTTATATTCATAAGACTTTGAAAGCGCCCAACCAATCATTCATGAAACTCCTTTACTGCATAATGACGAACCGTGGGCGCGTGAGCCGCATCGCGGTCGAAGCTGCATAGGACACCCAACTTTCACATGTGTCCAGGTAAAGCTACTACAATTTAGCTTTAATTGCAGCTCAGGACAGGACATAACACATACATCCGCCGTGCCTCACAGCCCTCTACGAGAAACCGTCTGGCTAGGGCCATTGAGAAATCGTTTTTTCAAATCACTTTGCTGTTTCGCGGCGTCGTTCTGCTCGATACAATGCAGCTTGCGACTCTGCATACTTAGAAAGATGGGCTCGATGCTGGGTCGTGTGTGAAATTAGCGCGCACATATATTCTTGCTTTGAGTCGCTTGTCCTTGCTTGAGGCGATATTGTCTTCGGCTGCCCAGATCGCTTGTCCGGTCTCTATGGCGAAGGTAGCAAAATGATCGTTTACTCGCATGTTGTTGATACAGACATATGTGCTCCCGGTGTTATAAAGGGCGCTCGTGATCGGATACTCTTCGATTCCATTAGGTCGTTGTGTGACCAAACTTCCTTTTATAAGCATACAAACCAACCTGGTAGTGGCATGTATGGTGCCCGGATTAGACTCGCTAATGCAAACGGTGGATTTGTCACTGGAGAATACCTGATCAGTGGTTTGTGCCCAACGCATTAACGGGGGCTGTTGTTGAGCTTGTTCATGATGTGTCGGAAATGAAACATGGTTGTTCTATTTGATTGTTTGATTTCTATATAGCTCTTCTGTGGATAGGATTGATCGAAACAGTACTTTCAATTACCATTCATTGAATAAATCTATCCCAGTTTTTCTTCTTGCGGACCGACCTGCTCTCAAGGTTGAACGCACCGTTCCTTGTAAAAACGGGATAGGCATTCTCGATCCCACTTCTTGCTGATGGTATCGAAATGGATGCGTGCTTGCTCACATTTACCCTCGGTGACGAGAATCAATCTTCGAGTTGAAAGGAGCGTATCGGGCGATGGGCTCCCAGCTGGAGCATGGACTTCTAAGAGTATAATGCACCGAATGTCATCATGAACACCTGGTCGCCTTCAGTTGGCCATCCCTACGTATCCATGCGCCCATGGCATTAGTGATTCCCTTCACGTCACCACGAAGAGGCTTCTGTCTAAGCTATGGTGCAAGGCGTATAGCGGAAAGTTCTGCCCTGTTGTCCGAATTAAGGCGGAAGGCCTGAAAGGCAGTGGAAGAGGGTGGATTAAGCCGGAAATCTGGGGTGAGTTGTGTAGATTGAGGTCGGATAAGCGGATATATCAGTTGTATTTATTCTGCCCCCGGTTTTCTGCCTTGATATGTTGGGGGGTTGCGGTTATATTTCGTATACTCAACCTGACAGGGATGTACACTTGTTAAAACAAGCAACCATAATGG
>JARRQD010000223.1:0-8392 GCA_037382205.1 Candidatus Thiodiazotropha sp.
CCTGCACCATTTCAAAGATATTATTTTTAATTGGCCCCATCGACCGCCAGGTCAGGGTAAACACTCCTTCATCCGGTTCCAGAACCAGAGTGTCAATGACCGCTTTTTTTCGGAGCTGTTCGCCATTTTTATAGAAAAACACCACTGGCATTTCGATTTGTGGCAGATCAAATGAGGTTTGGCCTTCTGGAGTCAGGTTTTCAAGAAACACCCGTTCACCACCCTGAAGATAAGGGATCTGCTGATCTGCCGGAGCCGCTTGATAGTAGGCCTCTTTAAAGTCCGGCGGCGGGAAGGGAAAGGTGTTGTCGATCCACGCTTGGTCGTAAGTACCGGCAAGCTGCCGACGTGGATCCCAGCCCCGCCCTAAGGGACCAAATGCCATTGGCGCATAGTTACCATTTGGCATGCTAATGGGACGCTTCAACTCTTCCGTATTGGGCATCGGTGAGCCATCCACCAGCTCCTGCGCCAGCTGCTTGTGGTATCCACGCCCTACCGGGTTTGCCATCCAGGCTGAGTGTTTCTGTTCATTCTCGTGAAAGTTATCCACACCACCAAAGGCACAATCATAACTAATCGGCATACGATCAAATAGACCAGGATAGCCCGGGCTGATGGCCAGCTTTCCAGCCTCCCAGGTGCGGTTACCTGTCACTGCAAAGGACTTGAACATCGAACCAATTCGCAGGGTCACCTCAACCCGTGAAACCGGCTTGCCACCCGGGGCATAGGCACTGCCATTGAGCAGCACATCACACATGGGTTTCAGCGGCGCATAATCAACCTCATAGAATGGCGCGGAAAAACCAGGCTCACCGGTGAAGCTATCCGCTTCAATCAGGGGTTTCTGCTGGTCAGCCAAGCTCACCTGTTGGCGGACAGGCGGGATCTTAAAGGTCCCTTTTACCGCCACCACAAGCAGCTCTCGCCCATCCGGACGCATCCCCATGGTATAGCCAGCTTGCATGCCGGTGGCATTGAGCAATTCCATCGATCGTTATACTCTTGTTTGTGAGCCTTCCATCCTGGAGCTGCTGATTATTATTCCTTCCACAGAAGCATAATCAGTTTTCAGCCAGTTTCCAGAGTAATATTACCACCTGACTCTACTCCAGTATGACCTTACCGATTTCGTCATCCCAATACCAGAGTGGGCCAGGGGTACAATTGTGCACCCCGCCGAACCAGACATCATACTCATTGTGGGATAGCCAGTGACCCTCTCCAGCCAGCAATTTTCGACCAAAATCGGTCAGTGAGACCTGCCAATCAACCGGTTTGGAAGACCCCTTCAGTAGTTCGATAGCCGGGTGCCTGGCCTCAGTCAGTTGAGACAATACCTTCCAATAACTGCTATCCCCCATGAATGCCAGGGGTTCATAGATGGAGGTGTACCAATGATAGAAGAGCTTTGCTCCATCCTGGGGACCCTGCTCGTGGAGTATCTGCAGCGTCAGCCGTTCCGAGAGCGACAGGCCGTCGGTACGCCAGGGCAGCTCCTTGATGTGCCGTTTCAGGGCGGGCAGGATCTGCGGAAAGGCCGGGGAGTGCAGATTGATGATCTGGCTCAGAGCCTCTGGGGTTGCCGCGGTATAGGCCTCCCAGCATTGGCCGCCGAACTCAATATGATGCTCCTCTAGGGGGGTAAACTGCTGCCACAGCAGAGGCATGGTTTCGACCGGCAGCTGCCCGATACTATTGAACCGTGCCACACCGGGATAGTGATCCACACAAATAAACGCCATCTGCTCTGGTCGCTTGGATCTATCCCGCAAAAAATGCAGGAGCTTAATAAACACCAAGACATCGTAGGCATCATGCTCGAACCAAAAACAGACCCGCTGGTAATCCCTGATCCGTTCCAGGGCGTCATAATCTGAGGTCAAATCCTTGACCGCCTGCGACTTCAAGCGCCACTGGTTGTTTGCAATGAAGCTACTTCGAACATCGATGAACCTTTTCAAGTTTGTTTCAGCCGGCACTGGCCCCTGGATATAGGGATCGGCGAAGCAGAGAAAGTCACCGCTGAAGCCGGCCACCGCCAGCTTGTACATCACATCGTTACCGCAGCGGATATGCAGTGTCCGCAGTTGATCGTCCAAGGGGTCCGGCCTGCCGTTGCTGATCGCCTGGGCGGCCATCTCACTCGCTTCCACATGGTGTTTGAGTTTGGGCCAGGAGGGAAAGCCCTGCTCACGGGCAATGATCCAAGCGACCAGAGCAGATGGCGTTGAAGGGCTTTTAAAAGTTGTTTGGCCTGCTTCTTAAACTGCTCCAGTGAAAGTGATTGCGGAGTGCGGGGATCATTGGCAGGCAACGGGTGAAATTGCTTCTGTTCAGCATGGAACTGGCGACGCAGCGCCGGGAGTGACTGGATCATAACGAACTCCTTGTTAACTGGCCTGGCTTGCTTGTAGGCACAAGGAAATCGTTCAAATTATCGAGATCGTTTGTTGGGCTCAGCCCTTTCTGCAAGCAGGATGCTGACAAACCAGCAAAGCGAGTATAAAACAATGCCTGCTATTATTAAAGACCGCAAATAAAGTCAAATGGCTGTTACAAATTGGCGCGATACTGTAAGCACATTTAAGCCGTAAATGGCCGCCATTTACCGCAAAAATCATAAATCACTCTTCATCAGACGATGGTAGCGAGGCCTTGCGGAACACGGGCAGGTCAGGACTCTTCTCCTCATCCAGCTCCACCTTTTCGATCTTATCGAAGCGACTGCTGATCTTGCGCGCGGAGATATTCACATCGCTAACATCTTGATGGGCCTGACCGATATGCCGGGCCAGATTGTCCATACGGGTCTGAAAGCGTCCAAAGTCCTTCGACAGGGCCCGTAGATGCTCCTGGATGATATGCACCTGTTCCCGGGTCGCGGCATCCTTCATTACTGCCCTGGCGGTAGTCAATATCGCCATCATGGTGGTGGGTGAGACCAGCCAGACCCGTTTTCGGAAAGCCTCTTCTACCAATTCAGGAAAGCGAGCGTGGATCTCTGCAAATACCGCTTCGGCTGGGATAAACATCACCGCACCATCAGAGGTCTCTCCGGGGATGATGTAACGGGAGGCGATATCCTGCATATGCTTGCGGATATCAATTCGAAACTGCCGTTGAGCTTGAGCACGATCCGACTCAGGCAGTTCGTCGTTCAGCATACGTTGATAAGACTCCAGGGGAAACTTCGCATCGATCGCCACATGGCCAGTGGGATCAGGTAGAAACAGCACACAGTCGGCCCGCCGGCCATTGCTCAGGGTGTGTTGTAACGCAAAACTGTTTTCCGGCATGACATTATGTACCAACGCGCTCAACTGTACCTCACCAAAAGCCCCTCTGGAACGCTTATCCGAAAGCACCTCCTGTAGGGAGACCACATTGGTGGAGAGCTCGGTGATCTTCTTCTGCGCCTCATCGATACGGGTCAGGTGGGTGAGCACCTGATTGAAGGTCTCAGTGGTCTTCTCAAAACCCTCACTGAGGCGCTTTTCGACCTGACCGCTGATCTCTTTTAGACGCTGGTCGGTGGCCTCGGTCAGACCCTCGACCCGTCTACCCAGGTTATCGGCATGTTGTGACAAGGCTTCGGCAACCTGCTTGCGCACCTCTCCCATGCCTGACTGCAGGGTCTCATACTGCTTGTTCATGCTCTGGGCCTGACGTTCGTCGAACGCCTCACGTTGGTGAGCCAGAGATTGGGTCATCGACTCACGCAGCTCAGCAAGTTTCTCCTGCTGCTGCAGGCGGCCATCCGCCAGATTATCGGTAACAACCTTTTTCAGATTCTCGAACTGGGCCAGCAAATCGAGACGAAGGCGCCCCGCATCATCCCCAAGATGGGTCTTAATATCGGCAAAGCGTCGGTCGAGCAGCTGACTGAGCTTATCAGCACGCTCCAGTTGAGTCTGCTGCATACCGTGAATCAGGCGCTGCTGGGCCAACATACCTTTAGCGATCCGCTCCGACAACAGCTCACGCAGTTCACCCTGCTCCCTGGCGTTACGGCGCTCCATCTTATGCAACTGCTCCTGCAGCTGCTGTTGATGATAAATCCTGACCTGCTGCTCCCGTTGCTGGGTATCGAGTAACCTGGCCAGCCAGTAGAGCACCCAGCCGAGCAACATGAGACCTGAAAAGCCAAGAATCAATAGCACCTGCAGTGGCGAAGATATCTGTGTAAACCATTCCATGATCGAACTATATCGGATACTGAGGCTCAAAACGCGAGTCTCAAGTGAACTTTTCATAACTAATTGGAGTTGCAATAGCCCAGCATCCTCATTACCTTTGCCCCTTGTTCAAATAATCCAGTCGATCCATGCGCATTCATCTCAAAACACTGGGCTGCCGTCTCAACGAGGCGGAGCTTGAAACCTGGAGCCGGGAGTTTCAGGCTCAGGGCTTTCAGATCACCCACCAAGCCGAGGAGGCGGATCTCCTGGTCGTGAACACCTGTGCGGTAACCCAGGAAGCGGTGCGCAAATCGAGGAAGTTGATGAGCCGCAGTGGCCGCTTGAACCCCAATGCACGGCTGGTGGTCAGTGGTTGCTACGCCTCCCTGGAACCGGATCAGGCGAGTAAGATGGAAGGGGTCGATCTGCTGGTGGAGAATCGGCACAAGGCCAGACTGGTGGAGATTGTCACCGACAAACTCGACCTGAAGCTGATGCCCGAAGCGGCTATGGAGGCTGAAGCCGGAGGCATTCTGGCACGAGGACGCCAACGCGCCTTCATCAAGGTACAGGACGGCTGTCGCTACCGCTGCAGCTTCTGCGTCGTCACCCTGGCCAGAGGCGAAGAGCGCAGCCGCTCAATCGACGAGATCATCAATGAGATCAACCACCTGCATCAAGAAGGCATCCAGGAGGTTGTATTGACCGGGGTGCACATCGGCGGATATGGCGCCGACATCGACACAAATCTGGTGGCATTGGTCGAGGCGATACTGGCGAACAGCGAAATACCCCGCCTGCGCATCGGCTCCATCGAACCCTGGGATCTGCAGCCAGGGTTCTGGGATCTGTTCGACAATCCACGCCTCATGCCCCACCTGCACCTGCCCCTTCAGAGCGGCGCTGACAGTGTCTTGAGACGCATGGCAAGACGCTGCCGGAGTGACGAATTCCGCCAGCTGGTTGCTCAGGCCAGAGCACATATCAAAGACTTCAATGTCACCACCGACATCATTGTCGGCTTTCCCGGTGAAAGCGAAGCAGAGTGGCATCAGACCCTCAACTTCGTCGAACAGATTGGCTTTGGTCATCTGCACATCTTTGCCTACTCCCCTCGCCAGGGGACCAAGGCCGCCAGCCTACCCGATCCAGTCAGCCGTGATATCAAGCGCCAGCGTAGTGAAGCCCTGCATCAGCTTAGTAAAAGGATGACACGCAAAACCCTGGAGGCACATCTGGGGAAGACCCTGCCAATATTAGTAGAAGGCTCAACAGAAAAGGGCTTTGGTGGTTATACCCCAAACTACCTGCGGGTGGAAATTACCCCTGAGACAGGCGTAGACCTGATAAACCAAATCGTTGCTGTAAAACTGACCGCCATTGCCGACAAAGGCGATGCCCTGATTGGTTCGGCTGTCTAAGCATAGATCTCAAGCAATTAACGTCACACCGATAAGCAGGCCTGGTTGTTTGAGCGCAGCGAGTTCCAGGCGTGCCGGTTTTTGTGATCATAAATGCCCGCGCGTGTTGACCACGGCGTTTAGCCGCAATGCGGGCATTTTCAGAAAATATACCGGACAAGGCACCTCCCTGTGCCAAATCACCCCCTAAGGCCAGGTATAGCTCTCAGCCACCCCCTCAAAGGTCACCACATACTGGCTGCAGCTGGTAAATTCAATCAACGCTACCTCGCCATTGGCTCCTTCAATGCGAATACGCCCCGCGCTCGGGTGTCCTTGACTGCAATTGAAGGTTACAGGTACTTCTGTGGTTACCGTAACATAGCCATGATCCGGATCGTAGACCCGCACCGAAACCTGATAACCTGAGGTTTCACTGCCCGTGACACTGACCTCGGAGACACGATAGGTTCGATTATCGTAACCCTGGTAATCAGCGTAGTAGTCACAACTGATATCCGTTCCATCTTCACTCGATGAGCTACAGGTCATCTGCATATTGAAAGTATCGCTGTAACTGCCACCAGGATGGGAGATGGTAACTGTGAAATTGGTATAGCTGAGGGTCAGTTGAAAACCGTTGCCAATCCGAACATAGGTTCCTTCTACAGTACCATTGACCTCTGTCGAGTAGTTGCTGTCGCCAAATTGAGTGGAAATGTTACAGTTACTGTAGACGATACGCCATTCTCCGGCGAGCCCGTCATCAGGAGAGGTGAAGGTCACAGAACCGGTGGTGCATATCCCATCTGAAAGATCTTGGGTTCTTGCTGCCGTCGCCCCTCGCCCAGCAAGTTGCGGAGCCTGACTCAGGGTATCTTTGATCAACCGAGCCAGACCTTCATTGATCTGTTCCTGAGTAACCGGCGCATCGGGACGCAGCCCAACCATAGGCACATCGCCTGAACTGATGGCTTGCTTGGAACCGGAAGCTGCGGCAGTCGATAGATCATCGACGTTTTCTGTGGTTAACGTAGCCTGCTTGGTCTCTCCGCTGTAGTCCAGGGAGTTATTGGTTGAGTCGTCCCCATCGTTATTGGTATCTCTGTTGTCGTCATCCCCACCACCACCGCCACCACAGCTCAGCAGAGTAAAAGTCAGTAGAAAAAATGCGATCCATCTCTTGCTAAATAAGATCATGATTGACACTCCCAATTTTTACGTCAAAATTGAACATAATAGCTGGAAGTTGTGTGAATGGGCAGAAATCCAGCTTAAGTTAAAGCAACAAAATATGTAAAATTTGATGAAAGTCAAATAGATAAGAGCCAATTTAAATTAGATTCAATCCAGAATTCTGGCGATATCATCCGTTTTTTTACCACAAATGGCTGCAATCGTTTTCAATAACTGATCGTAGTGGCTCCCCTTCCAGTAGATTTTCTGACAGTTTCTGCAACACCAGAACTGCTCATGCCGAGAGGCGACCTGTGCGGGAAGCCGTTGTTCGATCTGCACCTTCTTTTGGCTCACGATGAGGCCGTTACACACCATGCAACGACTGAAAGGTTGAATCATCCGACAGAGATCATAACGCGCCACCACTTCAGCCAACTGACGCTTGGCGTCGACATGATGCAGATAACCACCGTGGGTGAGAAGTCGATGCATCAGCAATGCCCGATCCCGGGTCAGCAGGGTACGCGCCTCACCAATTGAGAGCTGGATTAGCCGCTGGTCACCGAGGTCATTGAAAAACAACGTATCGAATCCGAGTAAGCGAAGATAGCGGGCGAGTTTTCCCAGATGGGCGTCAGCGATGAATTTCGGTTGTCTGAGTGGTTTGGCCCGCAAACGCAGTAATGGCGTGACATCCAGCGACTCGAACATAGGGTAGACACTGATCCTGTCCCCCGCTTGCAGCTGACAGTCGAGCCCAACTGAACGGCCATTCACCAGCACCACCTCGACCTCCGTATGGGGCACCCCAACGGCTTCGATCAGGTGCTTCAGGCTCTCTCCAGGTTGGCTCTCCCAGTCGATATCGCGTTTGCGCAGAGTGCCTGGCAAAAAATCGTTCAGCTCCTCATAGAATCGCAGCGTGACGCTCGCCAAAGATGCACCACTAAAAATCGAATTCGGCCCATACCGGACAGTGATCGGAGGGCTTCTCCATCCCCCGAATATCATAGGCGATGCCCACATCAGTACAACAGGCGATCAGGGGTTGAGTCACCAGCAACAGATCGATGCGTAAGCCACGCTTGGGCTCACGGTCAAAGCCCCGGCTGCGATAGTCAAACCAGCTGAACCGGTCATCCACTTCCGGCTTGAGCTGGCGATAGCTGTCGACCAATCCCCAATCGAGCAGCGCTTGCAGCCAGTCACGCTCTTCCGGCAGAAAACTGCACTTGCCGCTCTTCAGCCAGCGTTTGGCATTGTCTGGCCCAATACCGATATCCAGATCTAAGGGGGCCACATTCATATCACCGATCACCATCAAGGGTTCGGATGGGTCGTGATGGTTCGTCAGGTAGTCGAGCAGATCGGCGTAGAACTTGCGCTTAGCGGGAAATTTCACCTCATGATCGCGACTCTCTCCCTGGGGAAAATAGCCGTTGAGTAGGGTGAACTCCTGCCCTTTTGGCGACCGATAACGGCCAATAATCATGCGCCGCTGAGCATCATCCTGATCACCGGGGAAGCCTTTGTTGACCGCCAGTGGAGCCAACTTGGAAAGCAGCGCCACCCCATAATGGGTCTTCTGGCCATGATAGGCGGCCTGGTATTCAAGGGTTTCGATCATCC
>JARRQD010000224.1:0-6188 GCA_037382205.1 Candidatus Thiodiazotropha sp.
CCAGCCTATCGCTGCGTTGGCTCAGGCATCCACCCGGATTGGTGAGGGCCGACGGGGACCGCCGCTGGAAGAGCAGGGTGCCAGAGAGTTGCAGGACCTGACCCGGGCCTTCAACCAGATGGAGCAGCGGTTACACGTGTTAATGGACAATCGAACCGTGTTGTTAGCCGGGATCTCACACGATCTGCGTACCCCGATTGCTCGGATGCAACTGGAACTGGAACTGCTTTCCGATACCGTGGATGAAGACCTGCGGGGTGGAATGCTGGAGGATCTGGCAGAGATGAACGAAATCATCGCTACTACACTGGAGCTCTCCCATGGGGTCTCAAACGAAGCGTACGAAAAGGTTGAACTCTGCGAGCTGCTCAAGTCGGTCCAGGCGGAATTCCAGCGTCAGGGCGAGACGGTGATATTGGAATCATGCCAGCCGGTGTATCGAATATTGCCCGTGGTGGCTTTTCGCCGGGTACTGCGCAATCTGCTCGAGAATGGGATTCGCTACAGTGATGGGCAACCGGTTCGAGTGCTCTGTAATACCGAGCCGGACGGGGTCAGCCTGTGCGTCATCGACAAGGGGACAGGTATCCCCGAGTCACAACGGGAGATCATCCTGCAACCGTTCAAACGGCTAGAAGAGTCACGTAACAAGGCCTCGGGGGGGAGTGGTCTGGGGCTGGCTATCGTCGATCAACTCTGCCGTATGAACAATTGGAGATTACGCTTCGAGGACGCTGAAGGCGGTGGTACCCGGGTTCGTCTGACGCTACCTTAAAAGTGTGACGCTGATATCAATTTGTCAAATGGAGTTAAAATATCTATAAAAACCAATAAGATGCAAATAAAACGAAGGTCTTGCGTGAACACATCCCCGTTGATTTGTTTCAATTGTTTCAGCGCAAGACGAATGGGAAACCCCTTGAAACAACATGCCGCCAGGGGATGAGTATCATTTCAGTCATCGGGTAATTCGACCCGCAAAACCACGATGATCCGTCGGTCGATCCGGACGGTGTCATCCCTAGTAATGACTGGAGTTATTATCATGAATCGGCGCTTCACAACCACCCTGGCAATAATCTTTATTGGACTCACATTTTTAGCCCAGGAGGCCACTGCTGGCCACGGATCTCCGCAAAGGCGAGGTCAAGAAACCAGCAATCGTGTGCAAACCGGTGGCAACCTCAATTTCAACGATCGCGTGCAAACCAGCGGCAGCCTCGATTTCAATGAAGAAACCCATCTGGTTTTCTTGCGGGAAGAGGAGAAACTGGCCCGGGACGTCTACACCACACTCGGTATGATGTATCCCAACTCCGTGACATTTGGACGTATCGATGATTCTGAACAGCGCCACACCGAGATGGTACGTGACATGCTGGCAAACTATGCTGTGACGGATCCCAGCACCAATGACAACACCGGGATTTTCACCGGAGAAGCCTATGGCGCATACTTTCAGGAGAAGTATGATGCACTCATCGCACAGGGTGCCTCAGGGGAACTCAGCGCGCTGTATGTGGGCGCGCTTATCGAAGAGCTGGATATGTTGGATATCCGCCACTGTCCGTCCGTGATCCTGTCCCAGGATAACGGTATCGACACCGAGGAGCAGTGCGGTCTGGTCTACACCGACAAGCGAGATGTTCAGAGGCTCTACGAATCCCTGCTCAGGGCATCTGCGAATCATCTGCGAGGCTATGTGACGGCCATCGAGGCGATCATCGGTGAAGGTGCCTATGTGCCTCAACTGCTGGACTCAGCGACCTACTATGAAATAGTTCAGCGCTGATATCCGCGAAACGGGTCCGGGAGGACCCGTTTCCTCAAAGGGGCCAAAGACTCCATCCCCGCTCAAGTTCGTCCTGGCACTTGGCATTCTGATCCACCTTGCACAGCACTCTCATCAAACAGCCCTTTTTCTAGTAACTGCCCCGCTGAAAGCCTCCCAGTCCCTCGAGGTGGACCAGGAACAGGATGGCGATGGATCTTCTCATAGGGCAGACCCAATTCAACGCCGATCTTACGCACTTCAGCTGCCTCGGTCAGTGAAGCATCTGAGACAATGCCTGGCTCGGGATTTTTGAAAAGATTGTCCATTTTTCAAACCAAAACCTTACCCCTCCCCTAGCAGCCGCTTGTTAAAAATATTTAGTTATTCAGACCAGATTACAACCACTTTAATTTTGTAATTTTTTACTCTGAAAGAAGTAGTGGCGTCATAAGATCTCTTTTGAACATATCCTAAGTACCGTCCTGCTATTCATATAGCTTAAAATCTGGCTACTATAGAACAGGTGGGGTTGGCTGGGTGCCAGCGGATATTAAAGGTGTAGCTGTTACTTTATAAGAGAAAGAAGCCTCACCGGAGCCATATCCTGAAGTTATGTACAATTCATAATCATTACCATTAGTTAAATTGGATAATGTCACTGTATTTTTATCTGCTGGCACAGTCGCCATTAAACTAATGTCAGATGCATTATAAATGAAATAATTCTGCATATTGGATTCGAAACCGGATAACTGTCCTGTTGTTTTATCGATTTCCAACCAATCTGGCGAATGCTCGATAACCCAAACCACCTAATTTGGTTCATCTCCCCCAGTGATAGTGGGGAAAATTTTTATGATACTATTTTTTCAAACTGTTAATAATTTATCTTCGAAATTTCTGCAGCAAACACCACATTATTGAGGGTCAGGATAAATAATAGCCCAGCGATAAATAGTTTCATGATAATTCCATTAATAAGAATTTTAGATAGTTTAGCCATTCAATAAAGCAGTATATTCAGATGCCTGATGCGGGTCTTTCGTGTGTTACGTCTGGTTTCCATCATTCACGAAATGCGCATCCCGATGAATGCCTTCGCCAGCGCCATTCCACGCATGGTTGTGTGTCGCTGCTGATGTTCATCTTCTTCTACCTCTCCTTGATCTTTAACTATCATGTTGGTGATTGCAAAGTAGTGGGTTTTATGTAGGCCATGCTTCTACCAAGCCTGGTTGCTTTTTAGCCACCATGACCGGTTTTATGGGTTGCGGTGTTGACATTTAGGCTGCTGCCATGAAGCTTTGGGGGGCTTTTCTGCATGTTGGTCGCTCCTGGTGTTGGGGGTGATCAGACTGATTGCCAGAATTCGATATGAAAAGAGTATTATTGGCCGGTGGCTTACGCAGCTCAATCTTATCTACTGCACCCAGCCAGCAAACATCCGCGACAACATCTGACTCTATAAACGCTTATCGATTTTCGAGCTCGAAGACTGAGGACATGCTCTGGCCTGCAAGTAATCTTTAGTAGAATTGGAACCAGAACGCGGGCTCTTGGGTGGAGAACCTCGGAGTGGCAGGTGTGCTTTAGGTTGAAATAGCACAGAAAATGTGAAACCCATCTAATTACAATTAGATTATTTTGAACTATGAACAAAAATACAAAAGTATAGATCCTATCAGTCATTGATAAGAGCCTGTAATTCTATTTACAGAGTAAGATTGCAAGCTACGAAGTGATTGCATAGGACATTAGGAAATAACTCTAAGAAAAGGCCCAGGAAGGTTTGAGTATCTTCTGTTGGTTCACGAAACAGTATCAGTTGAATCAATAAGTTGCCGCTCTCAATTACAGGAACAACACCATGCTGAATTCTGCGATATATCGTTTAATGGCTATTCTGGCCATTTCATTTTATCTTACCGGTTGCGATGATACACCAACGGTGAGCTTATCAGCCAAGCCAATGATTGTGAGTGAAAATGGCTCGACTACGCTAAGCTGGACTAGCACAGGTGTAACTAGCTGTGAAGCAGCGGGTGACTGGTCAGGCGTTAAGGATATCACAGGAACTGAAACTATAGGGCCTCTACTGAAAGACAGTACCTTTACGCTCTCATGTACTGGTGAATATGGCAGTGCCGAAGCTGCAGTGGAGGTCAAGATAGGCGCGCCGGACGCAACCACGGTCAACCTATCGGCAACACCTGTAACTGTTTCTCCCAATGGCACGACTACCCTGAGTTGGGATAGTGTCAATGCCGATAGTTGTACAGCATCGGGGGATTGGTCCGGTAGCAAGGAGGTTTCAGGGTCAGAAACAATAAGTTCAATAGCAAAGAACAGCACTTTTAACCTGTCCTGTTCAGGTGCAAATGGAAATGCCTCCGATTCGGTTGCTGTCACAGTGAATAGACCCCCTGCACTGACACTCGATCTCAGCGCCAATCCAACAGATATCTCTTACAATGGTTCGACCACATTGAACTGGCACAGTAACGCGGATAGTTGTACGGCGTCTGGGGCTTGGAGTGGGAATAAGGGGGCTTCAGGGTCGGAAACAATAAACTCACTAACCGAAACCAGCACCTTCAGCCTATCCTGTAACAGTGCTGGTACGGGTGTCAATGATACCGTTACTGTCACGGTAGCGAAGCCGGCAACGCCGACCATCGACCTGACGGCAGATCCAATGAGGGTCTCTTACAATGGTTCTACTACCCTTAGTTGGCGTAGTGAAAACACCGATAGCTGTGCAGCATCAGGTGATTGGTCAGGTTCAAGGAGTAGTGCAGGATCTGAGGCGATAGATGCACTGACCGAAAGCAGCACCTTTACTCTGTCGTGTACCGGTGATGGCGGAACTGTAAGTGATACGCTTACAATTACAGTGGAGGCACTTCCGGCGCCGACAATTGATCTGTCAGCAACCCCAACGAGCGTTCCGAAAAACGGCTCAGTTACTCTAAACTGGAATGCCACCAATGCGGATAGTTGTAGTGCGTCTGGGGATTGGTCAGGAAGCAAAGATACTTCAGGAACGGAAACAATATCGTCGCTGGTCGATGATAGCCGGTTTATTCTAAATTGTCGTAATGCCAATGATTCAGCTAGCGCTTCCGTTGATGTAACAGTAGTTGCCAGTAGTACTGGAACGGCGCTCCTTTCATGGACGCCGCCAACTGAAAATACTGATGGAAGCGCCTTAACGGATCTGGCTGGATATCGGATCTATTATGGAACCTCACCGGGTAACTATAGTCATGTGGTTACGATTGATAGCCCAGGTATAACCAGTTATCAGATTGATAACCTGACTCCTGGAGATTGGTACTTTGTTATCACATCCTTTAACTCATCAAACGTAGAAAGCACTAGATCAAACGAAGTTAGTAAAACAATTTATTAAAATAAGCTTTGGATCTCAATACGCCATCTTCTTAACGCTTATTGAGATCCATTGCACATTGGAGAGCTGCGTGGTCCGAACGATGCCGTCTCCTATCCAGTGGTCTCAATAGCACATATAGATGATTGGCCTCGAAGTTTAACTGTGAGTCCGGGTGATGAGTTGCGATTTGCCTTAGAATTGGTGACTGACGTACCCTCTTGGCTTGAGAGCAGCAGTTACCGTGATGCAACGGTTTGACAGGTCGACGGTAACGGCAGCAACCTCCAACAGGTTGCTACCATGGCCGAATATAATGGCAACACCAGTGACTGGCCACGGGTCAATAACCCACTCTGGACACTGGAAAAACATATCATACATTGACAAAGTACTGAGAATTTATGATGCATCGGGCCAGGAACTAAAGAACTATCAATTAGTTTGGAAGGACTACCCAGAGACCAAAGGCGCAAAATTAATCTCCACACCACGATTCTCACCGGTCAACAGCAATCTTCTTCTCTACCGCTTTGTCGACTTAAGTAACGACGATACTATTAAGTTTGGCGCGCCAGATTGGACAACTGGCAATTATATGCTTGTATTTGGAGATGATTATGATTCAGTCTCATGGGAACCGGATGGGTCTGTAGTCGCATCTATCTACAGCGAAATCTATCGCTTCGCTTACCTGGGAGGGTCGTTTGTTGATCCCGTACAAATATTCAGGACACCAAACACTGCAAAATATCTCGACGTAAGCGCTGACGGAGCGAAATATCTGTTAAACATGTCTGGCCGGATATTCTGGTTCCTGGCTGATGGCAGTGGCGGGACTTTTACCCTCCAAGATCCTCAACCTTTTTCGGCTGCTCCGGTGCCCAGGTTAGTGCACCGTAGTGTGATGGGAGATTGATTTTAAAACTGCCGTATTATGACTCATAAACAACACAACAATGTTTTCTATTGTTAAAAATGTATAATGCAGAGTTTTTTTGGCAAGTTTTTTATGAAGCAGAA
>JARRQD010000224.1:6216-8481 GCA_037382205.1 Candidatus Thiodiazotropha sp.
CGACTCTGGCGCATCAACTCCCAACAAGCACCGTTAAGGGATTTGATCCTAAAAATATAGAGACAGGACGGCTCTATTTCTGGATCAAGAAAAACAATGATGAAATATTAAACTCGGAAATTATATTTTTTATCTTGCAAGACCGTTACGGACTCTCCTATATGCTAAGTGACGCCGTTACGCTTACGTCATTTAACGACGTTTACAACATTGAAGAAATCAACCAATACGATCCCGATCCAAGAGGCTATCAGATTCTTTACGACGATGATTTGTGGTGGATGCAAAAAAAGATTAGAAAGGAGGGTTATACCGAGATATCGCAAGAGGCGATAATCGAACTGCTTACTAAGCGCAAAGCATCTGAACTCTTGCAACAAAAGCCGCTTTTTTCGATCTATTTTCCACTTCGAATCTTTGACGTTTACGACGGGATGATTCAGGTATGGAGCGGTTATCATGAGGATTCGCGCTATTCTACCGCATTTTTTTCCAATCAAGATGACGAAGAAGCGTACCTTGAGAAACTGATTCAATATGAAATAGTAGAAAATGAAACAAAACCTGAACACAAAGAGGCGTTACGTGCGGCTATCGAATGGGCTTTAAAAACACACCATAACAATGCCACCTATAAGCAGAGGCTATCAGAGCGCGAAGTACTGCTTAAAAAGTTCCCAAAAGTGCAAAGGTTAATGCCGCTTGACACCTTGCATGACTTTAAAATGGCGACAGATTTAAAAGTAATAGACGGTGATTACACTGTTGATGAAGATCTACAATTGTGCCAACAAGAAGAAAACTCCATGTTTATTGCCGGAGACCTGAAAGTCAAGGGCGGTATCTTTTTTACACAGGAATGCCGCAAAAAAATCTTTATTGTTGCGGGCAATGTAGAGGCGGAACATTTTGTTTTTCTTTCCAGACTACACTCTTATTATCCCATCTTTGCAAACGACATCAAGATTTCCGGTGTCACTTATGGGGTGGAGTCTCGGTACTGGTCTCTTTACATTGGGGGCGCCCTTCATACACAGACACTCTTACATGTAAACAAGCTCGTGATTGATCCATGTATTTTTTATGAGCAGAAATATCTTACCAAAAACCTTGTCGATGCGCTTATTGATCCCAAACGCCATGTCAACAAAGAGCGCCTTTGCAAATACCTCAAAGCAAACAAGTCTATTTTAAAAGAGACCGCAACAGAAGAGACAAACGCACAAGATCGCATTGATATGTTTTCGTTTTATCTCAGCCAGTGGGGGTCACTTTTTTACCGCTTTGCGGGATTTGAGCAGATACACTACTCCGACGTCGATTTTGAGCGCTGCTATGTGGAAGGTGGCGATGAAGTGCTTATTGATATGCGGACACAAAGCGGAAGATACTGCATGAACCACGAGGATTTAGAATTGACAGCGATAGACAAGATAGTGCCACAAGATGACAAGAAACCCTCTTCGACACGTTTGGCCAAACGCTTTTACTGGATTATGTGGACTTTTAGCAGTTGGAAGCACCGCGATGACGGTCCGCTTGATTATTGGCAAACTCCTGTACGAATCGATCAGGCATTCGAAAACGAAAAGCCTTATTGTCAAAACGACCCCTATCTCTCACTGTACTGGATTTTACATTTCGGCCTGTTAAACGATACACGCTACGAGAGTATTAAAAACACGATGAAAGATTCACGACATGGCTTGGTTCAGGGGGCCATCGCTTTCATCGATGCGTATCACGAACAGGGAGTATTTCCTAATTACCTGCGTGAACATGTTGATATCAATTTGGTGAAAACGCGGATCATCAATGATATTGCCGCGATAAAAGTTGCTATGTAACAAAATAGAAAATAAAGAAAGATCCAATGAATATCATCACTAAACAAATAAAGGAAATACAAATATGTTAACAAAGCGCTCAAAAGAACTTCGAAGAACTGTCACCCTAAAAACCACCATTTTTTACTCTCCCGCTTAGCATGCTGTTAGCAAGTCAAAGTTACAGGACGCCCGTTTAACCTAAAAAGATCAGTTGGACAGCGAGAAGGGTGCGCTTGTGGTGGTGCAGGGCAAGGGTCGCTCCCGCACATCCATGTGCCCGCGACACTTGTGCATCCCTGCACGGCGCGCAACTCCTTGGAATAGCCTGCTATTCCAAGGCGTTGCAACGCCGCCATGCGCCGCCACAAGCGTGCCATTCACGTTGTAGCGTGATTCACCCAGCAGGTGACATAACCATCGAAGCTATTTTCTTTAA
>JARRQD010000225.1:0-11789 GCA_037382205.1 Candidatus Thiodiazotropha sp.
AACACTTGCTATCAGAATGGAGCGGTCAACTGATTTTTTTAGGTTCATCAGATCGTTGTAAATGCGAGTGTCCAGATATGTTCTTCGATATGTTTAATTTAAATAGAACTATCAGATTAAAACTGGCATGGCCCATAGAAGGCCACGAGGCTCGTATTAGCTAAAGCTTTGGCTGATGACGAGATGACCAGTATGGTTGTCAATATCATTGCTTGAGTGGCTTTCCGTAGGGCGATCAATAGGTTGCGGTTACGCACTGTCATGAACTCACAGATTCAGATATTTGGTAAACTGAAGGTTGCTTTTTTAACATCTATGCTTTAAATTCTCAAAGAATTACATATGGAGATACAGACCATGAATGGATGGATCCAACTAAGATCAGCAAGCTATACTTTACCTCTTCTTTTATCGTTGGCTGCATGCGGCGGCGGCGGTGGCGATGATGATGATGATCCGGATCCAGGTCCAGTAGAGTCAAATCGTGAGCCCACTGCTGAAGATATCTCAGTTCAAAGCAATCTGGCTACCCCATACATCAATATCAAGCTTATCGGTAATGACCCTGATAACGATACTCTCTCGTACGTTCTGGAGTCATCCGGCGAGGGGGCAGGGTATGAACGCGCCTTCGTCAATCCGAACAGCGGCGACCTCTATGCGGTATTGACCAACGATGGTACAGAGACCATTACAATCCCATACAAGGTCAGTGACGGTTCTCTGTTCAGTAACGTTGCGGAGGTGACGATCACCATTGGTGAACTCGAAGAGCATGGTGATGGCGCCAATGAAATGGCGGCTGAAGAGTATGGCAGACTCGAACTCGCGTTTTATGATGGGGATCGCTTTGGCTCAACATTAGGAGATGATCCCAGTATCCCGTCATCCATCGATCTGTCCGGCAATTTTCCCACACCAGGTAGTCAGGGCAGACAGAACAGCTGTACTGGTTGGGCCGTTGGATATGCGCTGAAATCGTACCATGAGAAGGTGGAAGAGCAGTGGGCGTTCTCCCATGCCACCACCTTCAGTCCCGCTTGGATCTACAATCAGGTCAATGGTGGTGAGGATCGCGGCGCGTATATCGATGATGCCCTTGAGATACTGATCAATCGCGGTGGCGCAACCTGGGAGAACATGCCCTACGATGAAACGAATTACACCAGTCAGCCCAGCCAACAGGCGATTTCTCAGGCGGCCAACTACAAAGCTGTAGAATTACGATCCATTACCAGCGCACAACAGATGAAGGCCGCATTGGCAAATCGTAACCCAGTCGTACTCGGGATCTATCTCTATCCGGAATTCAATAATCTCTCTGGGCCCAATTCCGTCTACAACACCATATCTGGCGAGTCATCCGGTGGTCACGCAGTCACTGTAGTGGGCTACGATGACAACCAATTTGGCGGTGCTTTCAAAGTCATCAACTCCTGGGGAACAAGTTGGGGAGACAACGGCTTTTTCTGGCTTCCGTACAACATGATGAGCAGAGTTGTGATGACAGGTATGGTGCTCACAGATGGCCCGAATAGCGGTAACGATGACACCGATGATGATGTTGACCCTGTCGTGCCGCCGGTCAACGGTGACCTGCCAAACCTGCAGGTTGCCAGCTGGAGTCTTGATTATGACACCGTCGCTGGAGGGCAGGGCTCGTGGTCCTGGCAGGTCGTCAATGCCGGCTCGGGCGATGCACCAATGGGGGCAGATGTCAATTTGATGTTATCGACCGATGAGCATATCGACAGTTCTGACTGGTATATCGTCTACGAGGAGATCCCTGAGACTCTTCCCCCAGGTGGCTCTGCAACACGCGATGCCTCCAACCCTCGTAGCTTCAACCTGCCACAGAATCTTCCCGCAGGTGACTACTACATCGCCACCTGGGTCGATGACCTGCAGGAGGTTGAGGAGAGTAATGAGCAAGACAACCAGTCGTTCGGAGACCATCAACTGCATATTGACACGGCCTCACTGCCTGATATCGCCATCGACTACTGGTGGGCCTCATGGGATGGCAATGGTAATGGATTACTGGAATACACTGTCTACAATAATGGTGATACAGCCACTACCCGAACGGACTGGGATATCAATCTAATACTATCTCATAGTGATGACCTCAGTCAGGGGGGGTATTTCCTCTACTACGAAGATGCTGGTTTTATCATGGAACCTGGAGACACCATCTTTAGAGATGATGGTAATCCAGCCAGTTTCAGTCTGTTTTACGATGCAAACAGCGGTGAGTCTATTCCCAGTGGCACTTACTATATGTCCCTGTGGGTTGATGATCAGGGTTACGAAACGGAATCAAACGAGATCAATAACCTCTCGGTCGGAAACACCCAGGTCACCTTAGGCAGTGGCTACCGCCCAACAGCGGACAACCAGGATCAGACGCCTAAAAAACTCGCCTCTGACAGCAAGACCAATATGACAGCGATGGCCTTTGATGGCGCTGGAAAAGGTGTAAGACACACCTTCAATGGACGCCGGATACCCGATAGCGGCATCATCATGCAGAAGGTTAAGATCACCGATTTAGCGGATGGAACCCGTACCATGACACTGCTGGAAAATGACAAGCCAGTGACAGAACAACAAACAGGTACGATCTCCGGTGAGAAAAAATATAGCAAGACGATACAGTCTGCGGATCAGGCGGTGTTTCCCAAGACCCAGGTCATAAAAATGCCGCAAAGCCAGGGTGCCGATAACCATGAAAAATAGCCGTTCTCTTTATATCGGACTGGCTGTTTTACTGCTGACTGGTGGATGCTCCACAAAGAGTCAGGAGCCTTCGGCAGATCAGACAGGTGTACCGGAAGGCACACAATCGGGGCAGCCAGACGTATCGATTCAGCCTTGTGTTGATGATGGTTATGAGGTCGTCCAGGTCAACCGCAACGGCATACCCGAAAACTATCTCTGTGTTAATCCAAAAACCAACCTAAAATGTGACTCCTGGGCCTACTACCGTGGAGAATGTCAGTTGGATGCAGATGGGGCAAAACAAAGCTCAGATCAAGGAAAAGCGATAAAGCAGAGATAGCTTTAGGGTTGGGGAAATAAATAATCGTCCAAAGATTGTGCTGGATTTTGTCCCGGATTCTAGTATGGGACACCACACTAGGCACAAAGGGGAGCATAGCCACTCTACGTGACCCTTTGTGCAACAACCAAGCCGGGGCGAAAGACAAGCAAGATTGGATGGTTATTAATTTCCTAGGCCCTTATTTGACTCTGTGAATTTGCCACTCTGAAATCGAACTGCAACCGGCGTTAAATTGCCAGCAGAACGGCAGCTTTTGCCGGTCTACCAGGCAGGAAGTTAAAGTACAGGATACTATTTCCTTGTCTTGATTTGCGTTCAGCTGATTATTAAATCAATAAAAAACAGCTAGTTATCCTTTTGTTGTGCCCGTGGCGCACTACTTTACCAAATTTAGATTGGGTTAAAGTTCTGCGTCTTCAGGCCGTTACAAATAGCGGAGGCGGTAAATACCAACATTTGAATGGTATATCCGCTAAATGCAAATCGCCGGTGATTGAGCGCTTATCTAGAGATGCCATCATCGGTATAGATCGAGGAATTAGTCATGGCAATCACAGTCAACACTAACGTATTCTCCCTTGCCGCTCAGAAAAACCTGAATCGCACCCAATCCGACCTTCAGACTTCCGTTCAACGCCTCTCATCCGGTCTTCGCATCAACATGGCGAAAGACGACGCAGCCGGTCTGGCGATCGCCCAGTTGCAGACTGCACAGGCTCGCGGACTGACCGTAGCACAGCGTAACATCGCGGACGGTACCTCCTTCCTGAGTGTTGCGGATGCGACCCTGCAGTCAGTCAGTGACATGATGCAGCGTCAACGTGAACTCTCCGTACAGTACGGCAGTGGTCTCTACACCTCGTCACAACAGTCATTGATGTCAGTTGAATTTGATGCACTTACCGCGGAAATCACCGCGTCACTAGGTCGTGCAACCTTCAATGGCTCAGCCGTATTTGGTGGTGGCGGCACCATCGTGGTTGGTGCAAACACAACTGAAACCATTGATATTTCAATTAGTCCGCTGGCCGCCCGTACGGCTGCGATCTCCGATACTGCAACCGCTGACGCCGATCTCAACGCGGTGTCAACGGCTCTGGCTAGCATTGGTGCCCTGCAAAGTCGTCTTGAGCAGGCCGGCCGTGTGGCAGCCAGTATGGAAGAGGCCCAATATGCCGCTGCCGGACGTATCATGGATGCTGACTTCGCTCGTGAAACGGCGAAATTCACCAGTGCCCAGGTTATCCAGCAGGCTGGTGTAGCGGCCCTGTCTCAGGCGAACTCAATACCTCAGTTGGCATTGAGTTTGCTGCAGTAAGGTAGGATCCGGGGGGCGCTCGTCGCCCCCCCGGGTGCTAAACTTGGAACTACAATTGAATTAGGGTATGACCATGCCAAACGTAATCTCAGATTTGGCCAATCATTACGCCTATAAACGTAACGTTCCCAGTACTGATGGCAAGGATAGTGTTGAGATCGAGCCGCAGCGTTCTGAAACGGCAAAAATCTCACATGAGCAAGAATCGGTAGAGAGGTCTGCGCTTGATTCCAATGAGTTGGTTAGTAAGATCGAGAATCTGAATCAGCTTGTTACTAGGGATCTGGAGTTCAGTGTAGACGATGAGACCGGGCAGCAGGTGCTGAGAGTCCTCGACTCCAAAACTGGAGAGTTGATTCGTCAAGTGCCTTCGGACCAAATCTTGCATGTAATATCTCAAGTTCAGAAAGCCACAGAAGGGATGCTACAAGGCGTGTTATTGGACGATAAGTTTTAACTTGAAACTGCTCACCTGATCAGAGGGGCAAGACCGAAATGACCATAGGCTTCTCCGGGATAAGCACAGGGTCTGACTGGAACTCGATCATCAACCAGCTGTTGGAGATCGAGAGTCAGCCCCTGATCACCCTACAATCGAGAGAGAGTGAGATCGATGAGAAGATCAGCGACTTCGGGCTGGTCAAAAGCGCTATCGATACCTTCAACGCTACGGTAGAGGAGCTGACCAGCTCTACCGGTTTTGCAGCTTTCAGCTCGACTTCAACCGATGAGGCGGTACTCACCGTATCCGCCGACTCCTCAGCGGTGCCTTCCAGTTACGATGTGGTCGTCACTCAGCTGGCAAGTCGTGACAAGATTGCTTCTTCTGCTTATACCGATGCCATTACGGCAGTGGGTACAGGTACCCTGTCGATTACTGTCGATGGTAGCACCATGGATCTCACCCTGGATGCCAGCAACAATACCCTCACGGATATCCGTGATGCGATCAACAGTGCCACTGACAATCCAGGGGTAACCGCAACCATTCTCAATGAGGCATCCGGCAGCCGTCTGATCCTGACCAGTGAAGAGTCTGGGCTGGCTCAGGCGATAACGGTCAATGTGACCGATGGGGATGACGCCAACAATACGGATGCCAACGGTCTCTCAAGACTTTTTCATATCGGCGTGGGCGATGATGGCCTGGCCGAACAGATCGATACCGCCCAGGATGCCATATTGACCATCGACGGTTTTAGTATCCAGGGTGCTTCAAATACGGTGACGAGCGCTGTATCCGGTGTAACCTTGAGTCTCACCGGGACAGGTTCGTCAACCATCAATATCGCTCGCGACAACACCGAGGTTGAAGAACGGATCAGTGGTTTTGTCGATGCCTACAATACCCTGATCGCCAAGATCGATGAGCTGGAAGCAGGCTCCCTGTATAACGACAGCAGTCTGCGACGTATCAAGCAGGGGTTTGTCGATGTCATCAATCAGTCGGTGGATATCGATGGTGATACAGCCTATCTCTTTGAGATTGGCATCACCCGGGATAGAGATGGGGTTTTATCGGTCAATAGTAGTGAACTTTCCACCGCATTGGCCGATGACTTTAATAGAGTAACCCAGATACTTTCGGAAGGCACCACAGGCTACGCAACTCGTTTCTACAACTACACGGAGTCACTGCTGGAGGTTGGTGGGGTTCTGGACTCGAAAGACGAGACCCTGAACAACCAGAAAGATTCGATTCAGACGCAGATTGAGCGACAGGAGTTGCGTTTGCAGACTTATGAGGCGAAGCTGATTGAAGAGTTTGCTGCGCTCGATCAAACGATGGCGATACTGACCAGTTCAACAGTTATCGTCAAGCCGCTTCATCCGAGGCGATGTATGCCACCCCTTTTCGGTTGGTGCAAATGCTGATGTCCGGTGCGCTGGACGGCATGGCCAACGCCCGAGGCTCGATTATTCGTAAAGATCATGAGGCTCGTAACAACGAAATCAAATGGGTTATCTCAGTGATCGACGCACTGCGAGGCGCTTTGGATTTTGAGCAGGGTGGAGAGATTGCCAACAATCTCGATATGCTCTACGACTATATGATCCGGCGACTCTTTTCGGCCAATGTTGATCAGGATGTGGAAGCACTCGACGAAGTGGTTTCCCTGTTGAAAGAGATCAAGACCGCATGGGATGCGATGCCTGAAGTGATCCAGAATGCATCCAATATTAAAGATGTGGTCAAAGAGCTTTAGCGGATTGCCCCATTCTATTGACTGAGGTGGGTCTATCCCGTGTCTCAACTTCAGCAAAATCTCAGCCAGGCCCTCGATTTAAGCCAGAGGATCTATGATCTGGCTCGTGACGCCGCCTGGAGTGAAATGGAGCAGGCGGATCGGCAGCGAAAAGCACTGCTCGAAAAGATCTTTAATGATACCGAATTCAAGCTGAAGTCAGGTGCTTATCAACCCCAGGTAGAAAAAATCGTTGCTCTCAACCAGCAGGCTTTGGCCTTATGCTCCGACGCCAAAGTAAAACTGAATCAGCGGGGTAGATCACTGAAGGTGGGGAGAGACGCACTCTCTGCCTATAAAAAGAACTCTTATGATTAATGGCTGACGGTTGTCAGCCAAGGATCAGTTCCAGCACCACTTTGGTGCCAAAGTAGGCCAGCATCAGGACTACAAAACCACTCAAGGTCCAGATCAGCGCCTTTTGTCCACGCCAACCGAACCGATAGCGTCCCCACAACAGGGTGCCGAACACCAACCAAGCGATAATCGACAGTACTGTCTTATGCGCCAGGTGCTGCTGAAACATGTTCTCCAGAAATGCGAATCCGGAGAGCAGCGCCAGACTGAGCAGCACAAACCCCACCGCAATCATTTCAAACAGCAGGCTCTCCATGGTCTGTAACGGCGGCAGTGCGCGGATGAAGCCCCCAGGGTGGCGTTGCCGCAAGTGGTGATCCTGAATGGCCAACAAGATCGCCTGCACACTGGCCAGAGTAAACAGGCTGTAGGCCAGCATCGAGACCAGGATATGGATGGTTAACCCGGAAGAGAGTTGGCCACTGATAAAATGGACAGTCTGATAGCGGTTCTCGAGAAAGATGGCGATGGCGGCAATCGGCATGATCACAATGCCCAGATTTTCAACCGGCTTGGTCAGGCTGGAGATCAACAGCAGCAGCGTAATGGTCCAGGCAATCAGTGACATGGCATTGAAAATGCCCATGTTGAATCCCGCTTCCGCAAGCAGATTCTGATAGTGGGGGATCGCATGCAGCAACACACCCAGAAATCCCAGGCCCAGGGCCAGTGACTTGGATAATCCAGAACCGATGCGGCCAGTGAACAGGCGCATGGCAATAATGATTCCTGATGCCAGATAGGCAATAATGGCGAGTGTGGCTATCAAATGAGGAATCTTCCCTTGAAATCGATCAACTTAGGCCGGATATTCGCATATTTGAGCGCAACTGTGAAAGGGTGATCTTCAACGCCTGCCAATTTGTTTGCGACAAAAGCTGATTTAACGGGGGCATATGCCCAGAGCTGGGTTATAATCACCGGTTCGACTCACCCGGTTTGGCTGTTAGAAAGCAGGATCGGTTGAAAATCCAAGCCAACGATCGAGACGGATATGTTTGACAATCTGACAGAAAGACTGGGCAAGGTCCTGACCAATTTGAGAGGGCAGGGTCGACTCACTGAAGAGAACATCAAAGAGACCATGCGTGAAGTTCGCATGGCGCTGCTCGAAGCGGATGTGGCGCTGCCAGTGGTGCGTGAGTTTGTCGAACAGGTGAAGCAGAAGTCGATGGGCGAAGAGGTCATGAAGAGCCTCACCCCTGGCCAGACTCTGATCAAAATCGTCAACGATGAGCTGGTTCAGGTGATGGGGGAGGCCAATGAGTCCCTCGATCTGACGGCTCAACCCCCGGCGGTGATTCTGATGGCCGGTCTGCAGGGCTCGGGTAAAACAACCAGTGTCGCCAAGCTCTCCCGCTGGTTGCAGCAAGCGGGTAAAAAGAAGATCAGTGTGGTCAGTTGTGATGTCTACCGTCCCGCGGCGATCGATCAGCTGGAGACCCTTTCCAAAGAGGTCAATTCCAATTTTATCCCCAGCCAAGGGGATGAAAAGCCGATCAAGATCGCCAAGCGAGCGATGGATGCAGCCAAGCGTGATTTCGCCGATGTGTTGATTGTCGATACCGCTGGCCGTCTGCATGTGGACGGCGAAATGATGGAGGAGATCAAGCAGCTCCATAAGGTGCTCAGCCCCGTCGAGACCCTGTTCGTGGTCGACAGTATGACCGGACAGGATGCGGCGAATACCGCCAAGGCTTTTGACGATGCCCTGCCTCTGACCGGTGTGATCCTCACCAAGGCGGACGGTGATGCCCGGGGTGGTGCTGCCCTGTCGATACGCCAGATCACCGGTAAGCCGATTAAATTCATCGGTGTCGGCGAGAAGACCGACGCCTTGGAGGCCTTCCATCCAGATCGTATCGCCTCACGAATTCTCGGTATGGGTGATGTACTGACCCTGGTGGAGGAGGTGAGCCGCAAGGTCGACCAGGATAAGGCCGCCAAGCTGGCGAAAAAGCTGCAGAAGGGTAAAGGCTTCGATCTGGAAGATTTCAAAGAGCAGATGCTGCAGATGTCCAACATGGGCGGCATGAGCGGTCTGCTCGACAAATTGCCCGGCATGGGGCAGATTCCGGATCATGTGAAAAATCAGGTGGATGACAAGCAGATGGGACGCCTGATCGCGATCATCAACTCCATGACTCCTCATGAGCGTGCCTTTCCTGCTGTGATCAAAGGTTCCAGAAAGCGGCGCATTGCCGCCGGATCCGGCACCCAGGTGCAGGATGTGAACAAACTGCTCAAACAGTTCACCCAGATGCAGAAGATGATGAAGAAGATGAAGGGTGGCGGCATGAAGAAGATGTTGCGTGGACTGGGCGGCAAGTTTCCAGGGGGTGGTATGCCTGGAGGCCCTGGGGGCGGGATGCCTGGTGGTGGCGGTGGGTTTCCCTTCTGATCGCCATAAAATGGTTGCGTCGGGGAATGCTCAAATTAAGCGAATAATTTTCTAGGCTGGCTTTGTTTGTCCAGAAATAAAAATTAGTGCGTAAATACATTAAGTTACACGCCATTCACCCTATGAACTATTTTGTAAGGGGCGGTTTAGGCGATTGGCCGCTAAAAAATGCTGATTTAGGTCTTCACATTGGGGCAATCTTAGCTATAATACGCCGTTTCCCGCCGGTCAGTCCGGTGTGTTAACAAATTTTCAAGGGTACACCATGGTAACCATACGCCTATCTCGAACTGGTGCTAAGAAGCGTCCGTTCTACCACATTGTTGTCACAGACAGCCGCAATGCCCGCGATGGCCGCTACATTGAGCGCCTAGGCTTCTTCAATCCCGGTGCTGTCGGTGGTGAAGAGGAGCTGCGGGTCGATCAGGATCGCGTGCAGGATTGGATCTCCAAAGGCGCGCAGCCCAGTGAGCGTGTTGCAAGCCTGCTTAAACAGGCCGCCAAGCAGCAGGCTGCCTGACAGAGGTTGCTGTTCTCGTCCAGGCCTGAGAGCCGGTCAGGACAGAGACAATGTCAGAGAGAGAGATGATCATAATGGGCCGGGTTTCTGGCCTGTTTGGTGTCAGGGGGTGGCTAAAGATCTACTCCCACACCGCACCGAAGGAAGGGATCCTCGGATACACGCAGTGGTACCTGAAACGCCAGGGTAGCTGGCAGCCGTTCAAAGTCATCGCCGGACACCCCCAGGGAAAGGGAATTGTGGCCCAGCTAGAGGGATGCAATGACCGTGACCAGGCCGCTGAACTGATTGAGAGCGAAATCGCAATTGGCAGGGATCAACTGCCAAAGTTGCCCCCAGGGGAGTACTACTGGACTGATCTGGAAGGATTGCGGGTAGAGACTCTTCAAGGGGTCGAGCTGGGAAAGGTCTCCCATCTGTTTGAGACCGGCGCCAATGATGTGCTGGTAGTAAAGGGGGATCGGCAGCGGCTGATTCCCTATACCATGGGACAAGCGGTGCAACGCATTGATCTGGACGCTGGATTGATGGTGGTTGACTGGGATCCGGAATTCTAAGCCATGCGCTTTGATGTGGTCACCCTGATGCCCGATATGTTCGACGCACTCAAAGGAGAGGGTGTGGTAGGCCGAGCGATCAACCGTGGGCTTGCCCAGGTTGAACTCTGGAACCCCAGGGACTACACCACAGATGTACACCGGACTGTGGATGATCGGCCCTATGGTGGTGGGCCGGGCATGGTGATGAAGTATCAGCCCATGCAGCAGGCCATCGAGGCGGCGCTGGCAGAGGCCGGGCCGGCCAATGTGGTCTATCTGAGTCCACAGGGAAAGCGGTTTGATCAGCAGTCTGCGCTGCAGTTGGCAGAGAGCAAAAAGCCTCAGCTGCTGCTTGCAGGCCGTTATGAAGGGATCGATGAACGGCTCATCGAACGTTATGTCGATGAGGAGTGGTCCATCGGGGACTACGTTCTGAGTGGCGGCGAATTGGCCGCCATGGTGATGATAGATGCGGTGATCCGGCTGTTACCCGATGTGCTCGGGGATGCGGATTCCGCGATACAGGACTCTTTCATGGATGGGTTGTTGGATTGTCCCCATTATACCCGCCCGGAAGAGATCGATTCGATGTCGGTGCCGTCGGTGTTACAGAGCGGCAACCATGAAGCCATTCGTCGTTGGCGATTGCAGCAGGCTCTTAAGCGTACCCTGGTACGACGTCCGGAGCTGCTGAAAGATCGGCAGCTGACGGCGGAAGAGAAAACATTTTTAGCAGAAATCAGTGCAGCGTCGGGAGACGCGAAGCAAACACAGGAGCAATAGACCATGAGCAATATCATCGCAGAACTCGAAGCCGAGCAGATGAGCCGTGAGGTTCCCGATTTTGGCCCAGGTGATACCGTTGTTGTTCAGGTTCGGGTCAGAGAGGGCGAGCGTGAGCGTCTGCAGGCCTTTGAAGGTATCGTTATCGCGAAGCGTAACCGCGGCCTCAACTCGGCCTTCACCGTCCGCAAGATCTCTCATGGCGAAGGGGTTGAGCGTGTCTTCCAGACCTACAGCCCGACTGTCGCTTCGGTGAAAGTAACTCGTCGTGGTGATGTTCGTCGCGCCAAGCTCTACTACCTGCGTGGTCGTACCGGTAAGGCGGCTCGTATCAAAGAGAAGATCTAAGCACGCCTTTTTCGGCACGTTTGAGATTCACCCTCTGCCTAATGGTAGGGTGGTTCAGGAAAACCCGATCTGTGGATCGGGTTTTTTTGTGCTCTGCTGCTGATCGGTCACATTTTCGATGAAAAGCAACCAATAATCCTAAAAAGATCAGTTGGGCAGCGTGAAGGGTGGGTTGTGGTGGTGCAGGGCAAGGCGCAACGACGCGGAATAGCC
>JARRQD010000226.1:0-9758 GCA_037382205.1 Candidatus Thiodiazotropha sp.
ATGGCCTAGTGGGCCGCTAGGGTATACTTCAGAACGGTATATCGTCATCAAAATCGTTGTCAGGCATCGAACTGGGAGCCGGAGCGGGCGCCGACTGGGGTCTGGACATACCCTGGGTTTGGGGCGCATCAAAGGAGGCGCTGCCGCCGCCACGACTGTCGAGCATCTGCATCTCGCTGGCGACGATTTCAGTGGTGTAGCGATCCTGACCATCCTGCCCCTGCCACTTGCGGGTACGCAGACTGCCTTCCACGTAGACCTTGGAGCCCTTCTTCAGATACTCGCCGGCAATCTCACCCAGACGATTGAAAAACACCACCCGATGCCATTCGGTTCGCTCCTGCTGCTCACCAGTATTTTTGTCCTTCCAGCTCTCGGAGGTAGCCAGGGTGACATTGGTCACCGCGCCGCCACTCGGCATGTAGCGGGTCTCAGGATCCTTACCCAGGTTACCAATGAGTATTACTTTGTTGATTCCACGTGCCATCTAGTTTTCTCCACAGCAGGTTACAGCTCCTTCCGCTAGAGCCAAATTCCGCTAGTGTACCTCACCCTTGCACGGCATATCCATCCAGGGCCTGCTGATCGACGACCTTCAGGTCGACTTTCAGGTAGGCAACCCCCTCTTCGGCGATGATCACCGCATCATCAACCCCTTTGATGGCCATCAATTCGGCCGCCAGACCTGAGACCTCAGACTCATCCACTTTACCCACAGGCAACAGATAGTTGCTCAGGTAGCTCGGATCGGGCATACCTCGGGCGATCAGCAGCCAGATCAGCGCCATCGCGCTACACAGCAGAAAAACCCCTTGATTGCCATAGTGGGTATGCATCCACCCCCCCAGGGCTCCGCCAAGAAAGGCGCCGATGAACTGGGAGCTGGAGTAGACCCCCATGGCGGTCCCCTTGCGCTCCCCAGGCGCCGCTTTGGAAATCAACGAGGGCAGCGTCGCCTCAAGCAGATTGAAAGCGGTGAAAAAGATGAACAGGGCAGCAACCAGCATCGGCAATGATCACGAAGGGCACCATCATTACCATCGACAACAGCATCACCGGTAGATAGACCTGCCAATGGGCTTCGCTCGCCACCCCCAGATCCCGCAATGCCAGCGGGTAGGCAAGAAATATGGCGGTGAGGTTCATGTGCAGGGTCAGGATGCCCAGATCGAGACGCAACAGCTCTGGATCGGTCAACACCTTGCCAAACTGACCAGGCACCGCTTCCGCATCCCGATGGAAATGACTTGCTTTTGGTGTTGGCACCACAAACAGCACAATGGCAATACCGCACAATGCCAGCGCAGCGGTGAGCCAGAAGATGCCGGGCACCCCGATCCAGCTGTTGAGGATCGGCCCGAGAATCAACGCAACCGCAAAGGCAAAGCCGATACTGATGCCAATAATCGCCATCATACGCAAACGTCGCTGCTCACGGCTGAGATCCGCCGCCAGCGCCATGATGACGGCAGCAATCGCACCACTTCCCTGCAATGCCCGCCCGATGATTATGCCGTAGATGGTATCTGAGGTCGCAGCGACCACGCTGCCCAGAGCAAACACCAACAGGCCGAAGATCAGCACGGGCTTGCGACCGATGCGATCGGAGAGCATGCCATAGGGGATCTGCAATAGGGCCTGGGTGAGACCATAGATTCCGATAGCAAGACCGACTAACAGAGGCGTCTCATCCGGTAGCACCTCCGCTTAGAGGGAAAACACCGGCAGGATGAGAAATAACCCCAACATTCGCAAGGAAAAGAGCACAGACAAGGAATAGGCAGCGCGTCGCTCCGTTGCATTCAGGCCTGAGTCATTTCCCTGTTTGTTACTCATCACTAAGTCACTTTGCCAGTCGATAAAAAGAGGGCGTATAGTATCAGGTTCGCTCAATCCAATGCAGTACTACCACAACAAGATTATGGACACCATCAGCATTCGCGGCGCCCGCACTCACAACCTGCAAAACATCGACCTGGATCTGCCACGCGACAAATTGATCGTATTCACTGGGCTCTCCGGTTCCGGAAAGTCTTCGCTGGCCTTCGATACCATCTACGCTGAAGGTCAACGTCGCTATGTGGAATCCCTCTCCGCCTACGCCAGGCAATTCCTCTCATTGATGGAGAAGCCGGATGTGGACCACATCGAAGGGCTCTCTCCGGCGATCTCAATTGAGCAGAAGACCACCTCCCACAATCCCCGCTCCACCGTAGGCACGATCACCGAGATCTATGACTATCTGCGCTTACTGTTTGCCCGGGCCGGCACCCCCAAATGCCCAGAGCACGACACCACTCTGGAAGCCCAGAGCATCAGCCAGATGGTCGATCAGGTGGTAGCCCTGCCAGAGGGGGAGCGGTTGATGATGCTGGCGCCGGTGGTCCAGGCGCGTAAAGGTGAGCACCACAAGCTGCTGCAGGAGCTGCATACTCAGGGGTTTATCCGTGCCCGTATCGATGGCGAAGTATTCGAACTCGATGATGCACCCACCCTGGAGCTGCATAAAAAGCACACCATCGAGGTAGTAGTAGACCGTTTCAAGGTGCGCTCGGATCTAAAAACCCGCCTCGCCGAATCCTTTGAGACGGCCCTCAATCTGGCAGACGGCCTGGTGCGGGTCGCCTGGATGGACGGCAGCCAGCAGGAGTTGGTGTTCTCATCGAGATTCGCCTGCCCCCACTGCGGCTACAGCCTGAGCGAGCTGGAGCCGAGACTGTTCTCTTTCAACAATCCGGTTGGCGCCTGCCCGACCTGTGACGGCCTGGGCATCGAGCAGTTCTTCGACCCGAAAAAGGTGGTTGCCCATCCGGAGCTCTCCCTGGCCGGTGGCGCGGTACGCAGCTGGGATCGCCGTAACGCCTACTACTTCCAGATGATCTCCTCACTGGGGCGTCACCTGAAGTTCGACCCGGAGACCCCCTGGAAGAAGCTGCCGAAGCGAATTCAGAAGATCATTCTGCACGGCAGCGGCAGTGAGGCGATCGAGTTCAGCTATCACAACGAACGGGGTCGCTCAGTGAAAAAGCGTCACCCCTTCGAGGGCATCATACCCAACATGCAGCGCCGCTATCGGGAGACCGAATCGAATGCGGTGCGTGAGGAGCTGACCCGCTACATCTCAAGTCAGCCCTGCCCCGATTGCGAAGGCACCCGGCTCAATCAGGCGGCCCGACATGTCTTCATCAAGGAGCACACCCTGCCGGAACTGACGCGGATGCCGATCGGCCAGGTAAAAAAGAGTTTTGGCGCCCTCAAACTGCCAGGCAAGCGGGGCAAGATCGCGGCCAAGATTCTCAAGGAGATCGACCAACGCCTCCACTTCCTGGTCAATGTGGGTCTGGACTACCTGACCCTCGATCGTAGCGCCGAAACCCTCTCCGGCGGTGAGGCCCAGCGGATCCGCCTGGCCAGCCAGATCGGCGCTGGTCTGGTGGGTGTCATGTATGTACTGGACGAACCCTCCATCGGCCTGCATCAGCGGGACAACCAGCGCCTGCTCGATACTTTGACCTATCTGCGGGATCTGGGGAACACTGTCATCGTGGTGGAGCATGATGAGGAGGCGATTCGTAGTGCGGATCATGTGGTGGATATCGGCCCGCCCAAGGCAGCGCCAGTCAGATATCGAAATGTAAGGGCTCACTCACTGGGGAATATTTGAGCGGCAAGCGCAGCATCGAGATACCCGAGCGTACAACCGAGATCGACGAGCGACGCACACTGGAGCTCCTGGGCGCCACCGGCAACAACTTAAAGGCGGTGGATTTGGTGATTCCGGTGGGCAGTTTTTGCTGCATCACAGGGGTCTCTGGTTCCGGCAAATCAACCCTGATCAATGACACCCTCTACCCGATCTGCGCCGCCGCCCTGAATAAAGCCAATACCAGCCCCTCCCCCCACAAGACCATCAATGGACTGGAGCACTACGACAAGGTGGTGGATATTGATCAAAGTCCGATTGGCCGCACGCCTAGATCCAATCCAGCCACCTATACCGGACTCTTCACACCGATCCGGGAACTCTTTGCCGGTACCCCGGAAGCCCGCGCAAGAGGCTATACCCCAGGACGGTTCAGCTTCAATGTGAAGGGTGGACGCTGTGAATCCTGCAGCGGTGACGGGGTGATCAAGGTGGAGATGCACTTTCTCCCCGACATCTATGTGCAGTGTGATGTCTGTAAAGGTAAACGCTATAACCGGGAGACCCTGGAGATCCACTACAAGGGCAAGACCATTGACGAAGTGCTGAGCATGACCGTGGAAGAGGCGCTGGACTTTTTCGATGCGGTACCGGCGATCAAACGCAAACTGCAGACCCTGATGGATGTGGGGCTCTCATACATTTCACTGGGACAGAACGCCACCACCCTCTCCGGCGGTGAGGCCCAGCGGGTGAAACTCTCCCGAGAACTCTCCAAGCGGGATACGGGTAAAACCCTCTATATCCTTGACGAACCAACCACCGGCCTCCACTTTCACGACGTCAACCACCTTCTGGAAGTACTGCACCGTCTACGCAATCACGGCAATACGGTGGTGGTCATCGAGCACAACCTGGATGTTGTCAAGACCGCGGACTGGATCATCGATCTCGGGCCTGAAGGGGGCGACAAAGGGGGGGAGATTATTGCCCAGGGCACACCGCAGCAGTTAGCCAAAAAACGGGGCTCCTATACTGGCAAGTTTCTCAAGCAACTCATGGCGAAATAGACCGAAACGGATTCAGAATAGTGTTAGCCCCGAAACTCACATTGGTGAGATCCAGCAAACCTAAAAACATGGCGCTAAGGCATTTAGCCCGATAAGCTGGATCATAAAAACAATCGATCCAACCACGCCCGTAACCAAGGTAAATAAAGATGACTGAAAAATACGACCTTATTGCGATCGGTGCCGGTAGTGGCGGCCTCTCCGTTGCTGAACGTGCTGCAAAATATGGCGCCAAGTGTGCTGTTATTGAGGCCAAGCGAATCGGCGGCACCTGCGTTAACCAGGGTTGCGTACCCAAAAAGGTCATGTGGTACGGGGCCGGTATTGCTCATACGCTTGAAGATGCAAAAGATTATGGCTTTGACATTGCCATCAACAACTTCTCCTGGAAGACCCTGAAGCAACACCGGGATGACTATGTAGCTGGCATCAACAACTGGTATCACACCTACCTGAAAGACTCCGAGATCGATGAAATCACCGGCTATGCACGATTCCTCGACAGCCACACAGTGGAGGTGGAAGGAGAACAGTATTGTGCCGAGCACATCGTCATCGCGCCTGGCGCCTATCCGGTTGTACCGTCCATACCCGGGGCTGAATACGGTATCACGTCCGATGGTTTTTTTGAGCTTGAAAGCCTCCCCCAACGGGTCGCTGTTGTGGGCAGCGGCTATATTGCCGTAGAGATCGCTGGATTGCTCAACGCACTGGGCAGCGATGTAACCCTGCTGTTGCGGAAAGAGCATCTACTCAGACCTTTCGACGCCATGCTACGGGAGTGTCTGATTGAGGAGATGGTGGATGCGGGTGTCAATATCATCACCTCGTCACACATTGGCGAGGTTAAAAAACACCAAGATGAAGATCTTGAACTGATCTGTGCAGATACCGGGCAACCACTGGGCAGATTTGATCAACTGCTTTGGGCCATCGGCCGAGTACCGGCATCACACGGCATGAACCTGGAGCAGGCCGGTGTTGAAACCGACGAGCAGGGCTTCATCCCAACGGATGAATGGCAGAACACTAACCAACCCGGTGTCTACGCAATCGGCGATGTCACCGGTAGAGCTCAATTGACACCCGTCGCCATAGCTGCAGGGCGAAGACTTGCCGACCGACTGTTTGGCGGCATGCAGGATCGCAAGCTCGACTATGAGCTGATCCCAACGGTTGTCTTCAGCCACCCTCCTATTGCCACAGTCGGCTTGACTGAAAGTGAAGCGAGAGAGATTCATGGCGATGCGGTTAAGATCTACCAATCCAGATTCACACCGATGTATCACGCCTTTACCAAACAGCAGAGTAAAATGGCGATGAAACTGGTCACCATCGGCGCCAGAGAGAGAGTGGTAGGCTGCCATGTTATCGGGATTGGCGCTGACGAGATGCTGCAGGGTTTTGCAGTTGCAATGCGAATGGGAGCGACAAAGCATGATTTCGACGACACCATAGCCATTCACCCAACTGCCGCAGAGGAATTGGTTACCATGCGCTAAAAGAGCCTTCTGAAATAAGCCTATGGCTAACCCGGGAATTCAACAGCAAAACCTAAGGATAGGGAGGAAAGCGTGTTCAGAAAGCTGGCGCCAGCACTGTTTATATCGGTAACCATACACTTTCTGCTGATCTGGTATCTGGTCGATAAATTGCAAGACTACTTACAGCATAGCCCAAACACCACACCACCCTCTCCAATTCAAATAACCCTTGACCTACCAACCATCAGTAGGGTGACTCATGCCGATGCAGAGTCATCCGCGGTAGTGACGAATAAACCTACGCCTATACCTGAGACACCCCCTAGCCCACCACCCTCAATAAAACAGCATAAACTCAGCAACAAACCAACACAGGGCTCATCAATAAAACCGCCTGAACAAAAAGTCACCTCTGGAAGGATTCTTACTTCATCCAAGGAGATCAGCCGAGAAATGGCAAGCATTGATCAACCAGAACATACGACTCCAGCGAAAGACTCTATATCAACGATTTTCAATCGAGCATTAGACGACAACAGAGAGGCAGCGGGCGTTTCAACGCTCGCAGACGGCACAACAAGAGTGGTCACTGAATTCGGTAACAGCTACTGCATCAAAGCTTTGGATGACTGGATGATCGTTGACCCACAGGATGATATGCGAGTCCTCTTCTTTTGCAAGTAGCACGCATTTTTTATCAATAAAAGCACGCCTCAACCGCCAACCAAAGATTCACATTCAACCTGAAAAATAACCAGGAATTTTACTCTAAACACTATTGATGTTTACGCCCGCACTCGTGCCTTCTCGAATTCCAGAAGACTTGGATAGCAAGCGTTCGCTCTGCTGTCATAGGCCTTCCCAACGCGCTTTAGGCGCCCAAATATCGGACACTACTGCAAGAACATAATGCCTTTCAATGTCGATGTAGCGCTGCGGAATATGGCCATGCTCATGGAATGAAAAAGTTTGAATAACCCGATCAGCTTCTGAACCAGTCAGCGCCTCATCTGCTCAATAGAGTTTAAATCTCTCCGTTTCCAACAACCACTCCCTCTCATCTACGGCAGCCAGAACATCAAGTTCATCAGCTGTTGCATCAGGATTATCGACCCACTCCCGTAATAAGCTTGAACCATTGATTAAGTCAATCGCAAGCCGCTCAAACTCATATTCATAGGGAAAGTCTCGCCAAAGCGTGTAGTCAGGGTACAAACTATGCAAGGCCTTAAAAGCGAGCGCCTGCAGACGCCAGGGTTTGAACTTGTCATGCAGATAGTGCGCATTACTATCCACATGGATCTGAACGCCATGACAGAGTTGATGGGCATGCTTGTGGAAGGTTGGCTCAAACCAGCAGGGTCGCAACTGACACCCCTCAAGCCAACCGGGACTGAGTTCATGCATGGTCTCGATCAACGCAACGGCATCGATATCTGGCGCGCCGAACAGTTCCAGAGGCCTGGTGGTGCCGCGCCCTTCCGACAGCGTTGTACCTTCCAGCATCACGGTCCCGGCATAACATCTGGCCATCGACAGATTGGCCGCATTGGGACTTGGGTTGATCCATGTTCGTTCAATCAGCGGCCAGCCGTAACCCGGCGCAGCATCAGGTTGCCAACCAAGCATACTGATCACTTTACATTCAACATCGATATTGAAATGGTTGACGAACCACAAAGCCATCTCACCCAGGGTAAGCCCATGACGCATCGGCATCGGCCCGGCGCCGACAAAGCTCTCCCAGCCTTCGCGCAACATCAATCCCTCAACCGGCCTGCCAGCCGGATTGGGACGATCGAGCACCCAAACCGCTTTACCCTGCTCCGCAGCGGCTTCCAGCATATAGCGCAGGGTTGTGATAAAGGTGTAGATGCGGCAGCCAAGATCCTGCAGATCCACCAGCAGCAGATCAAAACTCTCCATCATTTCAGCGGTTGGACGGCGTACTTCACCATACAGGCTGAACAGCGGAATACCGAGACGAGTGTCATACTCATCCCCGCTCTCCACCATGTTGTCCTGCTTGTCACCTCGCAGCCCATGCTGTGGCCCGAATGCAGCAGTTAATTCGATCTCCGGTAGAGCGGCCAGGGCATCCAGACTATGGATCAGATCAACTGTGGTTGAGGCCGGATGGGCGAGTAACGCAATGCGCTTACCGACCAACGGGCGACGCAGCTCAGTGTCCTCGATCAGACGGTCAATTCCGAACTTCATTGCAGAACGATCCTTACTCAGCGATAACAGAGGCCGGGGCTGTCAACACGGCAATCTATGTGTATTGTTCAGTCACGTTTCTTCGCCAGCACCAGAGCGTCGTACAGCATGACACCCACGCCGAGGGTAATGGCTGAATCGGCGAGATTGAAGGCAGGCCAGTAGTGCTGTTGATAGTGGAAGTGGAGAAAGTCGATCACATAACCAAATAGGATACGGTCGATCACATTGCCTAGCGCACCACCAATGATCAGCGACAGGGAGACAGCCACCCACTTCTCCTGAGCCTTCAAGCGCCACAGCCAAACAATCAACCCCCCGGCCACCAGGATCGCGAGCACGGTAAAAAACCAACGCTGCCAGCCTCCCTGATCGCTGAGAAAACTGAATGCCGCACCCTTGTTATAGAGCAGAGTCAGATCGAACATCGGCATCACGTAGACAGACTCGTAAAGTGTCAGCGTTGTTTCGGCCAGCTGCTTGGTCAACTGATCCAGTAAGATCACCACAAAAGAGAGCCATAACCAATTAATCATCTCACCTTCCCTTTAAGACGACTCAGGCAAAGCGCCGCGGCTCGCCGTCTCCACTGACATTCTCCACACAGCGGCCACAAAGCTCCGGATGCTCGGCATGACGGCCCACATCTTCCCGATGATGCCAGCAGCGGACACACTTACGATGAGGCGAAGCGGTTACCTGAATCGCGACACCAAGGGTTTCATCCAGCGCCAGCGGCTCCGGCTTTTGCGCCATCGGTAGTGCCTTGGCCTCCGAAGTGATCAATACAAAGCGCAGTTCGTCTTCCAGCTGCGCCAACGCAGTGACCAAGGCGTCATCCCCATAGATGGTGACATCCGCATCCAGAGAGGAGTTACCCGCTGCACGAAAAGACTCCATCGCCTTACTGACTGCTTCCCGCAAATTGATGATCTGCTGCCAATAGCCAGCATTGAATCGGTCATCCTGATCCAGGGCATAGAGCCCCTCATACCAGGTCTCAAGGAACACACTCTCGCTGCGCTCACCGGGAATCGACTGCCAGATCTCATCCGCTGTAAAACTGAGGATCGGCGCCAGCCAGCGCACCATGGCCTCGATGATATGGTATATCGCAGTCTGGCAAGAGCGTCGGGGCAGGCTGTCCGCCTGAGTGGTGTATTGACGATCTTTGATGATATCCAGATAGAAACCGCCCATCTCATTGACACAGAAGTTGTGGATCTTCTGGTAGATGACATGGAACTGAAACTCACCGTAGGCTTCAGCAATCTCTTTCTGCAGTTGCAGGGTACGATCAACCGCCCAGCGATCCAGTTCGATCATCTGTGAGGGTTCAAG